>NZ_LT607750.1:5780000-6152500 GCF_900090235.1 Micromonospora echinaurantiaca | reverse complement strand
GGGTGAAAGGCCAATCAAACTCCGTGATAGCTGGTTCTCCCCGAAATGCATTTAGGTGCAGCGTCGCGTGTTTCTTGCCGGAGGTAGAGCACTGGATGGTCTAGGGGGCCCACAAGCTTACCGAAATCAGCCAAACTCCGAATGCCGGTAAGTGAGAGCGCGGCAGTGAGACTGCGGGGGATAAGCTTCGTAGTCGAGAGGGAAACAGCCCAGATCACCAGCTAAGGCCCCTAAGCGTGTGCTAAGTGGAAAAGGATGTGGGGTCGCATAGACAACCAGGAGGTTGGCTTAGAAGCAGCCACCCTTTAAAGAGTGCGTAATAGCTCACTGGTCAAGTGGTTCCGCGCCGACAATGTAGCGGGGCTCAAGTACACCGCCGAAGCTGTGGCACTCACACAATGACTTCGCCGGCGCCTTCGGGTGTTGGTGCAGGTGTGTGGGTGGGTAGGGGAGCGTCGTGCCGGGGGTGAAGCAGCCGAGTGATCGAGTTGTGGACGCGGCACGAGTGAGAATGCAGGCATGAGTAGCGAAAGAAGGGTGAGAAACCCTTCCGCCGGATGACCAAGGGTTCCAGGGCCAGGCTAATCCGCCCTGGGTGAGTCGGGACCTAAGGCGAGGCCGAGAGGCGTAGTCGATGGACAACGGGTTGATATTCCCGTACCCGCGAAAGAGCGACCCTGATGAACCTCGTTGTGCTAACCACCCAAACCGGCGGCGACCTTCGGGTCAATGTTGGGGAGCGTGGGAACCTGGCGGGTAGTAGTCAAGCGATGGGGTGACGCAGGAAGGTAGCTGATCCCGGCCGGTGGTTGTGCCGGGGTAAGCGTGTAGGCCGTGCTGTAGGCAAATCCGCAGCACATGTAGGCTGAGACGTGATGCCGAGCCGATTCAGGTGAAGTCAGTGATCCTATGCTGCCGAGAAAAGCCTCTAGCGAGTTCTGAGCGGCCCGTACCCCAAACCGACACAGGTGGTCAGGTAGAGAATACCGAGGCGATCGGGCGAACTGTGGTTAAGGAACTCGGCAAATTGCCCCCGTAACTTAGGGAGAAGGGGGGCCGGAGACGTGAAGCCCCGCGCGGGTGGAGCGTTGTATGGCCGCAGAGAGCAGGGGGAAGCGACTGTTTACTAAAAACACAGGTCCATGCGAAGAAGTAATTCGATGTATATGGACTGACGCCTGCCCGGTGCTGGAACGTTAAGGGGACCTGTTAGCTCTTCGGGGCGAAGCGGAGAACTTAAGCGCCAGTAAACGGCGGTGGTAACTATAACCATCCTAAGGTAGCGAAATTCCTTGTCGGGTAAGTTCCGACCTGCACGAATGGCGTAACGACTTCCCCACTGTCTCAACCACAGGCCCGGCGAAATTGCATTACGAGTAAAGATGCTCGTTACGCGCGGCAGGACGGAAAGACCCCGGGACCTTTACTATAGCTTGACATTGGTATCCGAATTAGCTTGTGTAGGATAGGTGGGAGCCGGTGAAGTCCATACGCCAGTATGGGTGGAGGCAATCTTGAAATACCACTCTGGTTGATTTGGGTATCTAACTTCGGACCGTGATCCGGTTCAGGGACAGTGTCTGGTGGGTAGTTTAACTGGGGCGGTTGCCTCCTAAAGGGTAACGGAGGCGCCCAAAGGTTCCCTCAGCCTGGTTGGCAATCAGGTGTTGAGTGCAAGTACACAAGGGAGCTTGACTGTGAGACTGACAGGTCGAGCAGGGACGAAAGTCGGGACTAGTGATCCGGCACTTGCGTGTGGAAGCGGTGTCGCTCAACGGATAAAAGGTACCCCGGGGATAACAGGCTGATCTTCCCCAAGAGTCCATATCGACGGGATGGTTTGGCACCTCGATGTCGGCTCGTCGCATCCTGGGGCTGTAGCAGGTCCCAAGGGTTGGGCTGTTCGCCCATTAAAGCGGTACGCGAGCTGGGTTTAGAACGTCGTGAGACAGTTCGGTCCCTATCCGCCGTGCGCGTAGGATACTTGAGAAGGGCTGTCCCTAGTACGAGAGGACCGGGACGGACGAACCTCTGGTGTGCCAGTTGTCCCGCCAGGGGCACGGCTGGTTAGCTACGTTCGGAAGGGATAACCGCTGAAAGCATCTAAGCGGGAAGCTCGCTTCAAGATGAGGTATCCCACCACCCATTGGGTGGGTAAGGCCCCCAGCTAGACGACTGGGTTGATAGGCCGGAAATGTAAGCCCGGTAACGGGTTCAGTTGACCGGTACTAATAGGCCGAGGACTTGACTACTAAGCTGCTACGCGTCCACTGTGCAACTCACAGCAAACGAACAACAGACCACTGTGTGGTGTTGTTTGATATGTTGATAGAGTTACGGCGGTCATGGCGGAGGGGAAACGCCCGGTCACATTCCGAACCCGGAAGCTAAGCCCTCCAGCGCCGATGGTACTGCACTCGTGAGGGTGTGGGAGAGTAGGACACCGCCGGACAATCTTCCATTCAGGGCCACCCCACGAGGGGTGGCCCTGAATGCATTCCACCCTATTTCTGGCTCCGCCAGCTTTTGGTCTGGTTGCGGTTGGGGGTGTGGCCCCGCCGTGCCCGGCTCCGGGCGGTCAGGCTTGATCCCTGCGCCGTGCACGGCGGGGCCACACCCGATCCTGGTCACCACCCGCCCGCCAGCAACAGCCCCCCGAAACCAACAAGGGGCCGATCACATGAAGAAGGGCTGGCAGCCGGTGGCAGCTGTAACCGGTCGAGTTGACCCACTGGCGACCACCAACACCGGTCGGTGGGAACCCCCTCACCCCAGCGGGGGCTCGGGCGCTGGCACTCATCTGCCACCCGCAAGTTCCCGCGGATCGGGACCACGACGAGGGTGGGGCCCGCCGTGCCCGGCTCCGGGCGGTCAGGCTTGATCCCTGCGCCGGGCACGGCGGGCCCCACCCCGGAACCGCAAGCGACCACGGCCGCGGAGGGAACGGCTCCTAGCCGCGGTTTCGGGTCCCCGCCCAGGCGGTAGAGGGCATGCCCAGCGATCGGTCGCACCCTGACACGCGTCCCGCCGGGCCCGGCTCGAAGCTGGCGGGTGAACCACCCCCAACCGCGAGCGACCACGGCCGCCGAGCTGCCAAGTAAGAATGATCGACCCGCGACCTGGTGCCGCCGGCGAGATCCGTCGAATCCGCGGCGGGCCGGCGGCCGGCTCTCGTACCGTCGGGGCAGGTCAGGCTCGTGGAGGGACGTGGGGAGCGGGTATGAAGATCGGCATCATCGGGTCCGGGCACATCGGCGGCACGCTCACCCGGCGGCTGAGCGCTCTGGGGCACGACGTCACCGTCGCCAACTCGCGCGGCCCGCAGACCCTCGCCGAGCTGGCTCAGGAGACCGGGGCGACGGCCGGCACCGTCGAGCAGGCGGCCCAGGGCTCCGACGTGGTGGTCGTGGCCGTGCCGCTGAAGGCCGTACCGGAACTGCCGGCCGAGGCGTTCGCCGGCACGGTGGTGGTCGACGCGGACAACTACTACCCCGAGCGGGACGGGAACATCGCCGAGCTTCAGGACCGCAGCGTCTCGTCCAGCCGCTGGACCGCCGACCACCTCCAGGGCGCCCGGGTGGTGAAGACGTTCAACACGATCATGGCGCAGCACCTGATGGAGAACGGGCGCCCGGCCGGCCAGGCGGGCCGGATCGCGCTGCCGGTGGCCGGCGACGACGCCGAGGCGAAGCGGATGGTGATGGAGCTGGTGGACGCCCTGGGCTTCGACCCCGTCGACGGCGGATCGCTGGACGAGAGCTGGCGGCAGCAGCCCGGCACCCCCGTCTACGGCGCCGACCTGGACGCGGACGGCGTACGGCAGGGTCTGGCGCAGGCTCGGCCCTGAGCGCGTACGAAAACAGACTGCCCCGCCGGCGACGGAGCCGGCGGGGCAGTTGTCAGCGTGCGCCCGGCGGGCGTCAGGAGGGTTCGGCGCCGCAGATGTAGCGGGGCTCCGCGTCGTAGCGCCAGGTGAACTTCTCCCGCTTGACCACCTTGCCGTCCTTGCGGATCACCCGGTACGCGTCCTGGGTGAAGCCGTCGATGCCGTTTGCCGGGATGCAGGACGGGCCCGGCTTCAGGTAGATGGTCTTGGGCTTGGTGATGTTGCGGCGCGGGCTGTACTCGGTCTTCACGCTGTCGTAGATCTTCGTGCTCCAGATCGACACGGTGATCGAGCTGGACGTGTACGAGGTGTCGATGAGCAGCCCGTACGGGGTGTTGTTGCGGAACTTGAAGTCCAGGTTGGGCCAGAAGATCGTCGACTCGATGACCGCCGGGTACCGGCTGAACCAGTAGGAGTGCGGCTTGTGCTCGACGTCCTCCAGGCCGGCGTAGTAGGTGGCATTGAAGAGCGTGGTGGTGAACTGCGAGGTGCCGCCGCCGACGCCGGGCACCAGCTTGCCGTCGAGGATGACCGGGGCGTCCCGGTAGCCCTGGGCGTAGCCGCGTTCGCCGGTGTGGCCGTTGAGCGAGAACGTCTCGCCCGGCAGCACCACTGTGCCGTCCACGTCCTTGGCGATGGTGACGATGTTCTGGCTGCGCGGCGAGGAGAGGCCACCGGTGAACCGGGTGGTGAAGGAGGAGACCTTCTCCTTGATCCCCAGCTCGGCCACCTTCGTCGCGGTCAGCTCCGGCTCGGCCGGCTTCAGCTCGCCGGTGACCTCCCGACCGTCCGCCTTTGGCAGGACCGCCAGCAGATCGCGGGCCAGCGCCGCGCCGTCCAGCTGCTGGCCGGGCCGACCGTTGTCGACCACCTTCGGCCTGCCGCCGGAGATGGCCATCCGGGCGTCCTTCGGCGGCACCTCGATCTTCGTCAGGTCGTCGCCCAGCGCCGCGCGCAGCCGCTTCACGTCCACCTGCGGGGTCAGCGTGCCGGCCTTGTCAGCGGTGAAGCGCAGGCTCTTCGCGATCGCCCTGGGGCCGATGGTGACCGAGCCCTTGTCGGTGCTCAGCTTCACCGGCGCGGCCACGGCCGGCTTCGCCAGCTCGGCGACCATCCGGTCGACCTCCTCGGCGGTGGTCGCCGGGTGCGTCTCGACCAGCGGCACGGTGACCGGCTGCCCGCTCAGCCACCCCTGGCGCACCGCCTCGGCGGAGCGCTCCGGGTCGAGCGCCAGGCTCGGCTTCGGGTGGACCGCCTTCGGGGTGGTGCCGGAGAAGGTGATCGCCGGCATGGTCATCTTCCGGCCCTGGTCGCCGACGACCTTGGCGAGCGCGGCGTCGAGCCGGGCGATGTCCACCGTGACCACCGGCGGGACGCTGCGCTCGCCGACCAGCCGGTCGACCGCGTGCGCCCGCGCCTCGGCCGCCGCCGCCACGGTGGCGTCCACGTCGACAGCGAGGCCGACCTCGGCCGGGTTCAGCTCGGCGGTCCGCTCGCCCACCCGTACCGGCACCGGGGCGGCCAGCTCGGCCGCGCGGCGGTCCAGCTCGGCCCGGAGCTCCCGGGCCGCGTCCGCCCGGCTCCGGCCGCCCAGCTCGGCGCCGAGCACGGTGGTGCCGCGCGGCACGTCCCCGGCGTACGCGTAGGCGCCCACCCCGCCCACGGAGGCCAGCACCGCCGCGGTGATCCCGCCGGCGAGCAGCATCCGGATCCGCCGCCGCGCTCCCCCGCCCGCCGGACGGCCCGGCACGCCGGCCTCCGGATCGTCACCGGGCCAGCTGACCGCGGTGACCTGGACGGTGGGCCGGTCGTCGGCAGGTGGAACTTTCTCGCCGTACAGCGTCACAGCAACCTCGATCGGGACATACCACACGGGGGCCGTCGCCCCGGGAGACACCTACGGTAGCCAACGCTCGGGCGGTCGGGGAGTCTGCGCCCCGCGCCCGCCGGCACCGCGTGTCGCCCGGCGTGTCGCGGGGCCGGGCCGGTGCGCCGACCCGGGCGGGCTCGTGGCACCGTATGGGCATGCGGGCGGACGGCGTGGTCCTGGCGTACGGCGGCGGCTGGCTGGACCGGGCGGGGCCGCTGCGCGCCGACCCGGACCGGATCACCGCCCTGCTGACCGACCCGCGCACCGCCGTGCTGCCGCTGTGGCGGGATCGCTGCCTGGTCACGTCCGGGGAGAGACTGGTGCGGCTGGCCGCCGACCGGGCCGCGGCCGCGCTCGCCGCCGCCGACGAGACGGTCTTCCTCGGCCTGGACGGCGACACCGCGATCTTCGCCGTGGACCTGTCCGGGCATCCGGAGACGGAGGCGGTCCGGCTGACCGGGGCGGCCTCGACGGTGGACGTGCGGGCGCTGGTGGGCCGGCTCGGCCCGGCCGAGGCGTCCGTGCAGGCGTACGCTCGCGGCCTGCTGCACTGGCACCGGCAGCAGTGCTACTGCGGCAGCTGCGGTGCCCGGACCACGCCCCGCGACGGTGGACACGTTCGCTCCTGCTCCGGTGCCGACTGCGGGCGGCTGCTCTTCCCCCGGATCGAGCCGGCGATCATCGTGCTGGTCGAGGCGCCCGGCACCCCCGACCGTTGCCTGCTGGCCCGGCACCGGGGCGCGCCCGAGGGGTCGTACTCGATGCTCGCCGGGTTCGTCGAGGTGGGCGAGAGCCTGGAGGACGCGGTCCGGCGGGAGATGGCCGAGGAGGCCGGGGTGACGGTGACCGACCTGGCGTACCAGGGGTCGCAGGCGTGGCCCTTCCCGGCCGGGCTGATGGTCGGCTTCCGGGCCACCGCCGCCTCCGAGACGGTGCGGGTGGACGGGGAGGAACTGGTGGAGGCGCGCTGGTTCACCCGGAACGAGCTGCGGGCGCGGGAGGCCGCCGGCCGGCCGCTCGGCCGCCCCGATTCGATCGACCGGCACCTGCTCGGCTCCTGGCTGGCCGCCGGCGACTGAGCCCTCCGCCGGCGACTGAGCCGCCCGCCCGGCGTCTGGCTCGCCGCACGGTGATCGGGCCCCCGCGCGACCGGGCAGCCCGGCGGCCGGACGCCCGGCGGTGGCTGGCTTCCGGGCCGGTGGCTGGGTGCCTGTCAGCGGCGGGCGGGACGGAAGGCCAGCCAGGCCATCACGGCCGCGGTCAGCCCGGCGGTGACGAGTGCGGTGGTGAGCACCCCGGCCACCGTGCGGGGGGCGACCAGCAGGGCCGCTGCGGCCAGGCCGGCGGTGGCCACCCAGAGCGGCGCGGCCGGCCATCGCCCCCCCGCCGCCACCCGGTCGTTCACCAGCATGAACACCACCGCGTAGAGGGCGCCGGTGGCGGCGAAGAGCGGCGCCTCGCCGGCCAGGTGCAGGTAGTCCGCGCCGCCGGCCAGGCGGAACGCCAGCTCGCCGGCGACCGCGGCGGCGGTCACCAGCGCCGCTCCGCAGGCCAGGATGACCGCGAGCGCCAGCGCCCGGGCGCGCCGGTCGCCACGGGCCAGCCGGGGCAGCACCAGCAGGGTGACCACCTGCGGCGCCCAGAGCGCTCCCTTGGTGAGCACCGCGCCGACCGCGTACCCGCCGGAGCCGTCTGGGGGCAGCAGTTGGCGGGCGAGGATCAGGTCGGCGTACGAGACGACGAGCATGGCCAGGCTGGCCCCGCACGCGGTCAGCACGTGCCGGCCGGTCAGGCTTGCGTCCCCCGCCGGACCAGTGGCCGGGGCTCCAAGCGCGGAACCGGTGCCGGGCGCGGGACCGGTGGCCGGCCGGGCGAGGTGGGCCAGCAGCGGCAGCACGAGGAAGCCGGTGATGGTGCCGAAGAGCAGCGCGCCGACCGGGCCCCGGTCGAGGACGAGCCCGACGACCAGCCCGCCGTACCGCCCGGCGGCGAGCGCGGACATCGCCCCGGCGAGCCGCAGGAAGCGTTGGTCGCCTTGAAGCTCGCCGAGCCAGCGGCCGGCCAGCACGGTGGCGAAGGTGCTCGCGGCGAGCAGCAGGGTCAGCGTCACCGGGAGCCGCAGCGCCACGCCGAGCACCGGCGCCGCCGCGAGGGTCACTACGGCGCTGACCGCGGCGGTCCGCAACCCCAGCCGCGCCGTGCCGCTGGTGCCCCACCGCGCCCGGTGCGCCGCCACCGCGATCTGCACGCCGAACCCGGGCACGGCCGCGATGGCGCCGAGCGCCAGCACGGTGGCCAGCGCGCCCAGGTCACCGGCGGTCAACCGGCGGGCGCCGAACACCGGCACCAGGTACGCCAGTGCGTTGGTCAGCATGGTGGCGGCGGTGACGGCGACGCCCGCCGCGCCGAGCCGGGCCGCGCCGGCGTCCCTGCCCGTGGTCTGAGTCATGCCACCCCACGTCACCGCGCTGCTGTCCGGCGCGGGACCGTACGCGTCGCGGCCGGGGGATCCGTCGGGATGCGGTCCCGACCGGGGGAGACGGTACCGCTCAACCGACCGGCTCGACAGCCCCGCACCCTCGACCCCTGCCCGAACGACTGCCGAGCGTCTAGTGTGCTGGCCCATGGCGTCGACGAACCTGGCCCCGGCAGCGACCTCCGGACTGGCCGCACGGCTACCGGAGCGGGCCGTCGGGGCCGCGATCCGCTGGGTCTACCCCAGGGTCGAGCCGGAGCTGGCCCGGCTCGCCGAGTTCGTTCCGCGCGGCGGCACCGCCGTCGACGTCGGCGCCTGGTACGGGCCCTGGACCGCACGCCTGCTGCGCCGCGCCGACCGGGTGGTCTCGGTGGAGCCCACCCCGCCGTTGGCCCGGCAGCTACGCGCCGCGTTCCCCACGGTCGAGGTGGTCGAGGCCGCGGTGTCGGACCACAACGGGAGCGCCGCGCTCTACCTACCCGCCGGTGGGGCGATCGTCGGCACCTCCTCGCTGGAGGACTCGGAACAGGGCGAGCCCCTGGCGGTCCGGCGGATCACCCTGGACTCGCTCGGCCTCACCGATGTGCGCTTCGTCAAGCTGGACATCGAGGGGCACGAGCTGCCGGCGCTGCGGGGCGCGGTGGAGACCGTCCGCCGGGACCGTCCGGTCTTGCTGATCGAGGTGGAGGAGCGGATCCAGCCGGTCCAACCGCTGCTGGAGTTGCTCACCGGGTGGGGCTATCGGGGCTATGTGCTCCCGGGGCGCGACTGGGTGCCGCTGGCCGACTTCGACCTGGGCGGGCACCAGCGGCAGAACATCGCCCGGGTCGGCCAGAGCTTCGCCCGGCGGGTGCTGTGGCCGCGGCCGCGCTACGTCAACTCGGTGCTGTTCCGTCCGGAATGACCGGCACGCTCACTGCTGCGGGGTCGGGGTGCCGACCGCCACCTCGTTGGTGCACAGGGTGACCCCGTAGCCGTTGACGGTCAGCTCGACGGCGTCCCCACCTCCGGTGACCTCGAAGAAGTACTGGTGCAGTCCCTGCCGCACGGGGAACTCCCGGGTGGCGGAGCCGAGACGGAAGGTGGCCGTCGTGTCGGCGGAGCTGAGGTAACCGATCCGGACCACCCAGAACCAGTCGTCCCGGGGTGCCGTGAGTGGCATGCGAACGGTCCGCCCGCCGGTGATCTTGTATCCGCAGCCGTCTTCCGGGCCGGGCACCACGGCGGGACCGTCGACGCTGACCGGCACGATCCGTCCCCTGGCGTCGAAGAGGGACGGGGCCTCGGCCTCGGTGACGAAGACCGGGGCGTCCCCCATGGCCTGGAAGAACTTGGACTGCCGGTTGTAGGGCGCGGAGAGCGCGGGCACCACCTCCGGCGGAACGGGCCGGTCGAAGAAGACCGTGTCGGGTGGCGCGGCGGCGAGCTCAACCCGCGCGGTCTCCAGGTAGACCTTGCCGCTCTTGACCGCCCACTCGTCGCCGAACCGGGCGGTGGTCCAGGCCGCTCCGAGTCCGCCGGCCAGCACCACGATGGTGAGCACCGTACTCACGGTCTCCCGGTGCCGGGCGAGCTGCGCCCGTAGCGAATCCCCGTCCCCGGCCGCCGGGTACCGCTGGTTGGCCGGTTCGGTGCTCCTCGTGGCCGCCGCCGGGCTGACCGGGTCGACCGGCCCGGGTGAAGTCGACGTCGACCTGGCGGGTGGAGTGCCGAACGGGCGACCCGGCCGGGCCACCTCGTCGTCGGCCGCTTCCGCGTGGATGACGCCGGCGTGGCGATGCGTGGCCGGCTGGTCGAGCCCGGCGGTGCCGGTGGGTGGAGCCGTGGCCGCCCGGGCGGCGGCCGGATCCGCCTCGGGATCGCGGGCGGCGTCCTCCGGTGTGGTCGGGCCCGCCGCAGTCGAGGGCGTGGGGGTGGCCAGCCCCAGGAGGGCGACGCCGAGGCAGAGCGCCGCCACCACGACCACGTCGCTGACGTACCGCGGCACCGCTCCGGCCACGTCGCTGTAGATCGAGCCGAGCCGGGTCGCTCCCAGCATCGTGGTGACCAGGGTCAGGTAGGCCGCGAGCAGTACCCAGGCCCGTCCGGCCGCCCGGCGCAGGCGCACGGTCACCACGACCAGGGTCAGGAACACCGCCCACGCGAGCCAGCGAGCCAGCTCGGGTGGAGCGGTCACCGGAGCGCCGTCACCCGCCGGCAACCACCGCCACGGCCCGCCGAGCAGGCCGGGAACGACCGTGGAGCCGAGCAGTTGGCCCAGGAACGACAGCACCTCGCTCAGCGAGTCGGGCCGCCGGAGCGAGGACTCCGCCCGCGACAGGTACAGCGCCAGGAAACCCAGCGAGAGGGCGGTGAGCATGGCCCAGGACGGCCAGTACCGGCGCACCGTGGTGAGTACCGCGTGCACCGGCGGGCCGCCGACGAGCAGGCATGCGGTGGCGAGGAAGACCAGTGGCACCACCAGCAACGCCTTCTCGAAGAAGAGCAGCCCGAACAGCACGGCGGCGGCCAGGCTGAGGAGGTGCCGCCGACGGCCGGTGCGGACGTACCGGACCTGGGCGCCGACGGCGAGCACCATGGCGATCTGCATCGGCAGCATGTTGACGCCGACGGCCCACCACGAGGTGGCCTCCAGGGTCAGCGGACTGAACAGGAAGACCGCGAGCGGGATGAGCATCGCCCAGCCGGGCCGCACCAGGGTGCGGAGCAGCCGGAAGAAGGACACCGCGAGGACCGTCTGGGCGGCGGTCAGCAGCAGCACGTACGGCCAGTAGGCGACGCCCGCCGCCCGGGTGACCAACCAGGTGCTGAGCAGGGCCGCCGGCATGAAGTGGTTGTTGTAGAGGGTGAGCAGGAAGTCCGGCGTCAGGTCTGCCTCCGACGCCCGGGAGATCAGCACCCAGTCGTCGACCGCCAGGTGGCCGCGCGACGCCAACTGCGCCCGCCACACCAGGCTGACCAGGACCATCACGACGCCGACGGCGCGTACCGGGTCGGCGCGCACCCAGCCGCCGAGCCAGCCGGTCTCGTCTCGCGTCTGATCCACCTCGGGTCCGGTCGATGCCATGGCGGGAAGACTGCCACACCGGTGACCGGTGGTCCCATCAGGTCAACGGATGGTTCCCCGCTGGTCCGCGTACAGTGTCGCCACCAGCGCGGCGGGCCGGTCGCGCCCCGGCAGTGGTGAGGTCGACGGATGCGCGAACGGCTGGTGCCGCACACGGTCGCCGCCGCCGTCACGGCGGTGGTGCTCGCGCCGCTGGCGCTCCCCGGCTACCTGCTCCGCTACGACATGGTCTTCGTGCCCCGGCAGCCGCTGGGCTGGGAGGTGATCGCCCCGGCCTCGGCGCTGCCCCGGGCGGTGCCGCAGGACGCGGTGGTGGCGCTGGCCAGCCAACTGGTGCCGGGCTGGCTGCTGCAACGGCTGGTGCTGGTGGCGATCCTGTACCTGGCCGCGCTGGGCGCCGCCCGCCTGGTGCCGACCGAGCGGGTCGGGGTACGGGTGGTGGCCGCGCTCGGGTACGCCTGGACGCCGTACCTGGCCGAGCGGCTGCTCATCGGGCAGTGGGGGCTGCTGGTCGCGTACGCCGCGCTGCCCTGGCTGGTGCGGGCGGCGCTCGGGGTGCGCGCGGGCCGGCCGGGGTCGCTGCCCCGGCTGCTGCTCGCCGCCGCGGCTTCCGCGATCACCCCCACCGGCGGGCTGCTCGCCCTGGTGGTGATCGCGGTGCTGGTGCCGGGCCGGTACCCGCGGGCGGCCCGGTCGGCGGCGCTCGCCCTGGGCGCGACGCTGCTGCTGAACGCGCCGTGGCTGGTGGCCGGGCTGGTCAGCGCGGGGACGGGCCGGTCCGACCCGGCCGGGGTGACGGCGTTCGCCGCCCGGGCGGAGAACTGGGCCGGGCCGCTGGTCGCGCTCGCCGGCACCGGTGGCATCTGGAACGCGCAGACCACCCCCGCCTCCCGGGCCGGGGTGGTGGTGCCGCTGGCCACCGTGCTGCTGCTGGCGGTCGCCGGGTACGGCGTACCGCTGCTGCGCCGGCGCTGGCCGCCGGCGATCGTCGGTCGGTTCGGTCTGCTCGCGGCCGGTTCCTGGCTGGCGGCGGCGGCCGGCGCGCTGCCCGGCGGCCCGGCCGTGCTCGGCTGGCTGGTCGCCGCGGTGCCCGGGGCGGGCCTGGTCCGGGACGGCCAGAAGCTGCTGATGCCCTACGCGCTCGCCCTGGCGGTGGCCGTGGCGCTCGGCGCGGAGCGGCTCGCCGACCGGCTGGCCGCCCGGTACGGGCCGGTCACCGGGCGGGTGCTGCTGGTCGGCGCGGCGCTGCTGCCGGTGGCGCTCCTGCCCGACCTGGCGGTCGGCGCGGCGGGCCGGCTGCGCCCGGTGAGCTGGCCGGCGGACTGGGCGGCGGTGGCACGGCTGGTCGACCAGCGGCCGGGTGAGGTGATCTCGCTGCCGTTCCAGGAGTACCAGCGCTACGGCTGGAACGGCGGCCAGGTAATGATCGACCCGGCCCCGCGCCACCTGGACGCGCCGGTGCTGATCGACGACACGCTGCGGGTGGGCGGGCTGGCGGTCGCCGGCGAGGACCCGCGGGCGGCCCGGGTGCGGGAGCTGCTGGCCACCGGTACGCCACTGGCGGCGGCCAACCCGCGCTGGGTGCTGGTGCAGCGGGCGGCCGGCCCGGCCCCGCCCGCGGCGGCGCTGGCCGGGCTCCGGGTCGCCCACGACGGGCCGGAGCTGACCCTCTACGAGAACCCGGCCTGGTCGGCGCCGGCGCCACCGGCGCGCCCCGGGCCGGTCGGGATCGCCCACCTGCTGGCCGGAATGGTGGTGATCGGCATCGGTTGTTCGGGCGCTGCGCGGGTGGGCTACCGCGTGGTAGCGTCCCGGCACGCGAGTCCCGCGGAAGGAGAAGGTGGATGAGGAACCTGCCCGCGTTCGTCGCCGTCGGGGTACTCGGGGTCGTGCTCGGCCTGCTCGGGAGTGTCGGTCTGGCGAGCGTGCTCAGCACGTCCGCCGACGAGGCCGTCACCAGCGTCAGCGAGCAGAGCGCCGAGCCTTCGCTGTACGGCACGCGCTGAACGAACGACGACGAAGGGCGCCCGCGTCAGGCGGGCGCCCTTCGTTTCGTCGGGTCGATCAGGCGGGCCGCTCCGTCGCCCGGGCCACCAGCTGCGCGAAGCGTGCCCCGGTCGCCTCCCAGGTGAACCGGGCGGCGTGCGCGAGCGCGGCCTCACCCATCGCCTTGCGCCGTACGTCGTCGCCGAGCAGCTCGCGCACCTGGGCGGTGAACTCCGCCTCGTCGTCGACGAGCAGGCCGGTCTCGTTGTCGACCATCGCCTCGGCGACCCCGCCGGCGTAGCGGAAGGCCACCGTCGGGGTGCTGCAGGCGGCGGCCTCGACGATGGTCAGCCCCCAGCCCTCCTTCAGCGAGGGGGTGAGCGCCAGCCAGGCGGAGGAGAGCACGGCGTGCTTCTCCTCCTCGCTGATGAAGCCGGTGAACCGGACGTGCCGGGTGATGCCGAGCGAGTCGCACAGCTCCCGCAGCGGCTTCTCCCACCACCCCTGGCCGGCCACCACCAGTTCCAGCTCGGGCAGCTCGCCGACCAGCTCGGCGACGGTCCGCAGGGCGATCTCCACCCGCTTGTGCGGCACCAGCCGGCCGAGCACCAGCAGGGACGGGTGAGGGGTGCGGGGCAGCGGCGGGCCGGTCACCGGCGGCGTGCCGTTGGGCACCACGTCGATCCGCTCGGCGGCCACCCCCAGCTCGGCCAGCTCCGCCCGGCTCGCCTCGGAGACGGTGACGTAGCGGCAGCGCCGGTAGAGCCGGACCGCCAGCCACGACTCGATCCACCAGCCCAACCGGGCCATCACCGGGCCGAACACCACCGGCCACTGCTCGCGGTGCACGTGGTGCACCAGCGCGACGACCGGCCGGCCGGCGTAGAGCGGGGCGAAGAACGGCACCCCGTTGCAGACGTCGACGACCAGGTCCGGCCGGCCGAGCCCACGCCGGCCGAGCGGGCCGAAGCCGAACCGGCCGGCGAGGTACGTCAGCGCGGCCCGGGCGTAGACCGTGTGCCGGCCGCCCCGCCGCAGCACCCGTACGCCGCCGGCGGTGGTGCCGCTCGGGCCGGCGTTGGCGTGCGCGGCGCAGAGCAGCGTCACCCGGTGGCCGGCGGCGACCAGTTCGGCAGCGATCCGCTCGATGTAGACCTCGGAGCCGCCGCCTTCCGGGTTCGTCGTGTCGCGCCAGTTGAGGAACAGGACGTGGCGTGAGGGGGTGCCGGAGTGGTCCACGCTGCTCCTACCGGTGAGTAAGTGAGCACGATCGCGCCACCCTAGGGCGGCCCGGCCCGGTCGCGCAATGGGTGGCCACGGCGGCGAAGATCCAATGACCGCCCGTCGTTCGGGGGTTTGCCGGCGGCCGAAAACCTTGGCAGGGTGTGCAGCGCCACTGCGTGTGGCGGGTGGGCGCCCCGATCGCGCCCCCCGCCAGCGCGACGACAATTCGACCGCTACCGGATACTCCGGTGGGTGACGAGGAGGTGACCGGCGGTGCTGCGCGACGGTTCCGCGCCGGTGCGCTACCTCTCCAGCCGACCGCCGGTGGTGCTGCTGAGCGCGGCGCTGGTGCTGCTGCTGGCGGGCTGGGCCGCCGTGGCGTACGTGCGGGCGGACCGGGGCGTGCCGGAGTGCGCCGAGCGGGTCCGGCTGCGGGTGGCCGCCGCGCCGGTGATCGCGCCCGCCCTGGACCGGATCGTCCGGGCCAGCGTCGGCCGGCAGCCCTGCGTCTCCATCGTCGTCGAGGCGCGGGAGTCCGCCGCGGTGGCCGGGGAACTCGCCAACGCCGTGGACGTCGCCGACGCGTGGCTGCCGGAGTCCACGTTCTGGCTGCGTCGGGCGCGGGCCGGCGGCGGCTTCGAGGTGCCGGCGACCGGCACCTCGGTGGCCAGCACGCCGGTGGTGCTGGCGGTCACCGAGCCGACCGCCCGCCGGTTGGGCTGGCCGGCGAAGCCGCTCACCTGGGCGTCCCTGGTCGGCCCGAAGGTCCGGAAGAACTCGGTGGCGGTGCCCGACCCGGCGGCCGACCCGGCCGGCGTGGCGGCGCTGCTGGGGGTCCGCGCGCTGGCCGCCGACGAGCCGGAGCCGGCGGCGGCGGTGGCGGCGACGCTGCGGCGGTTGGCCGGTCGCACCTTCGAGGCCGGCGACGGCGGGGGCGGGCTGGTGCCCGGGTCGGGCCTGCCGGGCCGGACGGACGCGGTAGCGGCCACCGAGCAGGCGGTGCTGGAACACAACGCGCTGGCCGGCGCGGACAAGCTGGTCGCCGCGTACCCCGAGGTGGGCGTGCCGTCGCTCGACCTGCCGTACGCGGTGCTGCCCGCCGCCCGCGGCCACGTGCGGGAGGCCGCCGTGGACTTCCTCGCCAACCTGCTCACGGTCGAGTCCCGCGACACGCTCACCGGGTTCGGTTTCCGGACCGCGGCCGGATTCCCGCCGGCCATGCCGGACGACGGCCGGTTGCGGGTGCAGGAGCGGCGGCCGGTCCCGTTGCCCGCCGAGGAGACGGTCACCGAGCTGCTCACCGGATGGAGCGGGGTGCAGCGCAGCGCCCGGATCCTCACCGTGCTGGACATCTCCGGCTCGATGGCCGCGCCGGTGCCGGGCACCGGCGAGACCCGGCTCGACGCCACCGTCAAGACCGCCCGCGAGGGCTCCGGCCTGCTGCTGGACAGCAGCGAACTCGGGATCTGGGTCTTCTCCACGAAGGTGGACGGCGACCGGGACTACCGGGAGATCCTGCCGGTGGCGCCACTGCGCCGGGCGCAGCGGGAGCGGCTGGCCGAGCAGCTGGCCGCGGTCCGGGTGAAGCCGCAGGGCGGGACCGGGCTGTACGACACCACCCTGGCCGCGTACCGGGAGGCGCGGCGGCACTGGACGCCCGGCCGGATCAACCTGGTGCTGGTCATGACCGACGGACAGAACGAGGACGAGGAGAGCATCGGCCGGGCGAAGTTCCTCGCCGAGCTGGCCCGGCTGCAGGATCCGCGCCGCCCGCTGCCGATCGTCTTCATCGGCCTCGGCAAGGATGTCGACCCGGACGAGCTGACCGCCATCGCGGACGCCACCGGCGGGCGGGTGTTCCGCGCCGAGCAGCCCAGCGGCATCCGGCAGATCTTCTTCTCCGCGCTCGCCGACCTCAGCTGCCTGCCCCCGGAGTGCCGTCGATGATCCGGCCGCGGCTTCCCCGGCCGGTGCGTTCGGCGCCCGGCACCGTGCTGTCCCTGGTGCTGCTCACCGCGATCGCCTTCGTCCAGCGGCCCGGCCAGGTCACCTTCGACACGAAGCTGGACCTGGCCGCCAACCCGCTGCACTTCATGGCCCGGGCGCTGCACCTGTGGAACCCGGAGGCGACCTCCGGCGAGCTGCAGAACCAGGCGTACGGGTACCTCTTCCCGATGGGCCCGTTCTTCGCCGCGGGCCAGCTGCTGCACGTACCGCCGTGGATCACCCAGCGGCTGTGGACCGCGCTGGTGCTGGTCGCGGCGTTCTACGGGCTGCTCCAGGTGGCCCGGGCGCTGCGGATCGGCACCGAACCGACCCGGTACGCGGCCGCGCTCGGCTACGCGCTGGCGCCGCGGATGCTCACCGAGATCGGCGCGCTCTCCTCGGAGACCCTCGCCGCGGCGATGCTGCCCTGGGTGCTGCTGCCGCTGGTGCTGGTGCGCCGGATCGGCTCCCCGCGCCGGGCCGCCGCGCTCTCGGCGCTGGCCGTGCTCGGCATGGGCGGGATCAACGCGGCGGTGGTGCTGCTGGCCCTGCTGCTGCCCGGCGTCTGGCTGCTGACCCGCCGGTGGAACCGCGAGCACCTGCGGCTGGTCGGTTGGTGGTGCCTCTGCGTCGTCGGGGTCTGCCTCTGGTGGATCGTGCCGCTGCTGCTGCTCGGCGAGTACAGCCTGCCGTTCCTGGACTACATCGAGTCGTCCACCACGACCACGGCGGTGGCCTCGCTCTTCCAGGCCGTCCGGGGCACCAACCAGTGGGTGGCGTACATCGTCCAGGGCGATCCGTGGTGGCCGGCCGGCTGGCTGCTGATCGACAACCCGGTGCTGATGACGCTCACCGCGGTGGTGGCGCTCGTCGGCCTGGCCGGACTCGCCGGCAACCTGCTGCCCGAGCGGCGCTTCCTGGTGCTCGGCTTCCTGGCCGGGCTGACCCTGCTCACCATGGGTTACGTCGGCAGCCTGGACAGCCCGCTCTCCGGGCCGGTCCGGGAACTGCTGGACGGCCCGCTGGCGCCGTTCCGCAACGTGCACAAGCTGGACCCGGTGCTCCGATTGCCGCTGATGCTCGGCTTCGCGCACGGCGTCGACGCGGTGGTCACCCGGCTGCACGGCGCCGCCGCCCGCCGCCGCCCCGGCCTCCGGCTGTGCCCGCTGGTGTTCGTACCGGTGCTGCTGCTGGTCCTGGGCGCGGCCGCGCCCGCCTGGCTGGGCCAGCTGCGGCCGGGGCCGGGCTGGTCGGACCTGCCACCGCACTGGCGGTCGGCGGCGACCTGGCTCGCCGACCGGGACGCGCTGGCCCGCACGCTGATGGTGCCCGGTTCCGGCTTCGGCCAGTACGAGTGGGGACGCACGGTCGACGAGCCGCTCCAGGCCCTCGCCGGGGCGCCGTGGGCGGTCCGGCACCAGATCCCGCTCGGCTCGGCCGGCAACACCCGGATGATGGACACCGTCGAGAGCGTGCTGGCCGGCGGCCGGGGATCCGCCGGGCTGGCCGACTTCCTGGCCCGCTCCGGGTTCCGGCACGTGCTGCTCCGCAACGACGTGGACCGCACCCAGGTGGACGCCCCGCCGGTGGCGCTGCTCCGCCGGGCGCTGGCCGACTCGCCGGGCATCGCGCGGGTGGCCACCTTCGGCAGCACCACCCGGTTCGGGGCGACGCCGGGCAGCCCGGTCGACGACGGCGCCGCAGCGCTGCCGGCGGTCGAGGTGTACGAGGTGCAACGCCCGGTGCCGGCCGCCTCGGCGGTGCTCACCGACGACGTGCCGACGGTCAGCGGCGGGCCGGAATCGCTGCTGCCCCTGTTGGAGCAGGGGTTGGTCGAGCGGGACCGGCCGGTGGTGCTGGCCGGGGACCGGCCGGACGGCGGGGACGACGGCGACTCGGTGGTGGGCGGGGAGTGGATCGTCACCGACGGGCTGCGCCGCCGGGAACGCGACATCGGCCGGGTGCGGGACAACCTCAGCCAGACGCTGACCGCGTCCGAGGCCGGCCGGCAGGGCCGGGTCGCCCTCGACCTGCTGCCGTTCTCCGGCCGGCGGCACCAGACCGTCGCCACCTACCAGGGCGTACGCGAGGTCACCGCGTCCAGCGCGACCAGCTTCGTGGACAACCTCGGGCCCGCGGACCCGTCGCACCTGCCGTTCGCCGCGGTGGACGGGGAGTACGCCACCGCCTGGCACTCGGCGCCGCTGGCCGGGCCGGTCGGGCAGTGGCTCCAGGTGGACCTGGACACCCCGCGCGAGGTCGACCGGGTGTCGCTGGCGTTCGTCGACGACCTCGGGGTGGGCTGGCCGGTGACCCGGTTCCGGATCACCACCGACCGGGGCTCGGTGGAGCACGAGGTGGCCCAGACGCTCGGCGCCCACCCGTACTACACGCTGCCCGGGTCGACCAGCCGGATCCGGGTGACGGTGCTGGCCGTGGCGGGGCAGCGGCTCGACGGCGGGGTCGGCATCCGGGAACTGACCATCCCCGGCACCACCGCGCGCCGGGCGCTGCGCGCGCCGACCGACCTGCCGGACGGGTTCGTCGGACCGGTGTCCTGGTCGTTCAGCCGCGGCTCGGGTGACCGGCCCGCCTGCTACCCGGTCTCCGCCGCCGCCGGCTCAGACGCCGCCGCCGGCTCGGACGCGGGCACCGGCGGCGGAACCGGCACCCGGCCGGCCGGCTCGGTGGTCCGGTGCGACCGGTTCCTGGCCCGCGCCGGGGAGGAGCCGCTCGGCATCGACCGGCTCTTCCGCAGCCCGGCGGCCGGCAGCTACCGGCTCGCGCTCACCGCCGTGCCGCGTCCCGGCGGGCAGTTGACCCTGGCCGACGTGCCGGTGACCGCGGACACATCGTCGTACCTGACCGGCGATCCGGCGGTGGCCGGGTACGCCGCGGTGGACGGCGACCCGGGCACCGCGTGGCTGGCCGACATCGGCGACCTGAGCCCCACCCTGCGGCTGCGCTGGTCGGGGCAGCGGAGGATCGGCGAGCTGCGGCTGACCACCGCCGAGGTGCCGGTCGGCTCGCCACCCACCCGGGTGGAGGTGCGCACCCCGGGCCGGAGCCTGGAACTGCCGGTGGGCGCGGACGGCACGGTCC
Organism: Micromonospora echinaurantiaca; assembly: GCF_900090235.1. NCBI lineage: Bacteria > Bacillati > Actinomycetota > Actinomycetes > Micromonosporales > Micromonosporaceae > Micromonospora > Micromonospora echinaurantiaca. The sequence continues at coordinate 6,132,903 of NZ_LT607750.1, read as the reverse complement.
GCTTCCCCGCCGTCCGGACGGACCGAATCGAAATCGTGGTGCGGGAGACGGCCGGGCGGATCGCCGACCGGCGGGGCAACGGCTGGACGGCCACCGCGGGCATCGCCGAGGTGGAGATCCCGGCCCTGGCGGAGCTGCTCCGCCCGCTCGCCGGTGACACCCCCGTCGTCGAGCCGTGCGGCAAGGGTCCGAGCGCCGAGCTGGCCGGATTCCGCTACGACACCGAGGTCCGCACCACCCTCGCGGACGTACTCGCCGGCCGGCCGGTGCCGGTCACCGTCTGCGGCGCCACCGGTGCGGCCGTCGACCTGCCGGCCGGCGGCCACCGGCTGGCGACCACGCCGTCGGCCGGCTTCCTCGTGCAGGACGCCACGCTGCGTCCGGCCGCCACCGCCACCGCCGCTGCCGCGCCCCGGCACCGCGAGGTGACCGTGCTCGACTGGAATCCCACCGACCGCCGGGTCCGGGTCGCCGCGGGCGGCGAGGCGTTGCTGGTGGTGCCGGAGAACGCGAACGCCGGCTGGCGGGCCACTGTGGACGGCCGCCCGCTGACCGTCACCCGGGTGGACGGCTGGCAACAGGCATGGCTGCTGCCGGCCGGGGAGGGCGTCGAGGTGAGCCTGACCTTCACGCCGGACCGCACGTACCGGACCGGGCTGGGCGTCGGTGCGCTCACCGCGCTGGCGGTGCTGCTGCTCGTGGCCGTGCCGGTCCGGCGACGCGCCACGCCCGGCGCGGGGGTGCCGGCGGAGGGGCCGGCCTGGCTGATCGGCGTGACGCTGGTGGTGCTGCTCGCCGCGTTGGGCGGGGTGCTGCCGGTGGCGATCGTGCTGGCCGCGATGCTGCTGCGACAGTTCGCGGCGCGGGCGCTGCCGGTGGTGGTGCTGGGCGGGCTGACCGTCGCCACGACGGTCGCGGTGACCGGGCGGTTGCAGGGGCACGGTCAGGAGTGGACGTACGGCACCTGGGTGCAGGCGGCGATGCTCGTCGCGATCGGCGCGGTGGTCGCGGCGGTGGTGCCGGTGCCGGGCACGCCACCGGCGGCGCCGGCACCGGAGCCGGGTGAGCGGCCGGACGACGTTGCGGCGGGCGGCCCGCCGGGTGACCAGGACGAGGACGGGACGGTGGCGCGATGAGCGCAGCACACGAGGGCGCGGCCGGCCGGGCGGCCCGGCGCCGGTACGCCACGCTGGGGCGCTCGGTGGCCCTGTTCCGGGCGTTCCTGGTCGAGCAGACCGACCCGGACCGGTTCTACGGGCTGCTGGCCGAGGACTCGGTCCGCCAGGTCGCCGGCTACACCGCGCTAGCCGGTCGTACCGTGCTCGACGTCGGTGGCGGCCCGGGCTACTTCGCGGCCGCCTTCCGCGCGGCCGGGGCCCACTACGTCGGGCTGGACCCGGACGTCGGTGACTTCTCGGCCGCCGGTGAGTCGGTCGCCGGCATGCTACGGGGCAGCGGCACCGCGCTGCCCGTCCGCACCGCCGGTGTGGACGTGGCCTTCTCGTCGAACGTGCTGGAACACGTGCCGACGCCCGAGCGGATGCTGGACGAGATGGTCCGGGTCACCCGCCCCGGTGGTCTGCTCTTCGTGTCGTTCACGCCCTGGCTCTCGCCGTGGGGCGGGCACGAGACGGCGCCCTGGCACTACCTCGGCGGCGACCGGGCCCGGCGCCGCTACCAGCGCCGGACGGGCCGGCCGCCGAAGAACCGGTACCGCGAGACGCTCTTCCCCACGTCGATCGGCGCCACCCTGCGCTGGGCCCGCGGCTGCGCCGGGGTCGAGGTGCTGGACGCCCTGCCCCGCTACCACCCGTGGTGGGGCCGCTGGGTCATCCGGCTGCCCGGCATCCGGGAGGTGGTGGCGTGGAACTTCCTGCTCGTTCTGCGGCGGACCGGTACGGAACCGGCCGGCGCGGCGGAAAAAACAGAACTGACCGGGGGTCGCGTTGCTATGTGACCAAGTAGTAACCTCGCGGCCACATCACTGATCGACAGCGGCGAAACTAGCTCCTCCAGGGAGGAATCATGAAGCACCGCGCCATAGGTGCCGTGCTGTTCGGTGGCGGCGTACTCCTCCTGGCGCTCGCCGCCGGATTGGTGTTCGTCGTCAAACCTGCGATGACCAAGCTGCCCTACGATCTGGAAGCCTCGACGTCGGTCGCCGAGGCCAAGGGTGCGACCTTCCTCCAGATCACCAACGGCGATATCAAGATCAACCAGGACGATCTCCGGTCCACGGTCCTGGTCACGCCGAACCGGGTGCAGACCGCGAGCCTCACCGGCGACCTCGAGGAAGACACGGTCGTCTGGACGGTCGGTCAGACCGTCGACCGGGACCAGACCAAGGAGCTGGTCAGCGCGTACGGCGCCGAGCTGGCGCTGGACCGGGTCTCCGGAGCGGCGGTCGACTGGGAGGGTCAGTTCCTCGACGACACCGGCACCCGGGAGCGGGTGACCTTCGCCGGCCAGGTCTACAAGTTCCCGTTCGGCACCGAGAAGCGGAACTACGACGTCTTCGACCGCGACCTGCGGAAGGCCCTGCCGGCCGAGTTCAAGGGGACCGAGGACGTCAAGGGGCTCGAGGCGTACAAGTTCGAGCAGGTGATCACCGACCAGGAGCTGAACCTCGGCGCCGAGCGGGTGGGGCTGCTGCTGGGGGCGCTCGCCCCGGGCGCGACCCAGGGCAAGATCACCTACAGCAACACCCGGACGGTCTGGGTCGACCCGGTCACCGGCTCGTACGTGAACGTGCGCGAGGTGCAGCGCAAGACCCTGGTGCCGGACGTCGGCACCCCGGTGACCCTGCTGGACGCCGAGTTCAACTACAACGAGGACACCGTCACGGCGTCGGTCGACCGGGCCGAGAAGAACCGCAGCCAGCTCACCCTCCTCGGGCTGTACGCCCCCATCGGGCTGACCGTGCTCGGCCTGCTGCTGATGGTCGGTGGCGTGCTGGTGGCCAGCCGGGGCGGGGCCGCGCCGGCGGCCGATGCGCGGCACCGGGTGGACGCCGCGCCGACCCGGGTGGACCAGCCGGCGGTGCGGGACGACCGGGAGGGCGGGCCGCTCACCGACGAGATCCCGCCGGCCTCGACCAACTGGAAGACCGACCCCACCGTGCCGACCCAGCGTCCGGCGCAGGGCGAGGTCGAGCAGCGCTGACGCCTGCGGGCACGACTGCGGGGTGGACCGGGATCCCGGTCCACCCCGCAGTCTTTTCGTGCGTGTCGCGCGGGGTTCCCGACCGGCGACAGGTCCGCTGCGAGGCGAATCCGCAGCGGCTACTTTACATCCGTTACCTTATTGTAATCGGTCGATCAGCCGCCACGACGGGTAGTTACGTCGAGGACTTATGCCGGCTTTGCTGCCGTAATCGAAGATCCTCGGGCGGCCATCGCTTGCGCAGCGTAACCGTGACGCCGCGGATCGTCGCCTCCGTGTTACTGGCAGGTAGCTAGGGCCTTGTGACCTACGCCTCCGTAGGTGCACCATCATCGGCACGCTCGTTACCCGCCGGTAGCAGAGCCCGGGGCCCGGTGCGGGGCCCGCACCTTCGCCGACCGGCCACCGCCGCCACACCCCCCTGAGGAGGAGCACGTGCAGGATCGGATCGAGAACCGGGGTCGTACCCGGTGGCGGCGCTTCGCCGCCCTGATGGTGCCCGCGACGGCCGTCGCCGGCGCGATCGTCTTCGGCATGGCCAACGGCGCGATCGCCGCCTCGTTCGCCGTCTCCGGCCAGACCTTCAAGGTCTCCGCCTCGGAACTGCGCGGCGAGGGCTTCGTCCAGTACGGCGGCATCGCCGAGGAGTCGGACGGCACGAAGCACCCGGTGGCCGTCTCCGGCATCCGCAACGCCAAGCTCTACGACCTCTGCCAGTCGGTGAAGGTGCCGGGCGCGCCGGTGGTGCTCACCATCAACGCCGGTGGCGGCGGCAAGCCCGCGGTGGCCAGCGGGCTGCTCATCGACATGGACTCGCTGCAGGGCGACGCCGAGTTCAAGAACATCAACATCGGGCAGGACGCCGCCACCCTCACCGGAGGGCCGGAGGGCGCCAAGGGCGACAAGAAGGCCTTCGGGCAGCAGTCCGACACCGTCGTCATCAAGGACCTCAAGCAGGTGGCCCGCTCCACCCACGCCGGCACCTTCACCCTGACCGGTCTCGACCTGCGGGTGAACGTGGGCGCGGACGCCAAGGAATGTTTCTGAGCTGACCCCGGGCCCGCGGAGGGCGTCCTCCGCGGGCCCGTTCCCTGCCCCGTCCCCCTTAGCCCCGGCAGGAGGCGTACGTGACAACCGCCGACCCGCAGCACGCCCGGCCCGGCCGGATCAGCGCGGCGTGGCGCCGGTTCCGCCGTTGGCGGCGGACCCGACCGTTCTGGGGTGGCCTGCTGACCGCGCTGGCCGGCCTGGAGATCTTCGGCACCACCCAGATGTCGCTGGGCGGTCTCTCCTTCCAGATGGGACCGACCGGATTCCTCTCCTGGTTGATCCCCACCATCCTGGTCGCCTGCGGCGTGCTGATGTGGTTCACCCCGCAGCAGCGGATCTTCTACGCCGTGGTCGCCGCGGTGACCGCGGTCTTCTCGCTGATCGGGGTCAACCTCGGCGGCTTCTTCGTCGGCCTGCTGCTCGGCATGATCGGCGCCGGCCTCGGCTTCGCCTGGGTCCCGGGCACCGGCCCGGCCGGCGACCCGCCGCCCGTACCCGCGACGGAGGAGCCGGCCGCGGACCAGCCGGCCGCGCTCGCCGCCGAGCCGCCCGTCGCGACGGAGAGCGGTGCGTCCGGCTCGACCCGGGTCGACGAACTGGTGCCGGGTGACGCCGGCCCGCGGCCGGCGGCGTACGACGAGACCGCCCGGACGGTCCGGCTGGCCGACGACCCGCCGACGCTGCCGGGTCAGCGGGACCCCCGCCTCTACGCCGTGCTGCCGGTGCTGCTCGGGTTCTCCGCAGCGGCGGCGCTCGCCGTGCCCGCCCCCGGGCCGGCCCAGGCCGCCCCGCTCGCGGGCGCGGCGCCGGTGCAGGCGCCCGCCTGCCCGACCCGGCCGGCGCCGAGCGGATCGCCGGGCGGGGCGAAGCCGACGCCGAGCGCAACCGGCGCGTCGCCGTCGCCCAGCCCGGAGAAGAGCTCCGGCGGCAACATCATCACCGACATCCTGGACGGGCTCGGCGACCTGTTCGGCGGCGGGGACGACGACGAGGACGAGCCCGCGCCGAGCCCGACGCCGACCGTGACGCCCACCGCCCGGCCGAGCGCCAGCCCTCGGCCCAGCGCGCCCGGCCCGCGCTGCGCGTCGCCGAAGCCCGGCGCCCCCGGCAAGGTCGAGCCGGGCAAGCCGCTGCCGAGGATCGCCGCAGAACCGGGCCAGCCGGTGGTGGCGGCCACGCCGTCGAAGCTGACCGGCTCCAAGGTGACCATGACCGGCCTGCGGTTCGACGGCATCGTCGACCTGCCCACCGACGACGGCAGCCTGCGGGCGCTGAAGTTCAGCATGCAGCAGGCCGTGACCGACGACTTCCTGCTCCGCTCACCCGGCCCGGCCGGCCGGACCATGCGATTCGCCACCAACCAGCTGACCGTCCGCGGCGACGTCGCCTTCTACGCCACCCGCTTCGCCGGGAAGATCCTGGGCATCAAGGTGACCCTCACCCCGGACCTGCCGCTGCCCGACGGCCTCCCGATCACCTCGCCGATCCCGCTCACGTTCACCGAACCGGTGATGGACCTGGCCTTCGTCACCTGCGACACGTTGACCGCGCGGCCGACGTTGAAGCTCACCCTGGACTGAATTCCCCCACCACCGGCCCGGGAGCCGGCGGCACCCGCTCGTGTGCCGCCGGCTCCCGACCTCACAGCCGGGCGAGTGCCTTGCGCAGCGGGTCGAGCCCGAGCGAGCCGAGGTCGAGCGCCTGCCGGTGGAACTCCTTGAGGTCGAAGTCGGCGCCCTTGCGGGCCTTCGCGTCCTCCCGGGCCTGCAACCAGATCCGCTCGCCCACCTTGTACGAGGGGGCCTGCCCCGGCCAACCCAGGTACCGGTTCAGCTCGAAGCGCAGGTTCTCGTCCGGCACCCGGCAGTGCGCCCGCATGAACTCCCAGCCCAGCTCGGGCGTCCAGCGCTCGCCCGGGTGGAAGCCGAACGGGTTGTCCCGGGGGATCTCCAGCTCCAGGTGCATGCCGATGTCGACGATCACCCGGGCGGCCCGCATCGCCTGCCCGTCGAGCATGCCGAGCTTGTCGCCCGGGTCCTCCAGGTAGCCCAGGTCGTCCATCAGCCGCTCCGAGTAGAGCGCCCAGCCCTCGCCGTGCCCGGAGACCCAGCAGAGCAGCCGCTGCCAGCGGTTGAGCAGGTCGGCCCGGACGGCGGTCTGGGCGACCTGGAGGTGGTGGCCCGGCACGCCCTCGTGGTAGACGGTGGTCACCTCACGCCAGGTGGAGAAGTCGGTGATGCCCTGCGGCACCGCCCACCACATCCGGCCGGGCCGGGAGAAGTCCTCGCTCGGCCCGGTGTAGTAGATGGCGCCGTCGCTGGTCGGGGCGAGGCAGCACTCGATCCGGCGGACCTGCTCCGGGATGTCGAAGTGGGTGCCGTGCAGCTCGCTGATCGCCTTGTCGGCGAGCGCCTGCATCCAGTCCCGGAACGCCTCCTTGCCCTGGATGGTGCGGGCCGGGTCGGCGTCCAGCGCCCGTACGGCGTCGTCGATGCTCGCGCCCGGGCCGACGATGCGGGCCGCGACGTCGCGCATCTCGGCCTCCAGTCGGGCCAGCTCGGCGAAGCCCCAGGCGTACGTCTCGTCCAGGTCGACCTTGGCGCCGAGGAAGTACTGCGAGGCCAGCTCGTAGCGCTCCCGCCCGGCGGCCTGCTTCTCCCGCCCGTGCGGGGCCAGTTCGGTGCGCAGGAACTGGCCGAACTCGGCGGTCGCCGCGGTGGCCGCCGCCGCGCCCCGGCGCAGCTCGGCCGCCACGCTGCCGTCGGCGCCCAGCCGCTCGACCAGGCCGTGGAAGAAGTTGTCGCCGTTCGGGTCGACCCAGGTGTCGCACTGCTTGGCCACCTCGACCAGCTGCACCTGGGAGCTGATCCGACCGACCGCGGCCGCCTCGCGCAGTGTGGTCTTGTAGCCCTCCAGCGCGGCGGCGAAGCCGTTCAGCCGCGCCGCGATGTTGGCCTTGGCGTCCTCGCCCTCGGTCGGCATCAGGTCGAAGACCATCCGCACGTCGTGCAGCCCGCTGGCGATGACGTTGACCTCACTGGTCGACTCGCCCGCCTCGTACCGGGCGAGGTCGAGGCCGAGCCGCTCCTGCATGGCCTCCTTGGCGGTCCGCTCCGCCTCGGTGTCCGGCTCGGTGACGTCCAGCTCGGCCAGGGTCCGGCGGGTCAGTTCGGCCCGGGCGGCGTAACCCTCGGGCGACAGGTCGTCGAGCTTGTCGTCGTAGCCGGCGATGCCGACGTAGGTGGCACCGGTCGGGCTCAGCGGCGCCCAGTCCGCCACGTACCGGTTGGCGAGGTCATCGATTCGTCCCACGGCCCCGACCCTACGTGACCGGACGGCCTCGCTGTCGAGCGTGTTGCCCGTGTCCCCGGCAGCCGCCACCCGGCCGGTCGGCGGGCGACGTGTGGTGCTGGCCACCCGGTCCGAAAGTCGCGGGACTTTGTCGTACCCCTGCGGCAAAGTGTCAGGAGTGACCACGGACTTCACTCCTGACAGGGCGGCGCTCCGCAGCTGGTTGCCCGGTTTCGTCGCCCTCGCCGCGATCTGGGGGTCCAGCTTCCTGTTCATCAAGGTCGGTGTCGAGGAGCTGCACCCGCTGCACCTCACCCTCTACCGGGTCGCCACCGGCGCGGTGACCCTGCTGGTGGTGCTGGCCGTGCTGCGCGACCGGCTGCCCCGCGAGCCGCGGGTGTGGGCGCACCTGACCGTGGTCGCCGCGTTCGGTGTGGCCATCCCGTTCACCCTGTTCGGCTACGGCGAGCAGCGGGTCGAGTCGATGCTGGCGGGCATCTGGAACGCCACCACGCCGCTGATCGTGCTGCCGCTGGCGGTGCTGGTCTTCCGCACCGAGCGGCTGACCGTACGCCGGGCGGTCGGGCTCGCGCTCGGCTTCTTCGGGGTGCTCGTGGTGCTCGGCGTGTGGCAGGGCGTCGGCGGGGCGCACTTCGTCGGGCAGCTGATGTGCTTCGGCGCGGCGGCCTGCTACGGCGTGGCCATCCCGTACCAGAAGAAGTTCGTGGCCGGCAGCTCGCACTCCGGCGTGTCGCTCTCGGCGGCCCAGCTGCTGCTCGCGGTGGCCCAGCTCGCGGTGGTCGCGCCGCTGGCGGCCGGCGCGCCGCCGGTGCCGACCGACCTCTCGGTCGAGGTGGTGGCGAGCGTGCTGGCGCTCGGTGCGCTCGGCACCGGCATCGCCTTCGTGATCAACATGCGGAACATCCGGGTCATCGGGGCGAGCACCGCCTCGACGGTCACCTACCTGATTCCGGTCTTCGCGGTGCTGATCGGCGCCCTGGTGCTGGGCGAGCGACTCACCTGGCACCAGCCGGTGGGTGCGCTGGTGGTGCTCCTCGGCGTCGCCGTGTCGCAGGGCCTGGTCGGCCGGCGGCGCCCGGCGGTGCCGGTCGGGGTCGGCGCCCCGGCAGCGCCGGTCGCCGAGGCGGCCGCCCCCCGCTGAGCCGATCGGCCGGTCCCGGCACCGGCCGGGGCTGGCCGGTCAGCGGGCGGGGCGGTCCACGGCCCAGGCCACCAGTTCCTCCGCCGACCAGGTGTTGACCACCCGGTCGGCGGGCACCCCGCACCGGGCCGCCCGCTCGCAGCCGAACCGCTGCCAGTCGAGCTGACCCGGGGCGTGCGCGTCGGTGTTGATGGCGAACACGCACCCGGCCTCCAGGGCCCGGCGGATCAGCCGCTTCGGCGGGTCCTGCCGCTCCGGACGGGAGTTGATCTCAACCGCGACGCCGTGCTCGGCGCAGGCCGCGAAGACCGCGTCGGCGTCGAAGTCGCTCTCCTTCCGGGTCCGTGCCCGGTGGCCGCGGTCGCCCGGCCCGGTCACTCCGGCCGGTCGGGAGGAGACCATCCGGCCGGTGCAGTGGCCGAGGATGTCCAGGTGCGGGTTGGCGACGGCGGCCAGCATCCGCCGGGTCATCTTCGACCGTTCGTCGTTCAGGCCGCTGTGCACCGAGCCGACCACCACGTCGAGCCGGGCCAGCAGCTCCTCGTCCTGGTCGAGCGAACCGTCGGCGAGGATGTCCACCTCGATGCCGGTGAGGATCCGGAATCCTTCCGGCAGCGCCGCGTTGACCTGCTCGACGTAGTCGAGTTGGCGGCGCAGCCGGTCGGCGGTCAGCCCCCGGGCGACCTTCAGCCGGGGCGAGTGGTCGGTCAGCACCAGGTACTCGTGGCCCAGCTCGACGGCCGCCAGCGCCATCTCCTCGATCGGGGAGCCGCCGTCGGACCAGTCGGAGTGGGTGTGGCAGTCGCCGCGCAGCGAGGTGCGCAGGTCGGTCGCCGCCGCGTCCAGGTCGCTGCCCTCGGTGGCGACCAGCCGGCGCAGGTAGACCGGCTCCTCACCGGCGATCGACTCGGCCACGCAGCGGGCGGTCACGTCGCCGACGCCGGCCAGTTCGGTGAGCTTGCCCGTCCGGGCCCGCCCGGCCACCTCCGCGGGGGGCAACGCGGCGAGCGCCTTGGCCGCCGAGCGGAAGGCGCGTACCCGGTAGGTGGCCTCGTTCGCCCGTTCCAGCAGGAACGCGATCCGGCGCAGGTCGGCGATGGGGTCCCGGGCGCTCATTCTGTGCAACCTACCCGCGCGCCGCCGGTCGCGGGACGACCGGCGGCGCGGCGGGCGGATCAGGAGTACGGCAGCCGGACGACGGACCGGTCGCCGATGCCGAGGGTGCTCGGGTTGGTGCCGATCGCCGACCAGACCTCGACCCGTACCCGGCCGTCGACCAGGTTGCCGAGGGCGCCGGTGGCCGAGTGCAGGCCGGCCTGCTGGGTGTAGCGCTCGTAGCCGGGGACCGGGTCGGTGGCGAAGTAGCGGTACGTCTCCACCCGTTCCCAGCCGCCGTCGCCGGTCAGGTCGTAGGAGATGCGCAGCTGCACCCCGTTGCCGACCGCCGTGCCGGCGTCGAGGAACAGGTCGAAGGCGGTCTGCCCACCGGCGTAGGTCAGGTCGAGCCCGGTGGCGGTGAACACCTGCGGATTGTTCGGCGTGCCGTCGTGGTTGGCGCCGTTGGCGCCGGCCACCGTGGCGGTCGCCGCGCCGCCGGCCGCCGCCAGGCCGCCGCCGGGGAGCAGGTACCGCACCGGCGAGTCCGGCGTGCCGGGCGGGGGAGTCGTCGGCGGCGGGGTGGTCGGCGGCGGGGTGGTCGGTGGCGGCGTCGTCGGTGGCGGCGTCGTCGGCGGTACGCCCCCGCCGGCGCTGCCGCCGCTCCAGGTGTACGCACCGGTGGTAGCCGTCCGGCCGGCCGGCACCACCAGCGTGGTGCCGGTGGAGAACGTCACGGTCAGCGGCGACGGGCTCGGGTTGGCCGCCACGTACGTCCGCGCGCCGTTGCGGGTGAAGACCGCGGCCAGCGGGTGGTCCGCCCGGACCGAGGTGTCCACGGTGCCCAGCGCGGCCAGGTTGCGGATCCAGTGGAAGGTGTGCGCCCGACTCTCCCCCTCCTCCGGGGTGTAACCGGGGTTGGCCCGCAGGTTGGCCAGCGCCGCGTCGCCGTCGCCGAGCGCCTGGAACTGCCAGAGGATGTCCTGCCAGACGGTCGGCGGACCGTTGTTGTTGCGTACCAGCTCGGCGTAGTTGGCCCGGACGTAGGCCGGGTGGTGGCCGAGGTAGAGGTGCCCACCGGTGACCGGCAGCAGGTTGATGCCCTGGATCATCTCCGGTTCGGCGCTGAACCAGGTGGCGTACGCGCCGCCGTCGCCCCAGACCATGCCGACGGTCGAGTGCCCGAACGCGGCCGGGAAGTTCCGGTCGCTGACGTCGAACCAGTACTCCTGGATCGCCGCGGCCTGCGTGGTCCAGAGGAAGACGCCGGCGTCCCGCACCGCGGTGTCACCGGTGACCTGACCCCACTGGATCAGCGCGTTGGCGAAGTTCATCCCCTCGGACGAGGACTCCTGGTTGTTGCCAGCGCCGAACGAGCCGTGCCCGGAGGCCCAGTCGTGACCGGCGTAGATGTCGAAGTCCCGCAGGTAGGGGAAGCGGCTGTCGGCCCGGTCGTAGTTGTCGGCGTCCCGGATGAGCAGGTCGACCATGCCGCCGTACTGGTCGTCGGCGGCCCAGCGGGGGTCGAACTTGGCCAGCGTGGCGGCCGCCGCGACGAAGTAGCCGTAGTGGAAGTGGTGGTCGTTGAGCTCCTGGTCGGAGCCGTACGAGGCGGGGTAGCCGATCAGCGTGCCCCAGTTCTGGTCGTAGTAGAAGACCCGCGCGGTCTTGCCGGCCGGCGCGGTGAACCAGTCGGTGAGCGTGCTGCGGATGGCATTCAGCGCGGCGTCCCGGGTGGCGGTGTCGCCGACCAGGTCGGCCACCTCGGCGATCCGGGCGGCCCGGCCCAGCCCCTTGCCGGTCCAGTAGGTGTCGCCGCCGCGCTGGTCCATCGGGTTGCCCCGGACGGCGGCCAGCTGGCCGCGCAGCGTCTCCAGGTCGGCGCCGCTGCCGTCGCCGACGGCCGGCAGTTCGGGCAGCACCCCGTGGAAGGTCATCGCGGTGCGGAACTCGCCGACGCCGGTGAGCACCTTCATCCGGCCCCGGGCGGACGGGTAGCTCTGGGCGATCGGGGTGGAGCCGGTCAGCGACTTCCACTGGTGCGGGTAGAGGCTGACCACGGTCCGGGTTGCGGTGCCCTCCCGCGGCGTGGTGGTGAAGGCGTACGTGGTGGTGACCGTGCCGCTGGCCGGGGTGTAGGCGTACGACAGGCGGGTGCCGGTGACGTGGGCGTGCGCGTACGTGCCGAAGGTGGTGGCCAGCCCGGCCCGCTCCGCCGCGCCGGTCTGCGGCGTGGTGGGCAGCAGCGCGATCGAGAAGTAGCCGCGCCCAGCGAGGTTGGACGTGATGCGGCCGCCGCTGACCGTCCAGCTCGCCCCGGTCGGGGCGTAGCCGACGTAGTCGTGCCCGTTGACGGTGAAGCCGATGGTGGCGCCGCTGTTGGACCAGACCGTCGGGGTGCCGGTCGTGCTGATCACCGCGTCGCCGCCGGTTGCCTGGAAGTACGCGAACGGCAGGCCGTGCCCGACGGTGGCCCGCAGGGTCCGGGCGCCGTCGCTCCAGTACGGGGTGACCGTCCAGTCGGACCAGCCGGCGACCCGGACCACGGGCGCGGCGAGCCCGGCCACCCCGACCCGGATGTCCTGGACGTAGGGGTAGTGGAACTCGCCCACGCCGGTGGCGGTGCCGCTGATGGCGGGGGTGGAGTTGGCCGAGAAGCCGAGCCCGTCGGTGAACGTGTCGTACGACAGCGGGTGGGCGTGCAGCGGCTCGCTGAACGCGCAGTCGGTGCGCTTGAACAGCAGCGACGACCACCAGTCGTTGGTGGGGACGGCCCCGGCGGGCGCGTCGGCGGTGACGAACTGCCGGGGGTTGGTGGCGAGCTGGCCGCAGCCGGAGGGGAGCGGGCCGACCGGGGTGGTGGTGTAGCTGCCGGCGCCGACGGTGGCGGCCTCGGCGGGGGTGGTGGCGACGACGGCCAGGCCGCCGACGACGAGGGCCAGGGCGGTGGCGCCCGCCAGGACCCAGGGACGGGGTGGCGCAGGAGGTGTCACGGTGCCTCCCATCGCGCCGGGCGCCGGTGGTCGGGCCGTGGCGCTGAGTCGGAATTGTGAAGAAAGGTAACTCGGAGAGCGCTCTCTTGACGCGGGACGTTAACTGAACGGCAAGACTTGCGTCAATGTTTCCGAGTGTCGGCGCGCGGATTCTGCCAATCCGGGGCGCCCGGCTCAGCGGCCGGCCGGCGCCTTCGGGCAGCCGTGCTTGCGGTGCCAGGCGGCCACCTCGGCGGCCGGTTCCCGGTTGCCGCCGCGCCGCCACGAGTCGAGGTAGCGGGCCGGCCAGACCACGCCTCGGCGGATCCACCAGCCGTCCCGCCCGGCGCACGGCGGCGAGATGCCGAAGTGCAGGTGGCAGACGTTGTTCGCGTTGCCGGTGCGGCCCACCTCGCCGAGCCGCTGCCCGGCGCGTACCCGCACCCCGGGATCGATGCCGCCGGCCACCACGCTCAGGTGCGAGCCGTAGTAGCGCACCCCGTCGTCGCCGAGCAGCGACACCGACAGGCCACCGTTGTACGGCCCGAGCGGCCCCCGCTTGTCGAACCGGTCCACCCGGCTGACCTCCAGGATCGTGCCGTCGGTGACCGCCACGACCGGCTCCCCGCAGTCGGCGAAGATGTCCGTCCCCGGGTACCCGGAGTGGGTCGGGTGGTAGGCGACGTTCTTCGCGCGTACCGGAAAGACGTGCCGCAGCCCGGCCCGGGTCGGCGCGGCCGACGGCCCGGCGCTGGTCGGGGCCGGGGCGGCCGGCGTGGCCGACGGCGCCGCCGGCTGCCCGGCGGTGCCCCAGCTGGGCCCGCCGCTGGCCGGGGTGCCACCGGGCACCGGACGGCTGGTCGCGCAGCCGGTGGCCAGCGCCGGCACGAGCAGCAGCAGGACCGCGTACGCCCGGCGGCGCCCGATCGTCGACGAGGACATCCGGTCATCCTGGCAGAGTGGGTACGGTGAGGACGAACCGTCGCCGGGGAGGTACGTCGTGACCACGCCACCCACCTTCCCGACCGGCCCGGACGCCGGGTCCCGCGCGCTGCCGCGTACCCCCTCGGGGCTCTTCCCGGCCGGGCCGCCGTCCCGGCCCACCTACCGCGAACCGCACCCGGTCACCGGCGCGGGCGTCGCCTCCGGCGCCGCCGCCGCGGCCACCTGGCTGCTGCTCTTCGGGCTGCTCGGCACGGGCGTCGGCAGCTACGCCTGGTGGACCCTGGTCGCCGGCGGGCTGGCCTGGCTGGCCGCGCTGGCGCTGGTGCGGTACGGCGACCGGGGGGTGGCCACCGGCATCGCGATCGTCACCGCCGGCGGGTGGAGCATCGCCGCCGCGATCGTGGCGGTGCGCTGGGCGACGACCGGCGACTGGCCGCTGTGGTGACCGTCCGCCCGGCTGCGCTGCGTCGTGGGTCGGCTGCGCAGCGAATCCCGGCTTGACGTGGCCGCCGTCACTGGAGGACCCTCGGCGGTATGGCCTGGACCACCCCGCGGCTAGATCCTGACCGGAGCCGCCGTCGCCTGCAGCTCCTCGCCGAACTGGCGGGTGCCCGGGCGGTACGCCAGCGCGAGCGGCCGCAGCGGGCCCGCACCGAGCAGCTCCGCCAGCTGATCGCCACCCGCCGTCGCGTCGCCGGCTGACTGTCGACGCCGAGTTTCCCAGGATTGACCGGCCCGTCGGGGCGTTGACCGGTCGCCTGCCGACCCGACCGGCTAACGTGCACGCGTAACGAGTCGGCGTGCTGTGCCGAGGCAACCTTGGGGGGACCGTTGTCGTACTTCGCTGCGGCCGTGGTGCGAGACGAAAGCGGCTGGACGGCCGAAGAGGTCAGCCTGCGCGGGGTCACCGACATCGAGGAGGTCGCCGACCGGCTGCGCGACGTGGAACCCGACGCGGACCTGTCGCTGCTCTTCGTCGAGGCGGACGACACCTACCTGGTGATCCTGCGTCTGGACGAGGGGGAGGACCTGCGGGTCTTCGGCTCCGACTCGGCGTACGCGGAGGAGTCGCGGCTGGGCGCCCTGCTGGTGGGCGACCTGAAGGCCTCGGTCACCGGGCTGGACGAGCCCGAGGAGGCGCGGCCCGCCGCCGGCGACGACGACACCGAACAGCCCGCCGTCGACCCGGAGGCCGACCCGGTGGGCGACGCGGACCTCCTCGCCGACCTGGGCATCTCCGCGCAGAAGCTGCTCGCGCTCTGCGCGCACGAGGGCATGATGCCGGCCGACGTCACCGCCGAGGTGTGCGAGGTGCTCGGCTGCGCCGACGAGGTCGAGGAACTGCGTGAGGTCTGACCCGTCCGGGCCGTGGCCGGTGCCGGCGGGCGGCGGAGAGCCGATCCTGCCGCACGGCGGCGAGCCGGCCGACGCCACCGATCCCGCCCTGGAGACCGTACGGCCGGGACAGCCGACGCCCGGCCGCGCCGGGCGGGTCGGGCCGGGCGCGGACGAAGGGCTGGCCGATCCGGACGGGGCCGGCCGGCGGCAGCGGCACGAGGTGTGGATGCGCCGGGCCCTGGAGGTGGCGGTCACCGGCCCCGACTCCACCGGCCCCGACGCTGCCGGCGACGGCGGCGCCGACGACATCCCGGTCGGTGCGGTGCTCTACGGGCCGGACGGCACCGAACTGGCGATCGGCCGCAACGAGCGGGAGCTGACCGGCGACCCGACCGGGCACGCCGAGGTGCTGGCGCTGCGCCGGGCCGCGCAGCGGCTGGGCCGCTGGCGGCTGGACGGCTGCACCCTGGTGGTCACCCTGGAACCGTGCACCATGTGCGCGGGCGCGCTGGTGCTGGCCCGGGTCGGCACGGTGGTCTTCGGGGCCTGGGAGCCGAAGACCGGGGCGGCCGGTTCGCTCTGGGACGTGCTGCGCGACCGCCGGCTCAACCACCGGCCGGAGGTCTACGGCGGGGTCCTGGAGGCCGAGAGCGCCGCCCTGCTGCGCGCCTTCTTCCGCTGAGCATCGGGCGGCCGGCGAGCATCGGGCGGCCGGCGAGTGTCAGGCGGCCGGCAACTCGACCGTGACGTCCAGGCCGCCGCCGTCGCGGGGCCGGGCGGTCACCGTGCCGCCGTGCGCCCGGGCCACCGCCCGGACGATCGACAGCCCCAGGCCGAACCCCCGCCCGCTGCCCACCCGCTCGCCGGAGAGCCGGCGGAACGGCTCGAAGATGGTCTCCACGTCGTAGCCCGGCACCAGCGGACCGGTGTTGCTGACGGTCAGCGTCGCCCGGCCGTCCCGTACGCCGGTGCTGACCCCGATCCAGCCGCCGGCCGGGACGTTGTGCCGCACCGCGTTCTCCACCAGGTTGGTGGTGAGGCGTTCCAGCAGCACCGGGTCGCCGACCACCGGCGCCGGCGCCAGCTCCCGGGCCACCGCCGGCCCGTCGCCCTCCTTGACGGTCAGGTCGACCACGTGGTCGACCACGTCGGCCAGGTCCACCCGGGATCGGGCGGTCAGTTCGTTCTCCGAGTCGGCCAGGGTGAGCAGCCCGTCGATGAGCCGCTCGTGCCGCTCGTTCACCGCGAGCAGCGACTCGCCCAGCCGGCGGACGTCCTCGGACGCGCCCGGCCGGGTGACGGCCAGCTCGATCAGCGAGCGGTTCAGCGCCAGCGGGGTGCGCAGCTCGTGGGAGGCGTTCGCGACGAACCGGCGCTGCCCGTCGAACGAGCGGTCCAGCCGTTCCACCATCTCGTCGAAGGTGTCCGCCAGCTCCCGCACCTCGTCCCGGGGCCCGGAGAGCGAGAGGCGTTCGTGCAGCCCCCGCCCGGCCACGTCGGCGCCGGCGATCCGCCGGGCCGTCCCGGTGATCTGGTGCAGCGGTTGCAGCGCCCGCCCGGCCACCAGCCAGCCGAACGCGATGGCTACCACGGAGACCAGCACCAGGGCGATCCCACCCTGGGTGAGCAGCGAGTACAGCGTCTGGTCGCGGGCGTCGTCCTGGGCCTTGTTGACCAGCAGCCGCAGCTGTTCGGCCTGCACGCCGTTGAGCTTGGTCTCCGTTGCCTGGACCACCGGCTTGACGTCGCGCAGCGCCACCCCGAACGGCTGGGCCGTGCGCTGCTCCACCAGCACGTAGGTGACCGCGAGCAGGACCAGCCCGGCCACCAGGAAGAGGCCGCCGTAGATCAGGGTCAGCCGGGCGCGGAGGGAGAGGCGCTTCACGGTATCCGGTATCCCACACCGGGCACCGTCTCGACCACCGGCGGTTCGCCGAGCTTGCGGCGCAGCTTCATGACGGTGACCCGGACCACGTTGGTGAACGGGTCGATGTGCTCGTCCCAGGCCCGTTCCAGCAGTTCCTCGGCGGAGACCACCGCGCCCTCGGCCCGCAGCAGCTCGACCAGCACGGCGAACTCCTTGCGGGACAGCGGCACGTACCGGCCGTCCCGGTGCACCTCCCGGCGGCCCGGGTCGAGCACGATGCCGGCCCGGGTCAGCGTGGGCGGCGCGGCGCGGCGGGCCCGCCGGCTCAGCGCGTGCACCCGGGCGGAGAGTTCGACCAGGGCGAACGGCTTGGTCAGGTAGTCGTCGGCGCCGAGCGCCAGGCCGGCCACCCGCTCCCGTACGGCCGCCGCCGCGGTGAGCATCAGCACCCGGGTCTCGCCGCCGCTGTCCACGATCGCGCGGCACACCTCGTCGCCGTGCACCACCGGCAGGTCCCGGTCGAGGACGACCACGTCGTAGTCGTTGACGCCGAGGCGTTCCAGCGCCGCGTCGCCGTCGTACGCGACGTCCACCGCGAACGCCTCCCGACGCAGCCACTCGGCGATGCTCTCCGCGAGCAGGCTCTCGTCCTCCACCACCAGCACCCTCACCCGCCAATGGTGCCCCGCCCCGGATAACGCCGGCGTTAACGCCGGCGGTTACGCCCGGGATACGCCCCTTGGCGTCGACTGACCGGGACGTCCGGCGACCGCCGGGCGGATCGGGGGATGCCCGGCGGTCGCCGTCGGGCCCGGAGAGGAAGCGTGTCATGCGACGAGGACTACTCGCGGTGCCACTGCTGCTCGCCCTGGCCGTCGCCGGTTGCGGCGGGTCGGGCGACGAGCCGGCGGTGGCCACGGCGGGCGGTGGCGGCGGGGCGTCACCGCTGCCCGCCTCCGCCGCCGCCCAGCTCAGCGACGAGGAACGGCAGCTGAAGTTCACCGAGTGCATGCGGGAGAACGGGATCGACGTGCCGGACCCGGAGCCCGGCGGCGGCCGGCTGTTCCGGTTCGACGGGAAGACCGACCCGGCCAAGGTGCAGGCGGCCATGGAGAAGTGCCGCCAGCACCTGCCCAACGGCGGCGAGAAGCGCAAGCTCGACCCCGAGCAGGTGGAGCGGCTACGGAAGTTCGCCGCCTGCATGCGGGAGAACGGCGTGCCCGAGTTCCCTGACCCGTCCGCGGAGGGCGGCATCCAGCTGCGGCTCGACGTGGTGAACGTCAAGGACCCGAAGGTGAAGGCCGCGATGGAGAAGTGCCGGGAGTACGCGCCGAAGATGGCGGGAGCCGCGCGGTGAGCGGTCGCCGGCTCCGGGCCCGGACGGTCGCGCTGGCCGCCGCCGTCGTGGTCACGGCGGGCGCCGGGGTCGCCGCGGCGGTCGGCTTCGGCGGGACCGACCGGAGCACCGCCGCCGCCGACACCGCCCCGCCGGCCACCGCCACCGTCACCCGGCAGACGCTGACCGACGCCGAGACCGTCGACGGCGAGCTGGGCTACGGCACCACCCGCACCGCCACCGCCCGGCTGGCCGGGACGATCACCGCCCTGCCGGACACCGGTACGACGGTGAAGCGGGGCGGGCGGCTCTACGCCGTGGACAACGACCCGGTGGTGCTGCTGCACGGGTCGCTGCCGGCCTACCGGGTGCTCCAGCCCGGGGTGGAGGGGGCCGACGTCGAGCAGTTCGAGCGGAACCTGCGGGCGCTCGGCTACGACGGCTTCACCGTCGACGACGAGTACACCGGCAGCACCGCCGACGCGGTCCGTCAGTGGCAGGACGACCTGGGGCTGGCCGAGACCGGGCGGGTCGAGCCGGGCCGGATCGTCTACGCCCCGGGCGCGGTGCGGGTGGAGAGCCACCAGGCGGCGACCGGAGACGCGGCCCAGCCGGGCCAGGCGGTGCTCACGTACACCGGCACCAGCCGGCTGGTCACCGTCGAGCTGGACGTCGACGACCAGCGGTTGGCGAAGAAGGGCGGCGCGGTCGAGGTCCGCCTGCCCGACGGCGGGCCGGTCGGCGGCAAGGTCGAGACGGTGCAGACGGTGATCGACGCCGGCACCGGCGGCACCTCCGGACAGTCCGCGGAGGCGGAGACGAAGATCGAGGTCACCGTGTCGATGACCGACCCGGCGAAGCTGGCCGGGTACGACCAGGCCTCGGTGGAGGTCACCTTCACCGCCGCCGAGCGCCCCGACGTGCTCACCGTGCCGGTGGCAGCGCTGCTGGCGCTCGCCGAGGGCGGCTACGGGATCGAGGTGGTCGACGCCGGCCGGAGCCGGATCGTCGCGGTCACCACCGGACTCTTCGCCGCCGGCCGAGTCGAGATCAGCGGCCCGGACGTGGCCGAGGGGATGACCGTGGGGATGCCGGCATGACCGCCGAGGCCGTGGTGCTGGACGGGGTGAGCCGGACGTATCCGGGCGGGGTCACCGCGCTCCGCGAGGTGTCGCTGCGGATCCGCCACGGCGAGCTGCTGGCGATCGTCGGGCCGTCCGGGTCGGGCAAGTCCACCATGCTGCACCTGATCGGCACGCTGGACCGCCCTTCCGCCGGCCGGGTCCGGATCGACGGGTACGACGTGGCGGCCCTGCCGGACCGCCAGCTGGCCGCCCTGCGGGCCCGCCGGATCGGCTTCGTCTTCCAGCAGTTCCACCTGGCCGCCGGCACACCCGTGCTGGACAACGTGGCGGACGGGCTGCTCTACGCCGGCGTACCCCGGTCGGAGCGGCGGCGGCGCGCCGAGCTGGCGCTGGACCGGGTCGGGCTCGGCCACCGGCTGACGCACCGCCCGCACCAGCTCTCCGGCGGCGAGCGGCAGCGGGTCGCGGTGGCCCGCGCGGTGGTCGGGGAACCGGCGGTGCTGCTCGCCGACGAGCCGACCGGCAATCTCGACTCGGTGGCCGGCGCCGGGGTGCTGGCGCTGCTGCGCGACCTGCACGCGGCGGGCACCACCGTCGTGGTGATCACCCACGACCGGGAGATCGCCGACGGGCTGCCCCGGCAGGTGCGGATGCGGGACGGCCGGGTGGTGGCCGACTCGGCGGCGTCGCTGCCCGAGGGGGTGCGCTGATGGCGGTGGACACCCGGCGCGACCGGCGTGGGCTGACCGTGGTGGAGAACCGGCCGCGACTGGCGCCGGCCCGGCTGCGGCCGGCCGACGTGCTGCGGGTCGGCGGGGTCGGGCTGCGTACCCGGCCGCTGCGCGCGTTCCTCTCCGCCCTGGGCATCGCGATCGGCATCGCGGCGATGGTGGCGGTGGTCGGCATCTCGTCGTCGTCCCGCGCCGACCTGGACCGCACGCTGGACCGGCTCGGCACCAACCTGCTCACCGTCGCCCCGGGCAGCACGCTCTTCGGCGACCAGGCCCGGCTACCGGTGGAGTCGGTCGCCATGATCGGCCGGATCGGGCCGGTGACCGGGGTGGCCGCCACCGGGCAGGTGCCGGACGCGCCGGTCTACCGCTCGGACCGCATCCCGGCGGGCGAGACGGGCGGCATCGCCACCCGGGCCGCCCAGCTCGGGCTGCTCGACACCGTCGGCGCGACGGTACGCAGCGGCACCTGGCTGAACCAGGCGACCGAGCGGTACCCGGCCGTGGTGCTCGGCGACGCCGCCGCCCGGCGGCTGGGCCTCGGCGCGGCCGGCCCGGACGTGCAGGTGTACCTGGGCGGGCGCTGGTTCACCGTGGTCGGCATCCTGGCGCCGGCCCCGCTCGCCCCCGAACTGGACGGCTCGGCGCTGGTCGGCTGGCCGGCCGCCGAGGCGTACCTGGGTTTCGACGGGCATCCGACCACCGTCTACACCCGGTCCCGGGAGGCGGCGGTGGAGGCGGTCCGGTCGGTGCTCGGCGCGACCGCGAACCCGGAGGCGCCGAACGAGGTGGAGGTGTCCCGGCCGTCGGACGCGCTGGCCGCCGCGGCGGCCACCGACGAGGCGTTCACCGGGCTGCTGCTCGGTCTCGGCGCGGTGGCGCTGCTGGTCGGCGGCGTCGGGGTGGCGAACACGATGGTCATCTCGGTGCTGGAGCGGCGGGCCGAGATCGGGCTGCGCCGCTCGCTGGGCGCCACCCGGGGGCAGGTCCGCACCCAGTTCCTGGCCGAGTCGCTGCTGCTCTCCGCGATGGGTGGGGCGGGCGGGGTGCTGCTCGGCATCCTGGTCACCGCCGGGTACGCGCTCTCCCAGGGGTGGCCGACAGTGGTGCCGGCCTGGGCGATGGTCGGCGGCGTGGCGGCGACCCTGGTGATCGGTGGCTGCGCCGGGCTCTATCCGGCCGTTCGCGCCGCGCGGCTCGCCCCCACCGAGGCCCTGGCCTGACCGTCCCCCCGGCTGCTGGGGCCTGCGCTTCGGGTGCATCTGTTGTCGCTCCAGCGACAACAGATGCACCCGAACGCTGGCGGAGCCGTGCTGACGGCCGCACGGGCCACCGAGCGGCCCGTGCGGGTGGATCAGGCCGGGGTGGTGGCGGGGCGGAGCAGGGTGGCGCCCACCGCCCGGGCGGTCTCGGTCCACGGGGCCGGGCGCATGGTGGCCGGGTCGAGCCGAACGATCGCCCGCCGACCCTCGGCGTGCAGGGTGTGCCCGTCGACCGAGCGGAACTGGTACGCGTACTCGGCGCTGCTGGTGCCGAAGTGCTCCAGCCAGAAGTGCACGGCCACCGGGCCGGTGCCGACGATCGGGGCGCGGTAGGTGATGGTGAACTCGCGGACCGCGTGGAACACGTCGGGCGGGGTGTCCCGTCCACCCCGGTAGGCCACCCCCCGTTCGGCCCAGTACGGGGTGAGCGCCCGTTCCAGCAGCACGGCGTACCGGGCGTTGTGCAGGATCCCCATCGCGTCGAGATCGTCGAAGTGCACAGTGACGTGCTCGACGTGACCGAACTCGACGGTGGGCTGGTCGGCGATGGCGTGACTCATGACGGGCCTTCCGTTAGCAGGTTGGGATCGGGGCACAGGGCCCGCAGGCGGGTCAGCAGGCCCTGGCGGGCGTGCCGGTAGGCGGCGTCGGGGTCGAGCAGCCGGGAGTGCATCGCGGCGCTCATCCCGAGCGCGTCGATCTCGTACGCCAGCTGCGCGACATCGGTGCCGGCGGCCAGTTCGCCGGCGTCGACCGCCTGCTGGACGAGCTGTTCGAGGAACGCGGTCCAGCGGCCGAACGCCTCGGCGAGCCGGTCCCGGACCGGGCCCGGTCGGGCGTTGTACTCGAACTGGGTGTTGGCGAAGAAGCAGCCGCCGGGGAGCACCCGGGCGGCGTAGAAGTCGATCCGGGCCTCGTGCAGCGCCAGCAGGCGGCGTACGCCCCGGGGCGCGTGCAGCGCGGGCGCCACGATCCGCTCCTGCCACTGCTCCACCGCCCGGTCGATCGCGGCGAGCTGGAGCGCCTCCTTGGACCGCCAGTGCGCGAAGAGGCCCGACTTGCTCACCCCGAGGGTGTCGGCGAGCTGGGCGAGGCTGAGCCCGTGCAGGCCGGCCTCGGTGGCCAGCACCACTGCCGCGTCCAGCGCCGCGGCGCGGGTCCGGTCGCCCCGGGCGAGCCGTCCGTCGACTGTCATGCCGGTCAGCGTACGAAAAAAGCACGACCGGTCGTATAGTTTCGCAGGGTGATGGTGGTCACCAAGACGCCGCCCCGCCGTCGACGGACGGCGGGGCGGCGAAAGAACGGAAACGTCAGGCGATGATCGTGTCGAGGGCGATCTCCACCATCTCGCTGAAGGTCTGCTCGCGCTCGGCCGAGGTGGTCTTCTCGCCGGTCTTGATGTGGTCGCTGACCGTGAGCACGGTCAGCGCGCGGGCCTTGAACCGGGCCGCGATGGTGTAGAGCGCCGCGGACTCCATCTCCACCGCGAGTACGCCGTAGTCGGCGAGGGTGTCGTAGAGGTCCGGCCGGTCGGTGTAGAAGGCGTCCGCCGCCAGGATCGGTCCGACCCGCATGGTGATGCCGTGCCGCTCGGCCACCTCGACCGAGGTGCGCAGCAGCCCGAAGTCGGCCACCGGGGCGTAGTCGATCAGCCCGTCGAACCGCATCCGGTTCATGTTCGAGTCGGTGGACGAGCCGATCGCCGCGATCACGTCGCGCAGCCGGAGGTCCTCGCTCAGGGCACCGCACGAGCCGACCCGGATCAGCGTCTTCACGCCGTACTCGTTGACCAGCTCGTGGGCGTAGATCGAGGCGGAGGGCATGCCCATGCCGGAGCCCTGGACGGAGACCTCCACACCGTTCCAGCGGCCGGTGAAGCCCAGCATGCCCCGGACCGTCGAGTAGCACGTGGCGTCCTCGAGGTAGGTCTCCGCGATCCACTTGGCCCGCAGCGGGTCGCCCGGCATCAGGACCCGCTCGGCGATCTCTCCCGGCTTCGCGCCGATGTGCGTACTCATGGCGAAGATCCTGCCAGGCCGCCGGCCGGCATACCGGTTCGGCGTCCGAACCTGGGGTCCTGTACCCTACTCGGCGGTGGTGTGTCCGAGTGGCCTAAGGAGCACGCCTCGAAAGCGTGTGAGGGTTCACGCCCTCCGCGGGTTCAAATCCCGCCGCCACCGCTCGTGAACAGCGAGAACGCCCGGTCGATCCGCGAGGATCGCACCGGGCGTTCCGCTTTGGGCCGTCAGAGCTTCCGGCCCTGTGCGTCGCGGGCGATGATGCCGTCCAGGCGTACGCCGGGGGCCAGCCGCTGCGGGTCGAACCAGAAGATCACCACCCGCGGATCCTCGCTCCACCTCGCCAACCGGGCGTCGACCTGCCGGCCGTCGACGGTGCCGATGATGCGGTTCGCCGGCCCCACGAAGTAGCCGAAGGTGGGCATCGGCGGGCGGTCGGCGCCGGAGACGTACGGGTCGTACCCGATCTCGTGGAACCCCGGTCGCCGGTCGCTGCCCTCGACGTCGTTGGCCAGGTAGTCCGAGGTCAGCGTGCCGTCGGCGGCCCGCCGGCCGGCGACCAGCCCGATCTTCACCCGGGGTTCGTGCGGCAGGTGGACGGCGACGAAGTAGAAGACCCGCTCGTCGCTGCCGTACCGGATCCCGCTCTTCACCACGCCCCCGATCGGCACCGGTCGCGGCTCCACCGGGGTTGGTGTGGGCTCCGCCGGAGGGCGGGCGGCCGGCACGGTGACCGCCGGCGCGGCCGGCCGCTCGGGCTCCGGCAAGGCAGCCTGCCGTACGGCGACGGTGGCGCCCACGACCACCGCCAGCAGCATCGCCGCCGCGCCGGTGCCGGCGAGCCGCCGGCGGCGACGCAGGCGGCGACCCTCGCGCATGATCGTGGTCAGGTCGAGGGCGTCGGGCCCGGTCCGTTCGGTTGCCCGCATGGCCTGCCGGAGCTGGTCCGCCTCGTTCATCGGCCCACCCCGTGGGTCGCGGGCGTTCCGACGCCGGCCTTGCGCAGCTTCTCCAGGGCACGGGAACTCGTGCTCTTCACCGTCCCGACCGATACGTCGAGTTCGTGGGCCACCTGCAGCTCCGGCAGATCGAAGTAGTAGCGCAGGACGACGATGGCGCGCTCGCGCGGGCTGAGCGTGCCGAGGATGTCGAGCAGCCAGCGCCGGGTGGCCACCTCGTCGGCGACGTCGCCCCGGCGCTGCTCCGGAAGGTCCACGCTCGGGTACTCGCGGATCGGCCGGCGCCAGCTGTCGACCAGGTGGTTGACCATCACGGTCCGGGCGTAGCCGTAGGCGTCGCTGTCGCGGATCCGGGACCACGACGCGTAGGTGCGCACCAGCGCGGTCTGCGCCGCGTCCTCGGCCTGGTGGTGGTCGCCGGTGATCAGGAAGGCGGCGTGCACCAGCCGACCGGACGCCGCCCGGGCGAACTCGACGAACTCCGCGTCACCCCGAGCCATGCCCGCCCCGCCCGCCGTTTGCGCATCCCACGACGGACAGGACGAGTGGGGCCGGCGAAAGGTTGAGTCCGTGCGAGATCAACTTTCCGGCCGGGCCACCCGTCCTTCCCGCTGCGCACCACCGGCGACCGGCGCTGCGCGGCGAGGGGAGACGCATGACTACGAAGAGTACGGGCCGGGCCCACGCCATCGGCGCGGCGCTGCTGCTCAGCGCGTTGCTCGCCGGTTGCGGACTGCCGGCGGCCGGTCAGCCACCCGCCCCGCCCGCCGCGACAGGCACCGCCGCCACCGCCACCACCGCCGCGCCGCCGCCGGTGACCGCCCGGCCGACGGCCGCCGCCGTCAGCTACCCGGCCGACGGGGGCAACCGGTGGTACGGCGCCGCCGCCGAAGCCCCGGCACCGGGTGGGACCGGCCGGCTGTGGCGCTACCGGGTGGCGGTGGAGCGGGACATCCGGGGCATCCCGGTGGCGGAGTTCGCGGCGGAGGTGACCCGGACGCTGAACGACCCGCAGGGCTGGACCGCGGGCGGGACGCTGCGGCTACGCCGGGTCGGCTGGGGCCAGCCGGCCGACTTCACCATCTACCTGGTGACCCCCGGCACCCGCGACGAGCTGTGCGGGGACGTGCCGGACGGCTACACCTCCTGCCGCAACGGCGGCCGGGTGGTGCTCAACGTGGCTCGCTGGGTCAAGGGGGTGCCGCGCTACGGCGCCAGCCTCGCCACCTATCGGAAGTACATGGTCAACCACGAGGTCGGGCACCGGTTGGGCATGGGGCACGAGCGGTGCCCGGGGCGGGGTCGACCGGCGCCGGTGATGCAGCAGCAGACATTGGGTCTGCACGGCTGCACCGCGAACGCCCTGCCGTACCTCGACGGGGAGCGCTATGCGGGTCCGTCCGGGGCGTACGACGACCCGATCCCGCCCCGCGAGCGCGGCCGGGCGGGCTGACCGGCGGCCCGGCTCCGGAGCCGGGCCGCCGACCGGTCACGCGGTGGGGGCGCTGGCCTCCCGGTGGGTCAGCCCGTACGTGGCCGTGGCGCCATCGGTCTCGACCAGCACCGTCAACGGCCCGTCCGGCAGGGTGGTGCAGGTGATCGTCTGGCTGGCGGCGGGCAGCATCGGGCTGCAGTACTCGACGCCCTGGCTGTCGAAGACCGTCACCTCGGCCGTCCCGGTGCCGCTGGTGCGGGCCCAGGTGAAGCTCTCCCTGGCGGCGTGCTGGTCGGCCGGAATCGAGAAGCAGGCCGTGAACCGGTCCGGTCCGGTGGCCAGCGTGGTCTGCACGTCCCGCGGAAGCACCGGGCAGGCGGGCGGCCCGTCGATCCGGGAGAAGGCCATCGCGTACGTGCTGGTGGGGCCGTCGGTCGGTCCGTCGAGCAGCGCGAAGAACGGCGCCTGCCCGTTGAGTCGACAGGTGTACCCGCGGTCCGAGGAGGAGCCGCAGATCTTGGTGCCAGTGGCGTCTACGACAGTCATGGTCGGCCGTTTTACGCCCAACTCGCCCGGCGCCGACTTCGTTATGCGAGAGCCGGCCGGGCTCGGCACGCGGAGGCAGTTGACCTGCCCGACACCCTGGAAGCCACCCCGGTGCGGCGCGTCCCGCCATCCGGTGTCCGACACCGTCGCGCAGCCCGAGGGGATCGCGGGCAGGAGCGCGACGGCGTGCGTGTACGCGTTGTCGACCAGGTTGGAAGGGTTGAGCACGAGGGTGTAGCGGCCGGCGGCGGGAAGCATGCACTTGCCGTCGACCCAGCCGGTGGCGATGTCGCAGACCATCTGGCCGTCCTGGTCGAACACGCGGTGCGTGTGGCGATGGTTGTTCGCGTCGACGGTGTGGATCCGGTATTCGCCGGCCGCCGGGATGTCCAGGCTGCGGCAGCGGATGCCGCCCACTGCCGGCGCGGCGCCGTAGCTGATCGGCGCGACGGTGGGGCAGCCGACGGCGTCGGAGAGCCGCCGGACCTGCAGCTGGTACGTCCCGTTCTGGCCGGTGGCCGGGGTGAGGAGCGAGATCACCCGGTAGGTGCCGTCCGCCGGGAGCAGACACCCGTCCTTGCCGGACGGCTCGGCGCAGACTTCGGCGCCGCTCTCGTCGACCAGCCGGGTGACTTTCCAGAAGTCGTACGTGATCACCTGGTCGCCGGCGTTGCCCTGGAAGGGCTGGCAGTTGGTCTGCACGGGCGAGGTCAGCGGCACGTGCAGGGTCGACTGGTCCCAGGAGGTGCCGGTGGCCGGAGCGCATCCCTCGTCGCGGTGCAACGCGGTCACCGCCACCTGGTAGTCCACCGGATTGTAGTGGTACTCGTTGCGCACCAGTAGCGTGTACCGCTCGGCCGTGGGCAGCGCGCAGTACCACGCGGAGGACTTGCTGCAGACCTGCTGGCCGGCGTCGTCGTACAGGGTCCACAACAGCTTCTGCTCGTCGATCCAACTGAAGCGGACAGTGACCGGGCCTGCGGTGGGGATGGACAGCGTGTGGCAGGTCTCCTGATCCGGCAGGACGCTCGCCTGGCCGACCGCCGCGCCGGGGTCGCCGAACGGCGCGAGTGGCAGCGCCGGGCAGCCGACCGCCTGCGAGAGTCGCGGCATCGTCAGGGTGTACGTCTTCTGCCCGCCGTACAACTCGTGCAGGAAGAGCCGGTACGGTCCGGGGCGGCTGAGCGTGCACATGCTGCCACCGCAGAGCTGCTCGTGCTGGCCGTCCAGAAGCTGGATCCGGAGGTCGGTCCTGACCATCACCACCGAGTCGAGCGGCTGGTCGAAGGCGTAGCAGTGGGTCGCCGCGCCGGCCGGCAGCGTCTTCGTGACACCGGGCGAGGCGAAGGAGAAGAACTCCTCCGGCAGCAGTTCGCATTCCGACGGCGTCCGCCTCGATTCGACGGCCAGGGTGTAGGACCCCTGCCCTCGGCCGCTGTAGGTCGTCACGGTGAGCGTGTAGGCCCCGGCGGCACCGAGTTGGCACTCGTTGAGGTAGGAGCCGATGTGGCAGAGGACCTCGCCGTCCCGGCCGGTGACCTGGGCGGAGAGGCTGACGCCCGCCACCTCCCTGAGGCGAACGTAGAGGAGGTCCGAGTCGGCGGTCGTGGTGAACGTCCAGACACTCTTCTGCTCGTAGGAGATGGACGCGCAGGTCTCGACCTTGCCGAAGGTCAGCGCACCGCCGCAGGCGAAGCGGGGGTTCCACGGGGACCGGGTGACGGTGGCGGTACGGGGCCGGGCTGGTTCTGCCGTCAGGCCGGCGGTCGTCCCGTCCGCCCGCGTGGTCGTGCGCGACGCGGTCGGGCCAGGGGCGGTCGGGGCGGGCGCGGTAGGCGTGGCCGGGGTGGCGGCCGGCGATGGCTCCCGGGAGACGGTGCCGGTGGACGCCGTCCCGGCGGACGAGGTGGCGGTGGCCGCGGCCGGCGTGGTCCCGGTGGTGCCGGCGGCCGACGGCCCGACCAGGAACGCCGGGACGGTCAGCACAGCCGTGGCGACCAGCGCGAGCCGTGGAATCTTGCTGCCGGTTCGATTGTCCGGGCGGGCGGGCAGGGTTGCTCTCAACTCAACTCCCCCATGAGACGCCACGCGGCGACTGCGCGGGCGTGGAGATGATTCCACGGAGGATGATCTTCGGCAATCCATCGACCAGCCGGGCGGAGGCGGGCGTTTCAGCCGGTCGCCCGCCCCTCCGCGACCGCCTCGGCCGCCGGCCCCGCCGGCTTGGTGGCCGCGGCCTCAGGCTGAGAAGCCGCGGCCTCAGGCTGGGTCGCTGGGTTCGCCGGCTGGTGGGGGATCGGCTCCGGCCCGGCCGCGAAGTGGTCCAGCAGTTCCCGGTGCACGAAGATGTAGCCGTCGCCGACCTGGCGCAGGAAGAGGCACTGCACCGCGAAGTTGAGGAACGGCAGCAGCGGGTACGGCAGCACCTGGCGACGGGCGAGGCTCCGCCGGACCAGCCACTGCTCCGCGACCGGCGTGAGCGCCACCAGGGCCAGCACCACCAGCATCGCGCCAGCGCCGAGCAGCGCCCCGAACCGGGCCGCGTCGCCCACGCCGGTCAGCGGGGCGGCGGCGGCTGCCGCCAGGGCGCCGGCGGTCAGCCCGAGGGGCGCCAGCCGGCGCGAGACGAAGGCCAGCCGGCGGCGCAGAAGCGGGCTGGGTACCTCGCGTCGGTCCGCCGCGAGTGGGGGTGGGCGGAGGAACAGCAGCACGTGGGCGCTGTCCTGCGCGGCGAAGGCGGCGAGGGCGGCGAGGAAGAAGCCGGTGCCGTAGCCGATGCCCGCGGTCCAGGTCAGGTCGGCGGCGTCCGGCAGGGCGGAGAGCGCCCCGACGGCGACGGAGAGCGCTCCGATGGCGGCCACGGTTGGCCGTTCAACCCGCACCGCGGTCGCCGCGCTCATCAGCGAACCCGTCAACCAGCCGTAACCGCCCAGGTCCTCAGGTTGCCGGCGCAGCAGGTAGGCCAGCAGCCGCAGATTGCGGTAGTGCACGGCGTACAGGAACCCGGCCAGGACCACCATGCCGCCGATGGCGGCCCGGCTGGGCGGGTCGGCCAGCCACCAACCGGCGACGCCGAGCACCGCGCCCACCGCGACGAGGCTGGCGATCCGCGCGAGCCGCGACGTCGTCGCGATCCGGCCGGGTCGCGGTGACCAGGCCTCGTCGATCAGGTCGAGCACGAAGACCGTCTGCCCGCGGTCCCGGAGTTCACGGGCGAGGGTGGTCAGCCAGGCGGTGATCCGCGCGGGCGGGTAGTGCGGGTGTGGCCGGCGGTGCAGCATCGTCTCGACGTACCGGGCGAAGAGCCGTTGTCGTCCGGAGCCGGCCGCGTCCGGTGTGGACGCCGCGCCGTCGGCGTACGCGAGGGCCATGATGCTGAGCAGCAGCGGCGAGTCGGCCAGGTCCCACAGCTGCGGGTCGGCGGCGAGCGCGGCCCGCAGCCCGGCCAGCCCGGCCGCCTCCGCGTACCGCTCGATCTGCGCTCGGCCGAGGGGCTGGATGGTGACCGTGCCGTAGACCGGCAGACCGGTGCCGAGCCGCTCGTACTCGGCGCTGCGGCAGCAGACGGCGAGCGGGGTGAGCGGCTGGCCGGCGTGGTAGTCGGCGATCGCCCGGGCGCAGGCGTCCCGGTGCTCCTCGGTCACCTCGTCCAGGCCGTCGAGCAGGGGCAGGATCTCGCCGGCCGTCACCCAGGCCGACCCCTGCTCGGGCGGGATGCCGTACCGCTCGGTGAGCTGGTCGACCAGCCAGCGGGCGAGCGGCCGGCGGTGGGTGGCCCAGGAGGCGAGGTTGAGCACCACCGGGATCGGCGCCTCCGGATCGGCCTCGGCCCGGTCGAGCAGGTCACGGGCGAGTTCCAGCAGGGTCGTCGTCTTGCCGGCGCCCGGCGCGCCGAGGATCACCACCGCGCGGTCGAGCTGGTCGAAGAGCGCCGCCATGGACGTCCGGGCGTCGAGGACGCCGCTGAACCCGTCCCGGTGGCTGGCCCGTACCGTCCACGGGTGCCGGCGGTCGTGGGCGGTCGCCGTGATGCCCAGCTCGATCCGGATCTCCTCGTGCAGCGAGCGGTCCAGGACGCTGGTCACCCAGTAGCGGCGTACCCGTTCCAGCAGCACCCGGCGGGCCCGCGCGGCCCCGGCCGGCGTCGCCTCGCGTGGCTCGCGCGCCGCGCGGACCTCCACCGCGACCAGGACCAGCACCAGGAGGATGAGCAGGGGCCAGGCCAGCCAGAGGTACGGCGACCAGCCCGCCGGCAGCGCGCCGGTGGCGACGTTGGTGGCAACCCCCAGCAACGCCACGCCGACCACCGACAGGACGACCCTGCTCACCCCACGCATGCGTCGTCTCTACCGTCCGCCGTCCACTCGCACAACGTTGATCATGAGGTTGGCGGCGATGTCGATCTCCGTGACCGCCGCCAACCTCATGATCAACGGGGGTGCCGGGACGTCAGCAGGGGTCGTGGCCTTCGGTGAAGAGGCGTTGGGCCCAGTCGGCGTAGCCGGTGATTATCTTGCGGACCGTACGGCCGTCGTGCAGGAAGAGGTACGCGCGGTCGCCGCGGCGGGCGAGCAGGCCGTCGAACCGGTACGTCCCCTGTGGAGCGCGCAGTCGGACGGCCGCCGGGTAGTGGGCCCGGACCTGCTCGACCGGGGTGCCGGCGGTGACGCCCTCCGGGGTGCGTGCCGGCTCACCGAGCCAGAGCAGCACCAGCCGGTCCTCGGCGAAGACCGGGCTGACCGTCTCGTGCCCGGCCAGCGTCGGGCCGCAGGCCATGACGTCGGTACGCAGGATGCCCCGCCGGGTCAGCTCGCTCTCGGTGTCGCCGAACTCGATGTCGGGCAGCCCGTCGAGGCCGACGACCTGCACCGCGCCGGCCGGTCGACCGCTGACCGACCTATCTGGATGGACGCCGCTGCCGGCCACGGAGGCAGCCGTCAGCAGCACCGCAAGGAAGGCGAATTGTCGCAATTTCATGGAATCCCCCGGGTCTCCAACGGGACCGGGGCGTTCAGGTTGCTGCTAGCCGGAAGATTGCCGGTCTTCCCACTCCTCGGCCAGCTCGTCCCAGTAGTCGGCGCTCAATCGCCGCCGCCCGTGCGCCAGCCAACCCTCGGCGCTCCGCTCCACGTGCAGCCCCAGTTCCGCGAACGGGTCGATCCACGCGCCGGGCTCCGCGCCCAGCCGAAGCAGCGCCGCGTTGAGCGGCCACTCCGCTCGCGGTCCGTCGAAGACCGTGTCGAGCCGCGGGCCCCAGCTGAGCGTGCCGCCGAGCCAGACCGCCGCCGACTGGTAGCCGGCGCCCCCGAAGAACTCCGCTTCCAGGTAGGCCACCGGCCCCTGCCGCGACCAGCGCGCCAGCACCTCGCTCAGCGCCGGCGAGAGGACCAGGTGGAAGGGGTGCTCGGCATCGCGGTCGGCGACCGAGAAGTCCGGCAGCGCGCCGGTCAGCTCCGCCACCAGCTGCGGGGTGACCGGCAGCAGCGCGAAGTCCTGGCGCAACTCGCCGAGCACCGCGTGGTCCAGCTCGGCGGTCTGCTCCGCGAGCAGCGCGGCGTCCGCCACCACGGCGCTGAGCTGGTAACTCATCCGAACCCTCCGGCATCCACAGGCTGTGGATGGAACATGTGTACGACGGCCCGCGGCACGGGGATCGCGGCCTTCCAGTCGCGGTGCCCCCGGCTTCGTTGACGGATCCGCCGCCGGGCGTGCGGCCCGGGGCCGGCGGAGCGTCGCTGCCTCGGGACATCATCGACCCCGGCGCAGCCGGGGCACGGCGGAGGCCCGTCGCCGGAGCGGGCGGCCGGCCGGTCAGTCCCGCCCGGCGACGCGCGCGACGAACGCCCGCCAGGCCGCGGGCGCGAAGACGAGCGCCGGGCCGGTCGGGTCCTTGGAGTCGCGGACGCCGACCACGCCGGGCAGGTTGTCGGCGACCTCCACGCAGGCGCCGCCGTTGCCGCTGCTGCGGCTGCTCTTGCGCCACCGGGCGCCGTTCAGCTCCATGTCTCCGCCACTTCCCTGATCAGGTCGACTGACTGCCAGTGGGAGAGCGAGAGCGCCTCGCCGCGCACGTTCTCCCACGCTGCCATCATGGCCGCGAGGTCGTCCGGGTCGCTAACCACTTGCCCCTGGAGTTGGTTGTCGAGATAGCCGGCGACCCGGTGGTCGGGACCGTTGGCGATGACGAACGGGCCGTTCAGGCCGGCGTAGGCACCGACCGTCGACGGCACGACGTGGATCCGCACGTGCGGCTCGGCGCACGCCGCCACCAGCGCCCGCAGTTGCTCGTGCATGGTGGCCCGGCCGCCGACCGGCCGACGCAGCACCGCCTCGTCCACCACGGCTGTCAACTGCGGCGGGTCGTCCCGCTTCAGCACGCCCTGCCGGGCGAGCCGCGCCATCAGGTGCCGCTCGACATCGGCGCGGGGGATCAGCCCGGCGCCGCCGAGCACGGCCCGGGCGTACGCCTCGGTCTGGAGCAGTCCTGGCAGGACGATCGACTCGAACCAGCGCAGTGACACCGCCTCCCGCTCGATCTCCTGCCAGGGGCGGAACCAGATGGGGTCACGACGTCTCGAAGTGTCCGGCCAGATGTCTGAGATGTCCTTGTGCAGGGCCTCCGCCGCCGCCACCCGGTGCCGTGGATGCGGGATGCGGTCCTCGGTCAGCCATCGGCTCACGGTCTTCGGGTCGACACCGACTCGTTCGGCGAGGGATTCGATCGTGTGCCCGGTGTCGCCGAGCGCCACCCGGAGCGCGTCGTTCACGGACCCTCCCATCGGATGTCTCGAATATCCGGTCACCATACCGCTACGCCCTGTATCTGTCTGACCACCGACGGGAAGGTGGGTGACGCGACGCGTAGGACAGGAGAGTGGTCGTGGCAGAAGCGGTGTGCGGACCGACGCCCGAGGTGGCGCGGCGGAACAAGTCGACAGTGGACCGGCTCACGTTCGGTGTGGCCATCCGGGTGCCCGCCGAGGCGTACCGCACCGGCGAAGGACCGCTGACCCTGCTGATCACCGAGGTGCTGGGGCGCGGGCCGTTCCAGGGCGCCGAGTGGGCCGAGGTACGCGGCCACGAGGTGCACCCGGACGGCACCCTGCGCATCCGGCAGTCCTGTGCCCTCGTCCGGGTCGACCAGGCCCGGCCCGTCGAGGTGTGGTCGTGGTGAACCGCCGGCGCGACCACGCACCGACCCGCCCGACCTGGCGCTGCGCCGCCTGCGGCATCGCCTGGCCCTGCTCGCCGGCGAAGCTGCGGCTGCTCGGCGAGTACCGGCACGACCGGGCGGCGCTGACCGTCTACCTGGCGACGCTCCAGGCCGAGGCCGCCGAACACCTCGCCGCGCTCGACCAGGGCCCGCTCCCGGTCGACCTGACCGACCGCTTCGTCAGCTGGGCCCGCCCCCGCGGGTAGCCCCTGCGCGGCAGGCGGCCACAGCCGGCGGCGGGATGATCGACACCGTGCCGCCGATAGGGCGCTCCCGGGCACGTCGATACCGCCACCACTCTGAAACGACGTGGCCAGCACCGGCCGAGGCGAGCCCGGTGCGCCGAGGGGCCGGCCCCGCGGTGGGACCGGCCCCTCGGCGCCGCTCTGGCGAGCGCGCCGCTGTCCAACCAGCATGTCCGGCCGTGTAGGCCGTCAGAACAGCGGGCCGCCGCTCTGCGGCCCGGCGATCCGGAGCCCGTACCGCATGTGCCAGGTGACCTCGGTGCGCATGGTCTGGCCGCTCCACGAGGTGTTCTTCGGGGTGAGCGCGCCGGGGGAACCGGGGAGCGGGACCCCGTGGATCGGGACCAGAGACCCGCCCGGGTATCCGGGGATGTCGCCGCTCACCTCTTCGCCGACGGACCCGACGAGGGCGTCGAGCCCGCCGGTGCCGTCGAGGTTCAGCACCGCGACGGAGGCGCCGAACTTGTCCCCGCGCTCGGCGGTGTCCGGCACGACCGCGTGGTTCTGGTCGAACCCCTGCGCCCCGGTCCCGGTCAGCCCGGCGGCGGAGCCCTTGAGCAGGACGACCATGCCGGCCTCCGACTGGGAGCCGATGTCCTCGCCGGGGACGCCGATGAGCAGGTCCGCCTTGCCGTCGCGGGTCACGTCGCCGATCGCGAGCGCCCCGCCGAAACGGTCGTCGTCCCCGGGGTCGCCCGGCACCCCGGCCGTACGCTGCGTGAAGATCCGTACCGCGCTGGCCGACAGGCCGCCGGTGCGGCCGGTGAAGACCGCGACGAGCCCGCCGTTGATGTGCGGGGTCTGCGCGCCCGGCGCGCCGGCGACCACCTCGCCGAGCCCGTCGCCGTTCACGTCGCCGATCGCGAGCACCTCACCGAGATACCAGGGGATGGTGTTGACGTCGCCGGTCGCGGGGCCCACGGCCGCGCCGGTGACCGAGGTGGCGCCGGTGGTCGACACCCCACCCGGCCCGCCCCACATCAGGGTGACCATGCCGGTCCCGTCCCAGGACGCGCCGTCGTTCTCCCGGGGAGCGCCGATGACCAGGTCCTGGTACCGGTCGCTGTCGACCTTCCCGATCGCCAGCGAGAAGCCGAACTGGTCGTTGCTCTCGGCCGCCCCGGGCACCGCTGCCAGGTCCTGGTGAAGGTGCTGGGCGCCGGTGGTCGTGAGGCCGGTCGCCCCACCGAACAGGACGGTGACCGCGCCAGCGTCCGCCTTGCTCCCGACCGACTCCCCGTACGCGCCGATCGCGAGGTCGTCGCGGGCGTCTCCGTTGATGTCACCGGCCGCCAGCGCGGCGCCGAACCGGTCGTAGTTCTCCGCGGTGTCGGGAAGCCCCGGCGAACTCTGGTTGAAGTGGATCGCCGACTCCGCCACCAGGCCGGCCTTGCTGCCCGGAATGATCCAGACCCCGCCAGCGTGGGTCTTGTTCCTCGGGTCCACCTCGTCCAGGTCGCCGATCGCCAGGTCGTCGTAGCGGTCGCCGTTGAAGTCCCCCGCCACCAGGGCCAGGCCGAAGCAGCCGCAGCCACCGTCGGAGGCAAGGGTGCCGATGAAGTAGTCGACCTGCGGCGCGGACGAGTAGCGCACGGAGACGATACTCGTCGGGTTCTCGGGCAGGTTGTAGTTGAGGGGATCACTGGTGGCCGCGACGTCGTCGACGCCGTCGCCGTCGAAGTCGGATCGGGTGCCGCCGAACCCTCGCATCGGGGTGCTCGGCTTCGCCACCCGGTGGTGCACGAGGGAGACGCCGTCCCGGGTGATGGTCTGGACGCCCTCCGCGGCCTGCGCCGGGACACCGAACGTCAAGCCGGCCAGGACAGCCAGCACGGATACGCCTGCGATGCGTCCACGCATCAGAACCCCCGCTCTCCATGGATGCACCGACACCGTAGAGGGGCGGGATCACGTCCATAACCAGGCGAACGGGCAGGGCGGGCGACTATCGGGCACGCCCGACCACCAATAGGACGGCGGGCTCCGCAGGCAATGCCACCTCAGCGAGCCCGGCCCAGCCTCGCCGCCCGGGCCAGAGCCACCGCGGCCGCCCGGTCCGCGACGCCCAACACCGGCGGGGATCAGGGTCAGGTGGTTCCGCACCCGTCTCCTGTGCAGGGTGCCTGGAAGTCCCCGCGAAGGCCCGAGCCCACACAGCAGACATCCGCTCAGGAGGGGCGGCTGATGGACCGCGAGTCGCAGCAGGCCGCAGATGGTCCGTGCAGGGTGGTAACGCTGGTTAGCGGCCGAGAGTGCGGTAACGGAGGTGAACGACGCCGTTCTGGAACCGGCGCTCGTCGAGGAGCGCGAAGTCGGCGCGCGCGCCAGTAGGCAGCCCCGGCTTGCCGCCTCCGACGGCCGTGGGCCAGACGAATAACTGGCACTCGTCAACCAGTCCAGCCCGCATGGCTTGCGCCGCCAGGTTGGCGCCTCCAACGGTGATATCCCTGCCGGCGGTGGCCTTCAGCTGGTGTACGACGGCGGGGTCGAAACGGCGCTCCAAGCTGGTGCTGGCCGTTGACACCGCGGTGAGAGTCGTGGAGTAGACGACCTTGTTCGCCGCTTGCCAGGCGCTGGCGAAGTCAGCCGTGAGGCCGGACTGGGCGGCTAGAGCAGTGTCGGTCTCCCAGACAGCCATCGATTCGTACAGGCGCCGCCCGTAGAGGAAGGTACCCACGGACCGCAGGAGGTT
Organism: Micromonospora echinaurantiaca; assembly: GCF_900090235.1. Classification (NCBI taxonomy): domain Bacteria; kingdom Bacillati; phylum Actinomycetota; class Actinomycetes; order Micromonosporales; family Micromonosporaceae; genus Micromonospora; species Micromonospora echinaurantiaca. The sequence continues at coordinate 6,096,499 of NZ_LT607750.1, read as the reverse complement.
GGTGGTGAACGTGAATACCTCGTCGTCGGGCGGGAACCAGGCGAAGGCTCCACTTTCGTCCTCGATATAGCCGTCAAGCGACACGTTAGTCACGTAGATCAGCTTTGCCATGCCTCTACCTCCCGGTGCACGGAGGACCCGATGGGGATGTCACCCTCGCCTGCTAGCTGGTTGGGCAACACGGGTCGGGCGGACGTCTCCGCCTCTCGCCCGTTCTACGAACGACTCGGCCCGGATCCGACGCCATCCTGAGAAAAAGTTCCACCGGATCCTCGGCTGGTCGACGCGAGCCAGCGGTGTCCGCTTTTGCCGCTGTCCGGGCGTCTTGACCGGTATCGAGCATGGCATGCCCAGCGACAGGCGGCCCGCCAGTTACGCACCGGACTACGAGAGCGCCGATGGAGACGACGAAGGGCCGGTCCCGCACGGGACCGGCCCTTCGTGCTGCTCTGGCGAGCGGAGGATACGAGATTCGAACTCGTGAGGGTGTTAACCCAACACGCTTTCCAAGCGTGCGCCCTAGGCCTCTAGGCGAATCCTCCGCCGAACAGGATACAGGTCCCCGCCGGATCGCCCACCCCACCACCCCCGGTGGACCGCCCCGCGGTCGGGTACGCTTGACGCACCCCCCGTGCGGCGTGCATCTCGTGAACCTCCCCAGGGCCGGAAGGCAGCAAGGATAAGCGGGCTCTGACGGGTGCACGGGGGGCCTTTCTGTCTGCCGGCCCCGCTACCCTCGCCGTATCGGCGATCCGACGGTGTCCCGGGCACCGCGAAACCGCCCTGTCCCCGAGATCGTGTCGATCAGCCGCGACGACGGCCCCGGGCCCGGCGGGGTGGGTGGTCAGCCGGGGCGGACCGGCGCAGAATGGCTCGGTCGAGAGGAGGCGGGACGAGTGGCGCTGGCGCTCTACCGCAAGTACCGGCCGCGCACCTTCGCCGAGATGATCGGCCAGGAGCAGGTCACCGAGCCGCTGTCGCAGGCGCTGCGCAGCGGCCGGCTCAACCACGCCTACCTCTTCTCCGGCCCGCGCGGCTGCGGCAAGACCTCCAGCGCCCGGATCCTGGCCCGCTCGCTCAACTGTGAGCAGGGCCCCACCCCCGAGCCGTGCGGGCAGTGCGAGTCCTGCCGCTCGCTGGCCCCTGACGGCGGCGGGTCGATCGACGTCATCGAGATCGACGCGGCCAGCCACGGTGGCGTCGACGACGCCCGCGAGCTGCGCGAGAAGGCGTTCTTCGCGCCGGCCCGCAGCCGCTTCAAGATCTATATCATCGACGAGGCGCACATGGTCTCGTCGGCCGGCTTCAACGCCCTGCTCAAGCTGGTCGAGGAGCCACCGGAGTACGTCAAGTTCATCTTCGCCACCACTGAGCCGGAGAAGGTCCTCGGCACGATCAAGTCGCGGACCCACCACTACCCGTTCCGGCTGTTCCCACCGAAGGTGGTCCGGCCGTACCTGGAGCAGCTCTGCGAGGCAGAGGGGGTCAAGGTCGAGCCGGCGGTCTTTCCGCTGGTGGTGCGCGCCGGTGGCGGCAGCATGCGGGACAGCCTCTCCGTGCTCGACCAGCTCATCGCGGGCGCCGGCCCGGAGGGGATCAGCTACTCCCGGGCCGCCGCGCTGCTCGGCGTCACCGACTCGGCGCTGATCGACGAGATGTGCGACGCGCTGGCCGCCGGTGACGGCGCGGCCGCGTACGCCACCGTCGACCGGGTGGCCGAGGCCGGCCACGACCTGCGCCGCTTCGCCTCCGACCTGCTGGAGCGGCTGCGCGACCTGATCGTGCTCCAGCAGGTGCCGGACGCCGCCGCCAAGGGCCTGATCGACGGCCCGGCCGACCAGATCGAGCGGATGACCGCGCAGGCCCAGCGGCTCGGCCCGGGCACGCTGTCCCGCTGCGCCGACATCGTGCACAACGGGCTGGTGGACATGCGCGGCACCACCGCGCCCCGGCTGCTGCTGGAGCTGATCTGCGCCCGGATGCTGCTGCCCGGCGCCGACGACTCGACCGGCGGCCTGCTCCAGCGCCTGGAACGGATGGAGCGCCGGCTCACCCTGGGCGGTGCCGACCTGGCCCCGGCCGCCGCCAGCGCCGCGCCGGTCGCCAGCGCCGCGCCGGTCGCCAGCGCCGCGCCGGTCGCCGACGTCCCGGCCGTACGCCCGGCGCCGCCCGCCCCGTCCGCGGCTGCCGCCGCGCCGCACCCGGAGACCGCCGGCACGCCGGCGGCTGCCGCCCCCGGAACCTCGGCGACCGCCCCGCACCCGGCTCCCGGCGCCGGCGCGGCCGGTTCGCCCGCGCCGATGGCGGCCGGAGTTGCCCGCCCGGCGGCGCATCCCGCCGACGCGCCGGTCGACGACGCCACCCCACCCGCCGCCCGGCGGGCGGTGCGCCCGGAGGCGGTGATGCCCGACCCGGCCACCCCCGAGCCGCCCCGCCCCGGCGCGTCGGCTCCCGGCGCGCTCGACGCGGTCGCGGTACGCCGGGTCTGGCCCGAGGTGGTCGGCAAGGTCAACCGGACCAACAAGCGGATCGCGGCGCTGATGCGCGACGCGGTGGTCCGCGACCTCGACGACGACACGCTGGTGCTGACCGTGAAGTCGGCGGTGCTGGCCAAGATGATGTCCGACCACGCGGCGGTGCTCACCGACGCGCTCTACGAGGAGTTGGGCGGGCGCTGGCAGATCCGCTGCGAGGTGGCCGGCGAGCGGGGCGGCGTGTCGCTCTCCGGCCCCCGCGCGGCGGCGCCGACCGCTTCCGCGCCCGCCCCGGCCCGGCCGGCAGCCAAGCCGAGCGCGCCGCCGCCGACCGTTCCCCGGGCCGGCGGCGGACGGTCCGGCGGTGCGGGTGCCGCCCCGGGCGACGACGAGGAGTGGCCCGAGCCGGCCCGGCCGGGCGGCTCCGGCGCGGCACCGGCCGGCGGGAACGCCGAGCCGGCGGGCGACTGGCCCGAGGCGGCCCGTCCCGGCGGTGCCCCGTCCGGCGGCGGATCTCCGGCCGGCCCGGGTGGCACCCCGTCCGGCGGCCCGGCCCCCGCGGCCCCGTCGACCGCCGCACCCGCGGCCCCGGCGAGCGCCCCCCGGCAGCCCACCGCCGGGCAGCCACCGGCCAACACCGGCGGCGCCCCGGTGAGCAGCGCCATCGCGGCGGCCCGGGCGGCTGCGGCCGGGCGTGGTGCGCGTACCGACAAGGGGGCCCGGCAGACCGCGGACGCCGACTGGGCCGGTGAGCCGCCGTACGACCCGGACTACGACGGGCCGGTGCGGCCCGGCGCGGCCCGGCCGGCGGCCCCGGCGACCCCGGTCTACGAGGGTTTCGACCCGGGTGACGAGCCGCTGGACGAGGTCATCGACGAGAAGACCGCCCGGGAGTCGAGCGAGGAGCAGGCGGTCCGGCTGCTCCGCGAGGCGTTCGGCGCCGAGAAGATCGACGAGTTCGACGCCCGGTAGGTCGGTACACGGGCCCAGCGCCCGGGCCGGCGGATCGCGGCGGGCGGCGGCACCGGTGGCGGCGGCCCGTTCCGGCTGGACCGGGACCGTCCGGGGGATCGGTGCCGTGATCGTGCGCCGGGACCTGCTGCCGGGGAAGCGGCGAGCGGGGCGGGGCCGGTCACACCCGGCGACTAGGCTGGGCGGCGGCCGAGCAGACGAGTGCGAGAAGGAGCCATCCCGTGCGCCCAGGTGGACAGCCGAACATGCAGCAGATGCTGAAGCAGGCGCAGAAGATGCAGCAGCAGATCGCCAAGGCGCAGGCCGAGCTCGCCGAGGCCGAGCTGACCGGCACCGCCGGTGGTGGGCTGGTGACCGCGACCGTGGCCGGCACCGGTGAGGTCAAGAGCATCAAGATCGACCCGAAGGCGGTCGACCCGGAGGACGTGGAGACCCTGGAAGACCTGGTCGTCGCGGCCCTGCACAACGCCGCCGAGGCGGCCCGCGAGCTGACCGAGCGGAAGATGGGCCCGGTCGCCGGTGGCATGGGCGGCCTCGGCCTGCCCGGGTTCTGAGCGGCCGATGTACGAAGGTGCCATCCAGGACCTGATCGACGAGCTGGGCCGGCTGCCGGGGGTGGGCCCGAAGAGCGCCCAGCGGATCGCCTTCCACGTCCTGTCCGCCGATCCGGCCGACGTGAACCGGCTGGCCGGCGCGCTGCGCAAGGTCAAGGAGCTGGTGCGGTTCTGCACCACCTGCTACAACGTCGCCGAGAGCGAGCAGTGCCGGATCTGCCGCGACCCGCGCCGCAGCGACGAGGTGCTCTGCGTGGTCGAGGAGCCCAAGGACGTGGTGGCGATCGAGCGGACCGGTGAGTTCCGCGGCCGCTACCACGTGCTCGGCGGGGCGATCAACCCGCTGGAGGGGATCGGGCCCGACAATCTGCGCATCCGGGAGCTGATGACCCGGCTCGGCGGCGGCGCGGTGCGGGAGCTGATCCTGGCCACCGACCCGAACACCGAGGGCGAGGCGACCGCGACGTACCTCGCGCTGATGGTGAAGCCGATGGGCATCGCGGTGACCCGGCTGGCCAGCGGCCTGCCGGTCGGCGGCGACCTGGAGTACGCCGACGAGATCACCCTGGGCCGGGCCTTCGAGGGCCGTCGGGCCGTCTGAAACTCCGCGATGGCCGGCGCCGGGTGACCGGCGCCGGCCATCGGCGTACCCGGCGCGGGTCCACTGTGTGTTCTGACATGTGGGCGAACCAGGCGACGATCGATGTAACAAATTTGCATCGCTGAACCCGGACAAAGCGGCCCTTTGATGGCGGTCCGGAACGGCCTTAGGCGCGGGGCGCATCGGTTAAGACACGATCCGGTACCAACCGCTTCGTCAAGAGTTTCCCGCAGTCCCGGACGGAAGCTAAGGTCACCGCACATCGGTGACCCCTGTCACCACGTTGTCCGTACCCCCAAGGACGAGGTGAAGCACCATGCGTGCATCCAGGCCGAAGGCCGCGATCGCGGCCGTCGCGGTCGCGGCCCTCGCGGTAGCAGGCTGCGCCGAGAGCAACCGCGATGACAGTTCCGGCGGTAGCAAGAAGGACACCCTCGTCTTCGGCGTAGCCGGAGACCCGAAGGTGCTCGACCCGAGCATGGCCAGCGACGGTGAGTCGCTGCGCGTCGCGCGTCAGGTCTTCGAGACGCTGGTCCGTCCCGAGGAGGGTGGCACCAAGGTCTCTCCCGGGCTCGCCGAGTCCTGGACTCCGGACGCCGCCGGCACGACGTGGACCTTCAAGCTCCGCTCCGGCGTGAAGTTCCACGACGGCACCGACTTCAACGCCGAGGCCGTCTGCAAGAACTTCGACCGCTGGTACAACGCCAAGGGCCTCATGCAGAGCCCCGACGTGACCGCGTACTGGCAGGACGTCATGGGCGGCTTCGCCAAGAACGAGGACCCGGAGCTGCCGCCGAGCCTCTTCAAGTCCTGCACCGCCAAGGACGCCACCACCGTCGACCTGGCCTTCACCCGGGTCTCCAGCAAGATCCCGGCCGCGCTGATGCTGCCGTCGTTCTCCATCCACAGCCCGGCTGCGCTGGAGAAGTACGACGCCAGCAACGTCACCGGCACCGCCGAGGACATCAAGTACCCGTCGTACGCGATGGAGCACCCGACCGGCACCGGTCCGTTCAAGTTCAAGTCCTGGGACGTCGCCAACAAGACGCTGACCCTGGAGCGGAACGACGACTACGCCGGTCAGAAGGCCAAGCTGAAGACCCTGATCTTCAAGACCATCTCCGACGAGAACGCGCGCAAGCAGGCGCTGCGCTCCGGCGACATCCAGGGGTACGACCTGGTCGGCCCGGCCGACGTCGAGCCGCTGAAGAGCGAGGGCTTCAACGTCCTGACCCGCCCGGCGTTCAACATCCTCTACCTGGCGATCAACCAGAAGGGGAACCCGAAGCTCGCCGACATCAAGGTCCGGCAGGCCATCGCGCACGCGCTGAACCGCCAGGCGCTGGTCGACTCGAAGCTGCCCCCGGGCGCCAAGGTCGCCGACAACTTCATGCCGGACACCGTCGAGGGCTGGAACGGCGACGTCACCAAGTACGACTACAACCCGGAGAAGGCCAAGCAGCTGCTGGCCGAGGCCGGCGCGACGAACCTGACCCTGCGGTTCCACTACCCGACCGAGGTCACCCGGCCGTACATGCCGAACCCGAAGGACATCTTCGAGCTGCTCTCGGCGGACCTCAAGGCGGTCGGCATCAACGTCCAGGCCATCCCGCTGAAGTGGAGCCCGGACTACCTGAACGCCACCACCTCCGGCAACAAGCACGACCTGCACTTCCTCGGCTGGACCGGTGACTACGGCGACGGCTACAACTTCATCGGCACCTTCTTCGACCGGCCGAAGGACGAGTGGGGCTTCAACAACAAGGCCCTGTTCGACCAGTTCAAGGACGCCGACACCACGGCCGACATCGCGGCCCGGACCGAGAAGTACAAGGCCATCAACAAGGCCATCATGGACTTCCTGCCGGGTGTCCCGGTGTCGCACTCGCCGCCGGCGATCGTGTTCGGCAAGGACGTGACCGGGGTCAAGGCGAGCCCGCTCACCGACGAGCGGTACGCCAACGCCGAGTTCAAGTCCTGACCTGACGCAAGGAACGCGGGCGGGCGCTGGATCCTTCAGCGCCCGCCCGCGACCCTCCGCACACCCCTTTCGAGGCCACCGTGTTCCGGTTCATCGTCAGACGCCTGCTCCAGCTGATACCGACGCTGTTCGGGCTCTCCCTCCTGCTCTTCATCTGGCTCCGCCGACTGCCCGGCGGTCCCGAGACCGCCATCCTCGGTGAGCGCGGAACGCCCGAGATGCGTGCCGCCATCCGCCGCAACATGGGCCTGGACGAGCCGATCCTGGTGCAGTACGGCCGGTTCGTACGGCGGCTGATCCGCCTCGACCTGGGCACCTCGACCTCCACCAAGCGCGCGGTCACCACCGAGTTCCTGGAGCGCTTCCCGGGTACCGTCGAGCTGACCGTGATGGCGCTGGCGATCGCGATCGGGCTCGGCATCCCGCTGGGCTACCTGGCCGCCCGCCGCCGCGGCCGGCTGCTCGACCACGCCTCGGTCGGCGGCTCGCTGATCGGCATCTGCATCCCGGTCTTCTTCCTGGCCTACGTGCTCAAGGCGATCTTCTCGGAGAACCTCGGCTGGTTCCCGTCCAGCGGCCGGCAGGACCCGACCCTCGGTGCCACCCGGATCACCAACTTCTTCGTCCTCGATGGCCTGATGACCCGCGAGTGGGACGCGGCCGCCGACGCGCTCTGGCACCTCGTGCTCCCCGGCGTCGCGCTGGCCAGCATCCCGCTGGCGATCATCGTCCGGATCACCCGGGCCAGCGTGCTGGAGGTGCTCAACGAGGACTTCGTCCGCACCGCCGAGGCCAAGGGCCTGACCGAGCGCACCGTCCGCCGCCGGCACGTGCTGCGCAACGCCATGCTGCCGGTGGTCACCTCGATCGGTCTGCTCACCGGCGGCCTGCTCTCCGGCGCGGTGCTGACCGAGACCGTCTTCGCCTTCAGCGGCATCGGCGCCTTCATCTACGACGCCATCGGCCAGCGCGACTATCCGGTGCTGATGGGCTTCATCCTGATCATCGCGGTGGTGTACGTGCTGGTGAACCTCATCGTGGACCTCTCCTACAGCCTGATCGACCCGAGGGTGAGGGTCCGATGACGATCACCAGCAACAAGAAGGACAAGATCGACCGGCTCGCCGAACTGGCGTCCCGGGACGACGAGCGGGGCGTCAGCCTCTGGCAGGAGGCGTTCCGCCGGCTGCGGCGCAACCCCGCCGCGATCATCGGCGCGGTCATCCTGGTGCTCTTCGTGCTGATCGCGGTGATCGGGCCGTTCTTCGTCCCGTACGGGCCGACCGACGCGATCGGCATCCGCGACGGCGTGGTCAAGTCGGGGCAGGGCATCATCCCGGGCGCCTCCGGCGACCACTGGCTCGGCTACGACCACCAGGGCCGCGACGTGTTCAGCCGGATGATCGTCGGTGCCCGGCAGACCCTGCTGGTCGGCGTGGTCTCGACGCTGATCGGTCTGGCCATCGGCGCGCTGGTCGGCGGCGTCGCCGGCGCCGCGGCCGGGCTGGGCGGCCGGTGGGGCCGGGCCATCGACACCGCCCTGATGCGGGTCATCGACATGATGCTGGCGCTGCCCAGCCTGCTGCTCGCGGTGAGCATCGCCGCCCTGCTCGGGGCGAGCCTGGTCACCGTGATGATCGCGGTCGGTGTGGTCTCGGTGCCGGTCTTCGCCCGGCTGCTGCGCGGCTCGATGATCTCCCAGTCGCACAGCGACTACGTGCTGGCGGCCACCTCGCTGGGCGTGAAGAAGTCGAAGATCGCCATCACCCACGTGGTGCCGAACTCGCTCGCCCCGGTGATCGTGCAGGCCACGCTGACCCTGGCCACCGCGATCATCGAGGCTGCCGCGCTCTCCTTCCTGGGCCTGGGCAACCCCGACACGGCCGTACCGGAGTGGGGCGTGATGCTCGCCGACGCGCAGCCGTACCTTGGCATCCGGCCGGCGCTGGCGATCTACCCGGCGGTCGCGATCATCATCACGGCGCTCGGCTTCACCCTGCTCGGTGAGGCGATGCGCGAGGCCCTCGACCCGAAGCTGCGGAAGTAGGTCAGCATGTCTCTGCTCGAAGTGGACGACCTCTCCGTCACCTTCGCCCGGCGCGGTCAGCGCACCGTGCACGCCGTCGACGGGGTCTCCTTCTCGGTCGACGCCGGTGAGGTGGTCGGCCTGGTCGGCGAGTCCGGCTGCGGCAAGAGCGTCACCTCGCTGGCCATCATGGGTCTGCTGCCCAAGCAGCCCGGCCTGCGGGTCGGCGGCAAGGCGGTCTTCGACGGCACCGACCTGCTCCAGCTCGACGACCGGTCCCGGCGGGACATCCGCGGCCGGGACATCGCGATGATCTTCCAGGACCCGCTCAGCTCGCTGAACCCGGTCGTTCCGATCGGCCTGCAGGTGACCGAGGTGCTCGCCCGGCACCGCGGGATGAAGGGCGAGGCGGCGGCCAAGGAGGCGGCGGCGCTGCTGGACCGGGTCGGCATCCCGGACCCGAAGCGGCGGCTGAAGGAGTACCCGCACCAGCTCTCCGGCGGCATGCGCCAGCGCGCCCTGATCGCCATGGCGGTGGCCTGCAAGCCCCGGCTGCTGATCGCCGACGAGCCGACCACCGCGCTGGACGTCACCATCCAGGCGCAGATCCTGGAGCTGCTCAAGGAGCTGGTCCGGGACTCCGGCACCGCGCTGGTGATGATCACGCACGACCTGGGCGTGGTCGCCGGCATGTGCGACACCATCAACGTGCTCTACGCCGGCCGGGTGGTGGAGACGGCCCGCCGCCGTCCGCTGTTCCGCGAGCCGCGGCACCCGTACACGGTGGGGCTGCTCGGCTCGGTGCCGCGGCTGGACGCCGGGCGCGGCGAGCGGCTGAACCCGATCCCCGGCTCGGTCCGCGACGTGCTGCCCTGGCCGGACGGCTGCGCCTTCGCGCCGCGCTGCGCCCGGCGGATCGACGCCTGCGTCGGCGAGCCGCCCGAGCTGGTGCTCGCCCACGACGGCCGTAGCTACCGGTGCGTCAACCCGGCGCCGCTGCCCGGCGTCGAACCGGGCCAGGAGGTCCGCGGCGCGGTGCCCACGGAGGCCCGGCCCGGCTCCGTGCCGGCGCAGGCCGTCCCGAACGACCCGCCGGCGGTGCAGGGCTTCGGCCCCGCGCCGCGGGAGGAGGAGAAGCCGTGACCGACACCGACATCCTCGTCGACGTACGCGACCTGAAGGTGCACTTCCCGATCAAGCGGGGGGTGCTCTTCGACCGGACGATCGGCCACGTGAAGGCGGTCGACGGGGTCGACCTGCGGATCCCGCGCGGGAAGACGTACGGCCTGGTCGGCGAGTCCGGCTGCGGCAAGTCGACGCTCGGCCGGGCGCTGCTCCAGCTCACCCCGCCCACCCACGGCGAGGTCGACTTCGACGGCGTGGAGCTGACCAGGCTGCCGGCGGGCAAGCTGCGATCGATGCGCCGGCGGATGCAGATGATCTTCCAGGACCCGATGTCCAGCCTGGACCCACGGCAGAACGTCGAGTCGATCCTCACCGAGGGCCTGCAGGCCCACGGGATCGGCGCCGACCGCGACGAGCGGCGCAAGATCATCAGCGAGACGCTGGACAAGGTCGGGCTGCCCCGCTGGGCGCTCTCCCGCTACCCGCACGAGTTCTCCGGCGGCCAGCGGCAGCGCATCGGCATCGCCCGGGCCCTGGTGCTCGGGCCCGAGCTGATCGTCGCCGACGAGCCGGTCTCCGCCCTGGACGTCTCGATCCAGGCCCAGGTGGTGAACCTGCTCGACGAACTCCAGGACAGCCTCGGCCTGACCTACCTGGTGATCGCGCACGACCTGGCGGTGGTGCGGCACATCTCCGACACGGTCGGCGTGATGTACCTGGGCGCGCTGGTCGAGGAGGCGCCGAGCGACCGGCTCTACACCGAGCCGCTGCACCCGTACACCCGGGCGCTGATGTCGGCGGTGCCGGTGCCGGACCCGGACGTGGAGGACCGGCGGGAGCGGATCCTGCTCGCCGGCGACCTGCCCTCGCCGGCCAACCCGCCGTCGGGCTGCCGGTTCCACACCCGGTGCCCGTGGGCGCAGCCGACCCGCTGCGCCGACGAGCGCCCGGCGCTGCGGGAGATCGGCGGCAGCCGGGTGGCCTGCCACTTCGCCGAGCAGATCGCCAGCGGGGAACTGCGCCCGCACAAGGTCGAGGTGCAGATCGTCCGCCCGGAGGACGAGGGCGAGGCGCCGGGTGTGGTCTCCGCCCCCAGCGAGCCCGGTTCGTACGTCTGACGTCGCCGGCGTGCCGCGGCGGCACGCTCGCGGCGAGCATGCGGAAGCCCGGGTCGGCCGCGACCCGGGCTTCTTCGTGTGCCGGCCCGAACGTGCCCGGCCGGCGGCGGGTCGGGCGGGTCAGCCCTCCGGGCGGTTGAGCAGGGCGACCGCTATCGCGTGCACGGCATCCAGGCCGGCCGGGTCGGCCAGCGGGGCACGGCCGCCGGTCACCACGTACCACTCGTCGGCGTCCTTGTACTGCACCCGCAGGGTCACCTGGCCGTCGGCGTACTCGGTGCGCAGGGTCAGCTCGCCGGTGACCACGCCGACCTCGTCGGTCATCACGCCACCCGGGCCGGGCACGACGTCGGCCGTCCGCTCCTGGGCGGCGGTGCTCGCCGCGTTCGCGTCGGCGGCCATGCCGGCACCCGGCGCGGCGGCGGACGGCGCGTCCGGGCTGTCCGCGCTCATCCCGGCCCCCGGCACCGCCGGGGCGGTCGCGCCGTCGGCGGTCATGCCGGCCGTGGTCGCCCGGTCCCCGGTCACGGGTTGCTCGCCCATGTGCAGTCCTCCAACATGTCGGTCAGGGCGGCCTTCTCGGCGCTGGTCACCGTGAGCCCCCAGTGGTGCTTGACCCGTACCCAGTCCGCGGCGTACTGGCACCAGTACGACCGGTTCGCCGGCTTCCACTGCGACGGGTCCTGGTCACCCTTTGCCCGGTTGGAGGTCGCGGAAACCGCGATCAGCTGCGGCCGGTCGAGGTCGTTTGCGAAGTCGCCGCGTTTCGCGTCGTCCCACTCGTCGGCACCGGAGCGCCAGGCGTTGGCCAGCGGCACCATGTGGTCGATGTCCACGTCGGACGGGTCGCTGAGCGCCCGGCCGTCGTACGCGCTCTCCCACCGGCCGCCGACCACGTTGCAGCCGGAGAGCTTGATGTTCTCGCCGTCCCGCTTCAGCACGTTGTCCCGCACGTCGCAGTTCTTGCCGGTGTCCCGCCAGTGCGGGAAGCGGTTGCGGCTGTAGCCCTTCATCGAGCCGGCGCCGGCCACCGTCAACTGCCCGAGCAGCTGCGCCGGGTTGCCGCCGGCGGTCGGCGACGGGGTCTGCTCCGGCTCGTCGAGTGACACGCAGCCGGCGACGCCGAGCGCCAGCGCCGCGGCGAGCACGGCCGTCACCCCGGCGCGCGGTCCTGATCTGGTACGCACAGACGACACCTCTCCAGCTTGCGGGCTTCCGGCGATCCCGCACAGTACCTGGGCCGGGTTTCGGCGTTTCGTGGCGTCTGGAGAATGGCGCGAGGCAGATTGGTCGGATGACCGAAACCGCTCCCGCGCTCCGCCTCGGCACCGCCGCCGGCCGGGGCACGCTGCTCGCGGCGGTGCTCGCCTCCGGCATGGTCTTCCTCGACAGCACCGTGGTCAACGTGGCGCTGCCCCGGCTCGGGGCCGACCTCGACGCCACCGTGTCGGGTCTGCAATGGACGATCAACGGTTACCTGCTGACGCTCGCCGCGTTCGTGCTGCTCGGCGGGGCGCTCGGGGACCGGTTCGGGCGGCGGCGGGTCTTCCTGCTCGGGGTGGCCTGGTTCACCCTGGCCTCGCTGCTCTGCGGGCTGGCCCAGGAGACGTCGTGGCTGGTGGCGGCCCGGTTCCTCCAGGGCGTCGGGGGCGCCCTGCTCACCCCGGGCTCGCTGTCGGTGCTCCAGGCCAGCTTCCACCCGGACGACCGGGGCCGGGCGATCGGCGCCTGGTCCGGGCTCTCCGGCGTGTCGACCGCGCTCGGCCCGTTCGTCGGCGGCTGGCTGATCGACGCGCTCTCCTGGCGGTGGATCTTCTTCCTGAACGCGCCGCTGGCCGTCCTGGTGGTGCTGGCCGCGCTGCGTTGGGTGCCGGAGAGCCGGGACGAGAACGCCTCCCGCACCGAGGGGCCGGGCCGGCGGCGCCGGCGCTTCGACGTGCTGGGCGCGCTGCTCGGCGCGCTCGCCCTGGCCGGCGTCACGTACGCCCTGATCGACGCCCCGGCGCGCGGCCTGGATTCGCCGCCGGTGCTGGTCGCGGCGCTGCTCGGGGTGGCCGGCACGGTGGTGTTCGTGCTGGTCGAGCGGCGCCGCGGGGACACCGCCATGCTGCCAACCGGGCTGTTCGGCAGCCGGCTCTTCTCGGTGCTGAACGTCTTCACCGTGGTGGTCTACGCCGCGCTCGGCGGTTTCACCTTCTTCTTCTCCGTCTACCTGCAGAACGTGGTCGACTGGTCGGCGTTCCGAACCGGGATCGCGCTGCTGCCGATGACCCTGCTGCTGATGGTGGGTAGCGCCCGGGCCGGAGCGCTGGCCGCCCGGATCGGCCCGCGGCTGCCGCTGCTCGTCGGACCGCTGGTCGCCGCGGCCGGCCTGCTGCTGCTGCGCGGGGTCGGCCCGGGCGCGTCGTACTGGCGGGACGTGCTGCCCGGGGTGGTGCTGTTCGGGGCGGGGCTGACCCTGGTGGTGGCGCCGCTGACCGCGTCGGTGCTGGCCGCCGTGGCGGACCGGTTCGCCGGTGTGGCCAGCGGCTTCAACAACGCGGCCGCCCGGGCCGGCGGGTTGCTCGCGGTGGCCGCGCTGCCGCTGCTGGTCGGGCTCTCCGGCAGCGGCTACGAGCAGCGCGGCGAGCTGACCGACGCGTACCGGGGCGCGCTGCTCTGGTGCGCCGGGCTGCTGGCGGCCGGCGCGGTGCTGGCCGGCCTGCTGATCCACCGGCCGCCCCGGGCGGCCCCGCCGGCGCAGCCCTGCCACACCCTGCCGGTGTCCACTCCGCCCGAGCGGCGCGACGGCAGCTCGCGCAGCCGGCCCAGCTGAGCCGGGCCGGCTGCACACGGGCGGACTTGAGCCGCACGGACTTGAGCCGGGCGGACTGAGCGGGAGGGCGCGACTCGGGCGGCGGGCCCCGGCGGACCGGGACCGCCGCCGGATCAGTCGCGGGCGCGGTTGACGGCGCTGGTGACGGCCTTGATCGAGGCGGTGACGATGTTGGCGTCGGTGCCGACGCCCCACACCGTCCGCCCGTCCACCTCGCACTCGACGTACGCGGCGGCCTGCGCGTCCCCACCCGAGGAGAGCGCGTGCTCGTGGTAGTCGAGCACCCGTACCGCCACACCCACCGACTGGAGCGCGTTGACGTACGCGTCGATGGGGCCGTTGCCGACCGCGGTCAGTGACCGCCGCTGCCCGCCGAGACCCACCTGGGCCTCGATCTCGACCTTGCCCTCGGCGGTGCCGATGGCGTAGCCGGCGAGCGTGACCGCCGGGTCCCGCTGGTGGTCGAGCAGGTAGTTCTCGGCGAAGATCTGCCACATCGCGCCCGGCTCGACCTCGCCGCCGGAGTGGTCGGTGACCTGCTGGACCACGCCGGAGAACTCGATCTGGAGCCGGCGCGGCAGGTCGAGCTGGTGCTCGGTCTTCATGATGTACGCGACGCCGCCCTTGCCGGACTGCGAGTTGACCCGGATGACCGCCTCGTAGGTGCGGCCCAGGTCCTTCGGGTCGATCGGCAGGTAGGGCACCGCCCACGGGTGCTCGTCGACCGGCACCCCGGCCGCGGCGGCGTCCGCCGCGAGCGCGTCGAAGCCCTTCTTGATCGCGTCCTGGTGCGAGCCGGAGAAGGCGGTGTAGACCAGGTCGCCCGCGTACGGGTGGCGCTCGTGCACCGGCAGCTGGTTGCAGTACTCGACGGCCCGCTTGATCTCGTCGATGTTGGAGAAGTCGATCATCGGGTCGATGCCCTGGGAGAACAGGTTCAGCCCCAGGGTGACCAGGTCGACGTTGCCGGTGCGCTCGCCGTTGCCGAACAGGCAGCCCTCGATCCGGTCGGCGCCGGCCAGCAGCCCCAGCTCGGCCGCGGCCACTCCGGTGCCCCGGTCGTTGTGCGGGTGCAGGCTCAGCACCAGGCTGTCCCGGCGCGGCAGGTGCCGGTGCATCCACTCGATCGAGTCGGCGTAGACGTTCGGCATCGCCATCTCGACCGTCGCCGGCAGATTGATGATCAGCTTCCGGTCCGGGGTCGGGTCGATCACCTCGATGACCTTGCTGCACACCTCCAGCGCGTACTCCAGCTCGGTGCCGGTGTACGACTCCGGCGAGTACTCGTAGTGGATGTCGGTGTCCGGCGTGTGGATCTCGGCGTACTTCTGGCACAGCCGGGCGCCGGTGGTGGCGATGTCGGTGATGCCGTCGCGGTCCAGGCCGAAGACCACCCGGCGCTGGAGGGTGGAGGTCGAGTTGTAGAAGTGCACGATCGCCCGCTTCGCGCCGCGCAGCGACTCGAAGGTCCGCTCGATCAGGTGCTCCCGGCACTGGGTCAGCACCTGGATGGTCACGTCGTCCGGGATCAGGTCCTGCTCGATCAGCTGCCGGACGAAGTCGTAGTCGGTCTGGCTGGCCGAGGGGAAGCCGACCTCGATCTCCTTGTAGCCCATCTGCACCAGCAGCTGGAACATCCGGCGCTTGCGCTCGGGCGACATCGGGTCGATCAGGGCCTGGTTGCCGTCCCGCAGGTCGACCGCGCACCAGCGCGGCGCGGCCTCGACGTGCCGGGTGGGCCAGGTGCGGTCCGGCAGGTCGAGCCGGAACTGCTGCTGGTAGGGCAGGTAGCGGTGGAACGGCATCCGGCTGGGGCGCTGCCGGGCGATCGGATCGGTCTCAGCGTCGGTGACGGGTTGAGCCATTGGCGTGCTGCTCCCTGGGAACATGTGGCGTCAGCAATCGGAAGGTGTCGGCGCGCGAGGCCGGGCGACGGTGCCCGGTGGGCCGAGAAGAAGTTCGGATGTGCTGGACGGCGCGGTTCAACTCCGCGACGAGGTGCCGGCCGGTCAGGCCTCGTCGCGGCAGCCAAGGAGAAGGAACGCCCGCCACATGACAAGGTCACCCTATGTGGTGGTAGGTGCAGTGGGAAGGCAGGTCCGGATTATGGGACCCGGCTCACTGCCGCCTCGGTGGCCTCCGCGCCCAGCCGTGGCGTCCGCCCCGCCCGCGTCGGCGGTCGGTCGCCCGGCCGTTCAGCCGAGCAGCAGGGCATCGAGTGGCCGCCGGTGGCGCAGACCGGTTTCCCGGGCGAGCAGGTCCGCGGGGAGCGCGCGCGGGTCGCCGAGCCGGCCGACCGCGACCACCACCAGGGGCCGGATCCCGGCGGCCAGATCCAGCTCGGCGGCGAGGTGAGCCTGGTCGAAGCGGATCAGCTGGTGCACGTACAGGCCGAGCGCGGTGGCCTGGACGGTCAGGTGGGCAACCGCCTGACCGAGGTCGTACCCGGCCTGCTCGGGGTCGCCGCCGGTGTGCGCGCCCAGCACCAGTGCGGCGGCGTGCCGCGCCCAGCGCTGGTCGCCGTCCGGGAGGCTCACCAGGATCCGCTTCCAGGTGTCGTCCTCCCGGTGGCCGAGCGCGAACCGCCACGGCTGGGCGTTGTCGGCCGACGGCGCCCAGCGGGCCGCCTCCAGCAGCGACGACGCCTCGGCCGGGGTCAGCTCCGCGGTCGGGTCGAACGAGCGGGGACTCCAGCGGATCGCGAGCAGCGGGGTGAGGTCGGCCATGGGTAGAGCGTCCCCTATGGGCGTTTCACCCCTACCGTCAGGATGGCCAAATGTGGGCAATCGCACCCGTAACGGGATGGAGGTCAGAGCGTTCCGGCGCTCGGGCTGCTCGACGGCTCGGGTGGCGGCGGGGAGGCGGTGCCGAGCGGCTCGCCGTCCACCACCGGCCCGGCCAGCTGCACGGTGGCCGGCGCGGGGGCGGGCGCTCCGGCCAGGACGAGCGTCCCGGACTCCGTCCGTACCGCGGTGGGGGTGCCGTCCTGGTCGTAGCAGTAGATGCCGACGTCCAGCGGCGGGTTGATCGAGGCCGAGGTGCTCTCCACCGCGTAACAGGCGCCGGTGGCGCCGGGCGGCGGAGTGGCCGGGGAGACGGCCAGCGGGGCGCGCCGATCGGTGAGCACGGCCAGCCAGTCGGTGAACGGGTGCTGCACCCGCGGGTCCAGCCGGCGGGGGAGGTTGTCGTCCGGGTCGCCGAGGCGTACGCAGCTCGGCGGCTCGGGCCGGCTGGCCGACGGCAGGGCGCACTGGAAGAGCCCGTCGGCGGTGGCCGCGATCGACACGTCGGCGGTGCCGCCGAGCGCCCCGCCCGGCACGTCCACCCGCCAGGTGCCGTCGTTCGCGCTGGTCACCACGATCGTCCGGTCCGCGGCGTCCGGCGCGCGCAGGGTGTAGCTGGCGATCAGGTGCCGGTCCTGGGCCGCCGCGGCCAGCGCGGCCAGCTCGTCCCGGGCCGCGTCCCGCTCGGCGGGGGCGGGGGCGCTGGACGGAGCGGGCGGCGGCGCCGCCGGCTGGTCGGCGGTGCAGGCGGCGAGGAGGGTCGGCAGGGCCAGCGCGAGCGGGCCGGCCAGGCGTCGGGCCGGGCGGAGGTGGGCGTGCACCCGGTCATTCTGGGCCGCCCGACCGGGCCGTGGGTGCCCGTGTGGCGGCGGACCGTCCGGCGTGTCGCGGGCCACGCCACGGGGCGTCCGCCGGCCGGATCGTGGGATCACCCGACCCGGCGGCGCGGGCCGCCCGATACGCTGGGGGCGTCTGACACGCGCCGCCGGCCCCGGTGCCGGCGGCGTCGGCACGCTCAGGGTCACTGGAGGGAGCGCACCGTCGTGGCACTCGTGGTGCAGAAGTACGGCGGGTCCTCCGTCGCCAACGCCGAGCGGATCAAGCGGGTGGCCGAGCGCATCGTCGCGGCCCGCAAGGCCGGCGACGACGTGGTGGTGGTGGTCTCCGCCATGGGCGACACCACCGACGAGCTGCTCGACCTGGCCAACCAGGTCAGCCCGCTGCCCCCGGGTCGCGAGCTGGACATGCTGCTCACCGCCGGCGAGCGCATCTCGATGGCGCTGCTCGCCATGGCGATCCACAACCTGGGCTACGAGGCCCGCTCGTTCACCGGCTCGCAGGCCGGCGTGATCACCACCTCGGTGCACGGCCGGGCCCGGATCATCGACGTCACCCCCGGTCGGCTCAAGGGCGCGATCGACGAGGGCGCGGTGGTCATCGTGGCCGGCTTTCAGGGCGTCTCGCAGGACACCAAGGACGTCACCACGCTCGGCCGGGGCGGTTCCGACACCACTGCCGTGGCGCTCGCCGCCGCGCTGAACGCGGACGTCTGCGAGATCTACACCGACGTCGACGGGGTGTTCAGCGCCGACCCGCGGATCGTCCCGAACGCCCGGCACATCAAGCAGATCACCTACGAGGAGATGCTCGAACTCGCCGCCTGCGGCGCGAAGGTGCTGCACCTGCGTAGCGTGGAGTACGCCCGCCGGGCGGGGTTGCCGATCCACGTCCGTTCGTCATACTCGACCAACACCGGCACGATGGTCACCGGATCGATGGAGGACCTTCCTGTGGAGCAAGCACTGATCACCGGGGTCGCCCACGACCGCAGCGAAGCCAAGATCACCATCGTCGGGGTGCCGGACGAGCCGGGCGCCGCCGCGCGGATCTTCGACACGGTGGCCGGTGCCGAGATCAACATCGACATGATCGTGCAGAACGTCTCCACCGAGGGCACCGGGCGCACCGACATCTCCTTCACCCTGCCCAAGACCGACGGCCCCACCGCGATGGCCGCGCTCAGCAAGATCCAGGAGTCGGTCAAGTTCAAGGGCCTGCTCTACGACGACCACGTGGGCAAGGTGTCGCTGATCGGCGCCGGCATGCGGTCGCACCCGGGCGTGGCGGCCGGCTTCTTCGCCGCGCTCGGCCAGGCCGGCGTCAACATCGAGATGATCTCCACCTCCGAGATCCGGGTCTCCGTGGTCTGCCGGGACACCGACCTCGACGCCGCCGTGCGCGCCATCCACGACGCCTTCGACCTAGGCGGCGACACCGAAGCCGTGGTCTACGCGGGGACGGGACGGTAGGGCCCGTGGCGCCGCTGCCCACCCTCGCCGTGGTCGGCGCGACCGGGGCCGTCGGCACGGTGATGTGCGAACTGCTCACCGGGCGCAGGAACGTCTGGGGCGAGATCCGGCTGCTCGCCTCCGAACGCTCCGTCGGCAAGGTGGTCCGCTGCCGCGGCGAGGACCTCACCGTCCAGGCGGTCACCCCGGAGGCGTTCGACGGGGTCGACGTGGCTATGTTCGACGTGCCGGACGACGTCTCGGCGCACTGGGCTCCGATCGCGGTCAGCCGCGGCGCGGTCGCCGTGGACAACTCCGGTGCCTTCCGGATGGACCGCGACGTCCCGCTGGTGGTCCCCGAGATCAACCCGGAGCAGGTACGCAACCGGCCCAAGGGGATCATCGCCAACGCCAACTGCACCACCCTCACGATGATCGTCGCGGTCGCCCCGCTGCACCGCGAGTACGGCCTGCGCGAACTGGTGCTCGCCTCGTACCAGGCGGCCTCCGGCGCGGGTCAGGCCGGCGTGGACACGCTGCACGCCCAGCTCGGCAAGATCGCCGGCGACCGGGGGCTCGGATCCCGCCCGGGCGACGTACGCCAGGCGGTCGGCGACGAACTCGGCCCGTTCCCGGCGCCGCTGGCGCTGAACGTGGTGCCCTGGGCCGGCTCGCCGGCCGACGCCGGCTGGTCGTCCGAGGAGCTGAAGCTGCGCAACGAGTCGCGCAAGATCCTCGGGCTGCCCGACCTCAAGGTCTCCGCCACCTGCGTCCGGGTGCCCGTGGTGACCGGCCACTCGGTGGCGGTGCACGCCGTCTTCGCCACCGAGGTCGACGCCGAGGGCGCCCGCGAGGTGCTGCGCAACGCCCCCGGGGTGATCCTGGTCGACGACCCCGCTTCCGGCGAGTTCCCGATGCCGATCGACGCGGTGGGCACCGACCCGTCCTGGGTCGGCCGGATCCGCCGCGCCGTCGACGACCCCCGCGCGCTGGACTTCTTCGTCACCGGCGACAACCTCCGCAAGGGCGCCGCCCTGAACACCGCCCAGATCGCCGAACTCCTCGCCGCCGAGTTCACCCCCCGCTGACCGAGCCCCACCCCCGCCCGCCCGGACCCTGCGCGCAGGTTCGGAGAACGAGTGCCTGTCCGGCGCCTGATGGCCACTCGTTCTCTGAACGTGCGCGGGCGCGCGGCGCGGGGCGCGGGAGGGGAGGGGTGGGTCAGGCGGCGGCGAGGTGGACGCCGTCGCGGCCGTGCCGCTTGACGGCGTAGAGGGCCTGGTCCGCGCGGCGGAGGGTGAGCTCCGGGGACTCGCCGGGGCGGGGCAGGGCGACACCGACGCTGATCGTCCGCCCGGTACGCCGGGCCGCCTCGGTGAGCCGTTCGGCGATCCGGACCGCCTCCTCCGGCCGGTTCACCTCGATCACCGCGACGAACTCGTCGCCGCCGATCCGGTAGAGCTCGTCGCCCTGGCGCAGCGCCCCCTCCAGCGCCCGGGCCAGGCCGACCAGCACCCGGTCGCCCGCCTGGTGGCCGTACGTGTCGTTGACCGTCTTGAAGCCGTCCACGTCGATCGCCAGCAGGGCCGTACGCCCCGGGGTGGCCGCCGCGATCCGCTGGCCGAACGGCCCGGTGTGCCGCAGCCCGGTGAGCGGGTCGGAGCTGGCCTGCTCGCGCAGCCGGGCCAGGGTGCGCAGCCGGTCCAGGCAGCTCCACGCCTGCCCGGCGAGCAGCTCCACCAGGTTCACCGTCGTCGGGTCGGGGCGGAGCAGGCGCTCGTCGGCGACCAGCAGCGCGCCGCCCTCGCCGGCCGGGCCGACCGGCACCACGATCAGGGTGCGTACGCCCGCCCGGACCAGGGGTTCGTGGTCGGCGACCGGCGGGTGCCCCGGCTCGCCGAGGGTGTAGCCGGCGCCGTAGCGGTGGGCGCGGCTGACCATCCGGCCCAGCGCCGCCGGCCCGGCCTCGGCCAGCTCGGCCCGGATCCGCGCCTCCAGCTCGCCCGGGCCGCCGGTCGGCGGGTCGAGTCGGGGTCCGGCGGGACCGGCCAGCACCAGTACGGCGGCGGGTAGCGTCGACACGTCCCGGGCCGCAGTGACGGCGGCGCTCAGCACGTCCCACTCGGTCGGCGCCGAGGTCAGCGCGGCGGCGTGCCGGAGCAGCTTCTCGCTGCGGCTCTCCGCCGGCGGCCCGCCGAGCGCCACGATCCGGGCGCCGAGCCGGGCGGCCAGCCGCTCGGCGGTCTCCCGCCACGGGGCCAGCTCCACCGGGTCGCACCACTGCAGGTCGAGCACGCCGATCGGGCGGCCCGCCGGGTCCAGCACCGGTACGCACACCTCGGCCGTGACGTCGGGGCGTACCGGTAGGTAATCGGGGTCGGCGGCGACGTCCGGGACGACGGCGGTCACGCCGGATTCGTACACCCGGCCGACGATCCCGGTCTGCGGCGGGACGGTCGAGAAGACCTGCCAGGAGCCGGTGGCCGCGACGCAGCGGAGCCGGTCGTGCACCTGCAACAGCACCGAGATGGTGGCCGGCGCGTAGCGGGCCAGCGCGGTGACGGTCCACTGGCACGCCTCGACGGCGGTCGACGCCATGGGGAGGCGGACCGTGACGTCACGGATGACTCGCTGGTGATCCATTCGCACGTCGTTCCAGGTAGGGGTGCTCGGCCCGGGGCCGGGAGGCGCGATCAAGGGTACTCAGCGCGGAGCCGATCCGCCCTTCGCTGAGCTGGGCGGACGGCTTCGTACACATGTGCTATCCACAGGCTGTGGACGCTGGCTGTGGGCCGGGCGGCCCGCGCTGCGCGGGCCGCGACGATAGCGTGGGGGTACCGGTCGAGTGGAGGCACGATGCTCATCGCCCAGCTCAGTGATCCGCACCTGACCACCGGTGTGCTCGGCGCCGAGCCGGCCGCCGGGCTGCACCGCGCGCTCGGCCGGGTGCTGGCGTTGCGTCCCCGGCCGGACTGCGTGGTGATCACCGGGGACCTCGTCGACCACGGCCGCACCGACGAGTACGTCACGCTGCGCGAGGTGATCGGGCGCTTCCCGCTGCCGGTGCACCTGGTCGCCGGCAACCACGACGACCGGGAGTCGCTGCTCGACACCTTCGGCGGTACGCCCCTGCTGGGCGGGGGCTTCTCCGCCTACTACCACGTCGACCACCCGGACGTGACCATCGTGGTGCTGGACTCGCTGGTGCCGGGGTCGGGCGGCGGGCGGTTGGGTGAGGAGCAGCTCGGCTGGCTGGAGGGGGTGCTCGCCGGCCGGCCCGACGCGCCCGCCCTGGTCTGCCTGCACCACCCGCCGATCGACGTCGGGCTGCCCGCCGCCGACGCGGTCCGGCTCGCCGACGGTGACGCCCTCGCCGAGGTGATCGGCCGGCACCCGCACGTGGTCCGGGTGCTCGCCGGCCACCTGCACCGGCCGGTCACGGCCGCCTTCGCCGGTACCGTGCTCACCACCGCGCCCAGCACCTGGCGGCAGGCGTCGCTCACCATGAGCCCCGACGAGCCGATCGGCTGGGTCGCCGAGCCCACCGGCTTCCTGCTGCACCGGGTGGTCGGCGGCGGCTGCGTGACCCACACCGTCGAGGTCAGCCACGCCGCCGGCCTGACCTGCACCTACTGATCCGGGTCCGTCGGTCGACCACACCGACTCCACCGCCCGGCCGGTGCCGGCCATCGGGACGTCCTCGGCCTGATCCGCCGTCCGGTTCGATTTCCAGGCCGGCCCTTCGAGGATCCGGCGCGGTGCTCGTCACCTGACCGTCATGTCCTAATCGCCCGGTCGTCCCGGCCGGGTCACCGACGATTGCCGCAGCTCTGGTGTGCTGCCCAGGTCGACCGTTCGCGGCTCGGATGAGAGGCTGTCCCCGGCGGGGCGGCGGCCCCCACCGCTGCCACCCGCGATCGAACCCTGCCGACGGCGGGGCCGGGGCCCGACGCGAACCACCGATCGGGTGCCCGCCGCGCCGGAATCCCATGAGGAGTTCCATGTCCATCCCCGGGATGCGTAGGGCCGCCATCGGCCTGACCGCGCTCGCCGTGACCGCGTTCGGCGCGGTCGCCACAACCCCCGACCAGGCGGACGCCGGGCCCAAGCCGGTCGACGTCACCCTGCTGGCCCTGAACGACTTCCACGGCAACCTCGAACCGCCGAGCGGCTCCAGCGGCTCCATCGCCGGGCAGCCGGCGGGCGGCGTCGAGTACCTCGCCACCCACCTGGCCGAGCTGCGCGCGGCCGCCAAGAAGAAGAACACCATCACGGTGGCCGCCGGCGACCTGATCGGCGCGTCCCCGCTGCTCTCCGCGGCGTTCCACGACGAGCCGACGATCGAGGCGCTGTCGATGGCCGGGCTGGACTACGCCAGCGTCGGCAACCACGAGTTCGACGAGGGCGCCGACGAGCTGCTGCGTATCCAGAACGGCGGCTGCCACCCGGTCGACGGCTGCGCCGACGGCACCCCGTACGAGGGCGCCGGCTTCCAGTACCTGTCGGCCAACGCCTTCAAGACGGCGACCGGCCGCCCGCTGCTGCCCCCGTACGCGATCCACAAGGTGCAGGGCGTCAAGGTCGGCTTCATCGGCATGACGCTGGAGGGCACCCCGCAGATCGTCAGCCAGGAGGGTGTCGCCGGCCTGAGCTTCGCCGACGAGGCGGACACCGCCAACCGGTACGCCCGCGAGCTGCGCCGCAAGGGCGTCGAGGCGATCGTGGTGCTGCTGCACGAGGGTGGCGCCCAGGCCGCGACCGGTGGCATCAACGACTGCGTCGGGATGACCGGCCCGATCGTCGACATCGCCAACCGGATGGACCCGTCGATCGACGTGGTGGTCAGCGGGCACACCCACCAGGCGTACAACTGCAACATCAACGACAAGCTGGTCACCAGCGCCAGCTCGTTCGGTCGCCTGGTCACCGACATCGACCTGAAGATCGACCGGCGTACCGGTGACGTGCTCACCGCCACCGCCGAGAACGTGGTGGTCACCCGGGACGTCGACAAGGACCGGGCGCAGACCGACCTGATCGACCGGTACAAGGAGGTCCTCGGCCCGGTGGCCGGCCGCGTCGTCGGTGAGACCACCACGGCGATCACCAAGACGCAGGAGAACCTGCTCGCCACGTGCGACTCGCGGGTCCCCGCCAGCTGTGGTGAGTCCCCCTTGGGCAACCTGATCGCGGACGCGCAGCTCGCCGCCACCGACGACGAGCAGGGCGCGGTCGCCGCGTTCATGAACCCGGGCGGCGTCCGCGCCGACCTGGACGCCGGCCCGGTCACCTACGAGGAGGCGTTCACGGTGCAGCCGTTCGCCAACAACCTGGCGACCCTCGACCTCACCGGCGCGCAGCTGTACTGCCTGCTCGAGCAGCAGTTCATCACCGGCCGCATCCTCTACCCGTCGTCGACGGTGCGCTACGTCGTCGACCTGAACGGCACCACCGGCCCCAGCACGGACCCGTGCGCCGGCAGCCGGATCGTCCGCGGCAGCCTCACCTTCGGCGGCGTGGCGGTCGACACCGCCAGCACCTACCGGGTCACGGTGAACAACTTCCTGGCCGGCGGTGGTGACGGCTTCAGCGTCCTCACCGGCGGCACCAACCTGGTCACCGGCATGATCGACCTGGACGCCTTCGTGGCCTACCTGACTGCGGAGTCCCCGGTGTCGGCCCCGGCGCTGGACCGCATCCGCACCACCGCCGAGGTCGCCGCCGCCTGACGGCAGCACCCACGCGGATCGGGCCCCGGAGCGACGCCGCTCCGGGGCCCGACCCGTTCAGCCCGACGCAGCGACCGCGGGCGCAAAGACGACCGACCGCGGGCGTGAGGGATGGCCGGCCGCGGGTGCGAGCGCGATCTTCCCCGCGACCCGACGCCCCGGCGACCTGCCAGGGCCTCGGGTGGCTCGGGGTGGGTCAGGCGGCAGCCGGGGCGGGTTCCAAGGTCGTGGCGGGGGCCGGCACGCGACCGTCCTGCCCGGGGGTGAGCAGCCGGCGCAGGGAGAGGGCGAGCAGCGAGGCGACCAGGCAGCCACCGACCACGAAGGCGACCCAGATCCGGCCGTCGGCCGCGCCGATCAGCGGACCGGCGGTCACCGGGCCGATCACCCCGCTGATCCCGAAGATCATCGAGCTCATCGCGTTGTACCGGCCGCGCAACTCGTCGGTGGCCAGCGCGTTGGTCAACGCGGGCATCACCGGCGAGAGCATGGTCTCGCCGAAGCCGAAGATCGCCGAGCAGGCCATCACGCAGAGCGCCGCGAGCAGCGCGTTGCCCGTACCGACCACCCCGGCGAAGCCGAGGACCAGCCAGGCGGTCGCGAAGACCGCGCCCACCACGGCGAGGCCACCGGTACGGCTGCGCCCCTCCATCCGGCGGATCACCACCAGTTGGGCGAGCACGATCATCACCGTGTTGGCCGCCAGCGCCCACGCCACCACGCGCGGGGTCACCTCGGCCACCCGGACGGCGTACGCGGTGAAGCCGACCTCGATCTGGGCGTAGCCGCAGGTGGTGAGGACCAGGCCGAAGATCACCAGGCGGCGGAACGGGCGGTCGCGGAGCACGGTCAGGTAGCCGCCACTCGGGGCCTTGCCCTCGGTCGTACGGGTGGCGAGCCGGTGCCCGACGCCGGGCAGGGTCAGCAGGATCAGCGCCGGCATCAGGTAGGTCAGGGCGTCCAGCAGGTAGATCAGCTGGAAGGTGACCGGACGCCCGGTGTCGACGATCGCGCCGGAGGTCAGGCCGCCGATGCCGATACCGAGGTTGAGCAGCGCGAAGTTGAGCCCGAAGACCCGCTGCCGCTCGCCGTCGTCGGTGAGCGAGGCGAGGATGGTGTTCTGCCCGGACCAGATGGCGGAGCTACCGATGGCGATCACGGTCATCACCAGGAAGGCCGAGCCGGTCGAGTCGACCAGCGCCAGCGAGCCGGTGCCCACCGCCTCGATGAGCAGACAGGGCAGCACCACCCGGCGGGCGCCGAACCGGTCGATCAGCGTGCCGCCGACCGGCGACAGCGCCAGGGTCACCGCGCCGTACCAGCCGATCACCAGCCCGGCCCGGGCATCGGTGAGCCCGCGTACGTCGGTCAGGTAGATGAACAGGAACGGCAGGGTGAGACCGCGCCCGATCGCCGAGAGCAGGGTGCCGACGAGGATCCGGCGGGCTTCCGGACGACGGGGTAGGGCGCGACGCAGCATGTCAGCGATTCTGTTCGCCGGGTACGACAGGTGGCGAGCCGTTTACCGGCGCCCGCGCGGGTGCCCGGCCGTCGAGGTGACCAAGGCCACGACCGATGCCCGCCTCGACGGCGCGGGCTGACCGTACGCCCGTCGCCCTCGACCGCATCGCCGTCGGCCCGGCCCGCTCTGCCCGGCCCGGCCCGGCTCGGTCGGGCTCGGCTCGGCCCGGCTCGGCCCGGCTCGGCCCGGCTCGGCCCGGCTCGGCCCGGCTCGGCCCGGCTCGGCCCGGCTCGGCCCGGCTCGGCCCGGCTCGGCCCGGTCCGGCTCGGTCCGGTCCGGCTCGGTCCGGCCCGGCTCGCCCGGCTCGGGTGGGTCGCCTCGGCCGCCCGTGGTGTCGGGGTGCTCTGCCATGCTGGCCCGGTGACCGTGACCTGGCGACACCTGCCCGCGCCCGCCCGTGAGATCGCCGTCGCGGCCGCCGAGGCGGTCGGGGCCGCCCGGGCCCGTGACCCGGAGGCCTACGAGACGTCCGTCGGGCGGCTGGCCGGGGCGGAACGGTCGGGCCTCGTGCTCGGGGCGGTGGTCCGGCTGCTGCTGGAGGAGACCCACCCGGACGGGTTGGCCGGCGACGACGTACGGCAGGTGCTGGAACGCTGCGTCCGGTCGGCCGCCGGCTGGCGGCCGGACGTCGACCCGCACGTGGTGCTGGTGCTGCTCGCCGGTGCGCTCGGGGTGTACGACCCGGGCGACGACGACGCCCCGCCCGACCCGGCGGCGGTCGCCCGGCACGCGCCGCTGCTCGTCGCGGACCTGCTGGCGGTCACCGGCCGCCCACTCGACGGCTATCTGACCGCCGCCTTCGCCGAGATCGAGCGCACCGAGCGGAACGACTGACGGCGAAGGTCAGCGCAGGATCGGGGTCGAGCGCAGGTCGTCGGTCGCCGGGTCGCCACCGCGGCCGATCGACTTCCCGAACGCGCCCAGCTGCCGCGCCTTGTACGTGGTCCGCCCCGAGCCCAGCCAGTACTTCCACGGGTAGTCGGTCATCGCGTTGCCCAGCGCCGCGAAGTGCCGGGCGGCCCGGGGGCGGTCACCGGCCAGCGTCCAGGCGTACGCGAAGCGGCTGTGCGCCATCACCCAGCCGTGCACCGGCCGGTAGGTCGGGTGGTCCACCGAACGCTCGGCGGCCCGGCTCAGCTCGGCCCGGACCCAGGGCTGGCGCAGCCAGCCGGTGGCCGACTTCTCGGCGCGTGCCTGCTCGATGTGCGCCTCGGCCACCACCGCCGCGCTCAGCGAGCCGGGTGGCGCCTGCGCCGCGCACTCGGCGGCGAACGCGTGCAGCTGCGCGAACGAGCCGCCCCACTTCGGACAGAGCTGCTGGGCGAGGGCGATCTGCGCGTTGAACGGGTGCGGCCGGGAGCGGGCCGCCTGCTCGTAGCGGCGTCGCGCCTCGGCCTGCCCGACGCTCAGCCCTCGCGCGATGTGCACCCGGGTGGTCCACGCCGAGACGTTGCCCGGTTCACCGCCGGTGACCTGCTCGAGCAGTTCGTCGGCGCGGCCGAGGTAGGCGTGGAACCGCTCGAACTGCTCGGGCTTCGTGTACTTCGCGGCGCGGGCACCGCGCGCCGCCCAGCCCATTTTGACCCAGCGGGCGCCGAGCAGCGTCCCGGCCAGCTCCGGCGCCAGCGGGCCGTGCACTGCCGGTTCGAGGAACGTCTCGCTGCCATCGACGTTCGCCACCACCTCGGCGGCGAACGAGGGGTCGTGCTCGGCGGGCAGCCCGGCGAAGAAGTCGACCACGGCGGGCCAGTCCCGGCGCACGGCCGCCCGGCGCAGCGGTCGTAGGTCGGGGTGGTGGCTGGTGACGCTCAGCCTCGGCAGGCCGAACGCGGTGACGATCCTCGGGGCGGACACGCCGCAGAGCATAGGCATCCCCCGTCCGGCCCGCTGCCCCGCCACCGGCGCGGGTCGCGGTCGGTTCGGGCGGGCCACATCGACCATTCGTCCATCGGCATTCGTCGGGGCCACTTTCATCGCCGGCGCGTCCCGAGCCGTCCGGGTGTGGGCGCGGTAGCCGACCCGGAAACACCGGAGGGGCACATCCGATCGGATGTGCCCCTCCGCCGTTCGGTGCCGGGGACCGCCCGTCGTGGCGGCGCGCGGTCCCCGGGTCTCACCCGGTCACAGTTGCTTGGCCCGCTGCGGCGCCGGCGCCGTCGGGGTCACCGCTGAGGGATCCGCCGGGGCGGCGCCCCGCGCCCGCGCACCGGCCTCCCAGTCGGCTGGCGCCGACGGCGGGTACCGGTAGAAGGTGCCGACCACGTCCACCACCACGTCGCAGTAGCCGCTGGCGTTGTAGACGTTGAATCTGCGATCCGGCCCGACCATGGTCTGCACCGCGTTCGGCACGACCGACCCGGCGGTCGGGTTCAGGTTGGAGGTGCTCGGCCGGCCGATGCCGTCGATGCCCGCCGGCCAGACCGTCAGGAAGGTGGTCTGGGTCGGCTTGACGGCGGTCACGTTCGTCGCCAGCGCCCGCGTGTCGGCGTCCGTCACCGGGGACGGCGCGGCGATCGTCGCCGTCTGCCCCGGCCCGAGCCGCGCCGGCCAGCCCTGCCCGGCGCGGGTGTCCGCGATCCGGGTCGGTACGGCGGGCGAGAAGCGCAGCCCGTTGGGGAGCGTCCCGTCGTCGTAGAACCCGACGAGGTCCACGATGACGTGCGTGCTGGTGCTGGTGTACACCCCGATCGACGGCAGGCCGGTGGCGCTGCCGCAGTCGTCACAGGGTGTCGTCGGCACCACCGCGAAGTTCGGCACCGTGGCGCCCTTCACGTAGTTCAACGTCGACGTGCTCGGCAGCCCGTACGCGTATCCGCTCCAGGCGGTCAGGAAGCCGGAACCGGTCGGCGAGGTGGCGGTGATGTTGACCGCGAACGCGCGGACCCGCGGGTTGATGGTGCTGTTCCAGTTCGCGGCCGAGTTGAGGTAGTGGTCGGCCGGAAGGCGGGAGCCCCAGGTCCGCGTGTCGGTGAGCCGGATCGGCTTGGCGAGCGCGTGGTACTGCCCGCCGTCGTAGCCAGAGCAGCACTCGTGGCCCTTGGAGTAGTAACCGAACACGTCGGCGACGAGGTGCGTCGAAGCGCCGGCGTTGTAGAGGTTCACCTTGCCGTTCGCGCCGACCTTGACGGTGACCGAGTTGGCTCCGGTCCAGCCCTTGACGTAGTTCAGCGACGAGGCGTTCGGGCGTGCCACGTCCGACGGGTACACCGTGACGAAGCCGCTGCCGGTGGGCCCGGTGACGGTCACGTTGAGCACCACGGTCGAGGCGTCGGTGGGCACGCCACCGGCCCCGGTGACCTGGAGCGACACCACCTTCCCCGAGCCGACCATCGCCTTCGGCGCGCCCTTGCCGGAGCGGGTGTCCAGGATCCGGTACGGCGACATCGTGGAGTAGGTGCCCTTGTCGGACTTGTACCCGTTGACGCCCAGCGAGATCTGCGTCGAGCCGGCGAAGCTGTCGTCCGGCAGCGAGACGACCGCCCCACCCTGGGTGTTCTCGGTGGGCCGGGCGACGGCGGTGATCGCGCAGGTCTGCCCCTTGGCCAGGGTCCGGCCGGAGCAGGCGTCGTTGGTGATCTTGAAGTAGGCCGCGTTCGCGCCGACGATCGACGCCGTGCCGAAGGTGATCGGCACGTCGCCCGCCCCGGTGAGGGTCACCGTCTTCGGCGCCGAGGTCTCGTACGCCGCGACGTAGCCGAAGTCGAAGTACGACGGCGAGGCGATGGCGCCCCGGGCGTCGAAGCCCTCCAGGGACAGCAGCCGGGCCACCTTGCCGGCGACCGAGTTCTCGACCAGGGTCAGCACCGCGGTCTGCTCACCGATCGCCGACGCCCTCGGGGTGACGGTCAGCTTGCAGGTCTGGCCGTACGAGAGGGTCTGGCCGGAGCAGGTGTTCGCCGAGATCTCGAACGCGGCCGGGTTCGCCCCGGAGAGCGAGGCCGCGCCGAACGTGGTCGGCTCCGTCCCGTTCACCTCGACGGTGACGTCCTGCGGAGTGCCGGCGGCGCCGGCCGGCTGCCGCCCCATCTGCAGCCGGTACTCCCAGCTGTCGGTGGCCTTGTACCCGATGCTCGACTGGAAGCGGATCTCGCCCTTGGCCGTGTCGGTGCCGCCACAGGGGATCGAGAAGCTGGCAGCGAAGGCGGTGAACTTGCCCGTCTCGTCGTCGTACTCGGCCTCGGCGACGTCCAGCGTGCCGGTCGCGCCGCTGCTGCAGCCCTGCCCGTCACCCGAGACGTTGAGCGTGGTGATCGACTCCTGCGGGCTGAAGTTGGTCCTGGTCTCGTAGGACTGCCCCGCGGTGAACCGGGTGCCCACCGGCGGGGTGACGTTCAGGTCGTGCCAGTGGTCGCCGTCGAAGCCGCGCATCACGAGTGCGTAGCCGTTCGCGTTCTGCTGGTAGATCTCCAGCGTGTTGCGGGAGGCCTCGTAGGAGAAGTTGCCGTCGATGTAGCCCCAGCCGTCGAAGTGCATGGTGAAGGCGGTGTGCGGGGCGGCGGGTGGATCGGCTGCCTCGGCCCGTGCCGGGGCGGCCACTGTGGTGGATGTCAGTAGGACTGCGATGGCGCCGACCAGGGCGCCACGTAGGGTGCGCACGGTTCCCCCATGGAAGGTCGATGGCGCGGGATGCCGGGCGATCGCCCGGCGCGATGACCATAGGAGATCGATGCGAGCGCGGCAATGAGCCGGATGACCGAGGCGCTCCACCCATCAACGGTCGGTGGGCACCGCGGCGACAGTGAGCCGATCGCCGCCCCCGACGGCGGCGGCTACCCCAGGCCGCTCGCACCGGCTCGCGAAACAGGAGGCGAGTACCTGGTCCACGACGTGCCGGTCTCCGGCAGCGTCTACGCTGTCACCGAGAAGGGCGGATCGTGATCGTTACATCTTGCCGGGCACTGACTCCACGGCTGTCCGGGGTCGGCCGATGAGCACCATCGCATTCCTCAACATCGCCATGCACGGGCACGTCAACCCGACGTTGCCGGTCGTGGCCGAGCTGGTCAGTCGTGGTCACTCCGTCACCTACCACGCGCCGCCCGGCTATGCCGAGCAGATCGCCGCCACGGGCGCGCGGGTGCTCAGCTACTCCGGGGACGACGTACCGC
Organism: Micromonospora echinaurantiaca; assembly: GCF_900090235.1. NCBI lineage: Bacteria > Bacillati > Actinomycetota > Actinomycetes > Micromonosporales > Micromonosporaceae > Micromonospora > Micromonospora echinaurantiaca. The sequence goes on along the minus strand of NZ_LT607750.1, from coordinate 6,065,403 downwards.
TCTCCGGCCCGCCGACGCCGGTCACGGTGATGGAGCAGCTCGCGCGCACCGCCGTACGCGTGCTGCCCGCCGTCCTCGCCGATCTGCGCGGCGCCCGGCCCGACCTGATCGTGCACGACTCCCTCTGCCCATGGGGGCCGGTGGCCGCGCGGGAACTCGACGTGCCGGCGGCGTCGTCGTTCACCACCTTCGCGTTCAACCGGCAGGTGCCCAGCCCCACCCGTGCCTCCTGGGAGCTGCTCGCCGCGGCGGCGGCCCGACCCCGCCCCGCCGGGGGCTACCTGAGGTCGCGTTGGGAGCTGCGCCGCCGCTACGACACGGGTGCGCTGCCCCTGGTCGACCTGGCGAACATCCGTCAGCCGCTGAACCTGGTCTACACCTCGCGGGCGTTCCACCCCGGGGCTGACAGCTTCGACCAGTCCTACCGGTTCGTCGGGCCGAGCGTCGGCTCCCGCCCGGTCGACTCGTCGTTCCCGCTCGACCGGCTCCGTGACCCGGTGCTGTACGCCTCGCTGGGCACGGTGTTCAAGGCCGACCCGCAGTTGCTGCGCAACCTCGCCACCGCGCTCGCCCCGCTGGGTGGCACCGTGGTCATCTCCACCGGGCAGACCGACCCGGACGCGCTCGGTACGCTGCCGGCCAACGTGCTCGCCCACCGCTCCGTGCCGCAGCCGGAGGTGCTGGCCCGCGCGGCGCTGTTCCTCACCCACGGCGGGGTGAACAGCGTCAACGAAGCTTTGTACGCCGGCGTACCGATGCTGGTGGTCCCCCAGGGTGCCGACCAGTCGTTGGTGGCTACCCGCATCGTCGAACTCGACGCCGGCCTCTCGGTCCGCACCGAGGAGATCGACGCGGAGGTCGTCCGCGCGCTCGCCCAGCGGCTGCTCGACGAGCCCCGGTTCCGGGCCGCCGCGGATACCCTGCGGGCCGCCCAGCGCGCGGCCGGCGGCTATTCGCGCGCCGCCGACGAACTGGAGCGCTACGCGCAGCGGGCCGGGCAGGTCGTTGTCGATCAGCCGGCACAGGACTGACGAATGCCTGCCGTCGTCGCCGTCCTGCTGCTGCTCGCCGGGCTGTCCGAGGCCGCCGGGCGGCTCCTGCCCGTGGTGGCACGCCTGTCCGGCGCGTCCCGTAGGAGGGTGGTCGGGTTGATGCTGGCCGGCGCCATCGTCGACGGCGCCGTGTTCGCGCTCTGGCCGCTGTCCGCGTGGACCCTCGCCGAGCTGGTGCTGACCACCGCCCCCTCCGAGGAGGCCGCGCTGGTCTGGACGCCGGGCCTGGCCGCCCCGCTGCTGCTCGCCGCCGTCCTCGCGTTCCCGCTGCTCGGGCCGCTGCTGCACCTGCTGCTCATGGCCGGAGTGGGGGCCGGCCTCGCCACCGCGCTCGCCGCGACGGCGGGGGTCGGTTGGTGGGACGCCGCCGGCTGCGTCGCCGTCGCGGGGGTCGGGCTCGGTGTCGCCGTCGAGGGCGTCCGCCGCCTGGTCGTGCGGCTCAACACCAGAAGAGCGCCGGAGCCGGTCACATGATCGAGTTCGCGCTCCTGCTGCTGCTCGCCGGGATCGGGCCGGTCCTGATCGCCGAAGCGCTGCTCGCCCGCTACGAGGTGCTGGCCTACGCCGCGGGCTGGCGGACTCCCACCACCGCGCTCCCCGCGGGCATGCCGTACGCCCGGGGCGCGGACCCGGACCGCCCGCCGGACGCCTACCTGGTCTATCTGGACGGCATCGGGAAACGCCGCTTCCACGACACCCGGGACGGCGGCCGGCTGGTGAAGTCCCTGATCGCGGGAGCACCCGAGCTCCGGGTGCTGGGCCAGGTGCAGCCCTACTCTCCGCTGGCCAACCCGCTCGCCAACCGGCCGGTGTGGGTCTGGCTGCGCCGCCACATCGGGCTGGTGCTGTTCCTGCACAACGTGGTGCAGATCTTCGTCGCCGCCGACCGCCGGTACCGTCCCCTGTACAACCGCGCCGTCGGTGCACAGATCGCCACCCAGCTCCGGCTCGCCGGTTACCGGCCGGACAGCGACGTCCCCGTGGTGCTGCTCTGTTACAGCGGTGGCGCCCAGGTCGCCACCGGCGCGGTGAACGAACTCTGGTCCCAGCTGCGCTGCCCGCTCTGGCTGATCACTCTCGGCGGGTTCCACAACGGCGCCAACGACATCGACCACGCCCAGGGGCTCTGCCAGCTCACCAGCGCCGGCGACCGGATCGAGCGGGTCGGCGCCCGGATCTTCCCGCAGCGGTGGCGGTTGTTCCGCTGGAGCGGGTGGAACCGGGCCGAGCGCGCAGGGAAGATCACGGTGCACCGGCTCGATCCGGCCACCCACGTCGGTCCCCGTAGCTACATCAGCCCGGAGGCCCGGCTGCCCGACGGCCGCAGCTACCTCGACCGGACCGCCGACACGGTGATCGCGCTGATCCGGGACCGCCTGGGCACCACCACCGGGTGACCCGCCGGGACCGCTGCCGTGACCGGTTTGACCCTGGGCGGCCGCTGTGCCCGGGGGAAACCGCCCTCATCCGGTCGCTGTGCCGGGTGCGTGTGACGGCGAGCGCAGCGGGAAGGTCGGTCGGGTGACTGATCCAGGGGAGCTGGCACGCAGCGCACTCCAGCGAATCCACCAGGCGGCCGTCAGACATCGGGACACCGAGCTGCACCACGCGGCCGACGACATCGTTCGGGCGGCCCTGGCGAGGGGCCTCGACCCCGGGCCGGTCGAGTCATACCGCCCCTGCCCGGTGTGCGCGGCGGAACCGGGACAGTTGTGCATCAGCGTCCCTGGCCGTCCCGTCCACCCGGGCGACATACACCCCGAGCGTACGAAGTAGGAGCGACCACGTCTGGACCGGCTCGACGGCGTCGGCGCTGGCAGCCGGCCTCGGTCAGCTGATGTGAGCGGCGATGGTGCGCGCGCACACCAGGGACTCGGTGTGCGTGGTGTCCACCTCGATGTCGTAGGTGACGTCGTGGTGCACCGCCGCTGCCTGCAACGCGGCCATCCCCGGCACCCGGTCGCCCCGGGTAATCTCGCGACCTGCGGCGACCGAGCTCTGGCACCGGACGCCGACCCACAGCACGTCCAGCCCGGCAAGGGCCTGCTGCCACCGCTGCTGGGATGCCGCCCCGCCGAGGAAGACGTCGTCGACGATGACCCGGGCACCGGCCCGGTGAAGCGGTCGCGAAGCCCGGCCGACAGGCTCGCGGGACATGGGTGTCGTCCGATGCCACCTTGCGCTGCGAAGCAGGGCCTTATCTGCCGCCTCGTGTCGTCTCCTGCCGGCCGCTGCTGGTGGTCCCGATGTCTCCTCGCTGCCTATCCCGCTTGGCGGCCGGCCGACTCCGGCGGGTCGCCCACCGTCGCCGTGGCGGCGTTCAGCACGGCCCGGAGCGGGACGTGTGGGAAGCCGTCGCCGGTGTCCGGCCCTAGCCGGGTGCTGTAGAAGGGTTCGTCGTCGCGGTCGGCGTCGTCCTGATGGGCCCAGAGGTTGCCGGCCTCGTCGCGCTGCCAGGTGACCTTCTCACCACGGAAGTCGGCGCGTTCGAGCCAGTCGGCGCCGCACGGCCAGTAGCCCTTCCAGTGCGGCGGGCGTAACGCGGCGTATGCCTCGTCGACGGCGGCGACGGCCCGGTCCACGTCGTCATCGTCGAAGACGGCGGCGAATCGGCACAGCAGGGCCAATGGAGCCCCGGGGTGCTGCAGCCGCGGATTCCGCGCGGCGATCGCCCGGCAGATCAGGTCGAGTTCGGCCCAGCGCAACGCGTGCGGGTGCCAGTGTGCGAGGTCGTCCCATCCGAGCTCGGCCGGCTCTGCCAGGTCGGGGGTGGTGATACCCAGGCTGTAGGAGTCGGTCGAGGCGTCGATGCTCAGTACGACCTCGTGGCCATCGCCGACCTCGAAGGCCACGTCGAGCGACGAGTCGGCGGAATCCTCATCCGCGTCATCGTCATCGTCGTCATCGTCGTTGTTCAGTAGGTCTTCGAGGTCACCAAGCCGATCCGCCCCGGGTCCCTCCTCGTGGGCGAAGGTATACCGCGCCCAGAACACCGGATCGTGCAATGACTCCTGCAACACTGAGGGAATCGCCACCAAGAGAACCTATAGCGACGTCGGCCTCTGCTTCCACGGGCGGCCGGCCACGTACCCCACCAAGAGCACCGAGGCCACCGGGCACGCACTCCTGCCGCAAGCTGAGCCGTGATTGCCGGAAACGAATCAAGGCCCCTCTGCGGAGGGGCCTTGACCTGCGTTTACCTCTGGTCGGGGTGGCCGGATTTGAACCGACGACCTCTTCGTCCCGAACGAAGCGCGCTACCAAACTGCGCCACACCCCGAGGCGTGCCGACAAATAGTAGCCCACCCGCTTCGACGGTCAAACTCGGTACCCCCACCGCCGCCCGACCGCCCGCGGAACGGCGCAGTTCCGCACAACTTCCCGGATGTAGTGGCCTCACCAGGCCGTGGACACCACTACTTCCCGGATGTTGCGCGGATCTTGGGCCGCTCGCGCCGGCCGCCGGCCGCCGCCCGCACCGGGCGGCCTGCCTGAGGCGGGCCGGGGGTCGCCGGTGCGGGCAGGCCGTCGGACCGGGCGGGGCGGTCAGCGGGGGATGAGGGTGAGGACGCTGGCCTCGGGCGGGCAGGCGAACCGGACCGGTGCGGTGGGGTGCGTACCGAGGCCGGCGGAGACGTGCAGCCAGGAGTCCGAGTCGGGCCACCGGTGCAGCCCCCGGGCCATCGACCGGGGCAGACCGCAGTTGGTCACCAGGGCGCCGAAGCCCGGCACGCAGACCTGGCCGCCGTGGGTGTGCCCGGCGAGCAGCAGCCCGAAGCCGTCGGCGGCCATCTGGTCGAGCACCCGCGGCTCGGGGGAGTGGCTGAGCGCGATCGACAGGTCGGCCGAGGGGGAGACCGGCCCGGCCACCGCGGAGTAGTCGTCCCGCTCGATGTGCGGATCGTCGACGCCGGCCAGCTCGACCACCCGGCCACCGGCCTTGATCGTGGTACGGGCGTTGTTCAGGTCCACCCAGCCGGCGCCGGCGAGCACCTCGCGCAGCTCCTCGTGCGGCAGCTCGACGCCCTCGGTGTACTCGCGGTCCGGCAGGAAGTAGGTGAACGGGTTCTTCCAGACCGGGCCGGTGTAGTCGTTGGAGCCGAAGACGAAGGCGCCCGGGTAGTCGAGCAGCGGTTGGAGCGCCCGCAGCACCCCCGGCACGGCATCCGGGTGCGCCATGTTGTCCCCGGTCACCACGACCAGGTCGGGGTCGAGGGCGGCGAGCGAGGCCACCCAGCGCTGCTTGCGCGCCTGGTCGGGCGTCATGTGCAGATCCGACAGGTGCAGCACGCGCAGCGGCTCGGCGTCGGCCGGCAGCACCGGCACGTCGTACCGCCGCAGGGTGAACATGTTGCGCTCGACGAGCGACGCGTAGGCCAGGGTGGCCGCGCCCACCGCGGCGGTTCCGGCCGCGAGCCGGAATAGTGTGCGCTTTCGCATGGCGTTCAGGGTAGTTTGACCGTCCATGAGCACGCTGAAGGACCGCCTCACCGCCGACATGCGCGCCGCTCTCAAGGCGCGCGACGAGCTGACCACCTCCACGCTGCGGATGGCCCTGGCGGCCGTCGGCACCGCCGAGGTCGCCGGCAAGGCCAAGCGGGACCTCACCGACGACGAGGTGCTGGCGGTGCTGACCAAGGAGGCGAAGAAGCGGCGCGAGGCCGCGACCGCCTTCGCCGACGCGGGCCGCACCGACCAGGCCGCGAAGGAGACCGCCGAGGGCGAGGTGCTGGAGCGCTACCTGCCGAAGCAGCTCTCCGACTCCGAGCTGGCCGAGCTGGTCGCGGGGGCGCTCGCCGCGGGCGGGTTCACCGGCAAGGCGCAGATGGGCCCGGCCATGAAGGCGGCCCAGGGCGCGGTGGCCGGCCGGGCCGAGGGGGGCCGGGTGGCCGCCGAGGTACGCCGGCAGCTCGGCCTCTGACCCCGCCGGCTCCGGCCGGCGTACGCGAAACGGGCGGGCACCCCGCGTGGGGTGCCCGCCCGTCGTCGTGTCCTGCGACGTCAGCCTCGGGGGCGGCCCGGTGGTCGGCCGGGGTTGGTCGGCTGGCCACCGGGGGTGCCCGGCTTGGCGCCGCCGCCGCTGCTGATCTGGATGGTCACCACGCCACCCTTGATGGTCCGGCCGTCCGGGCTGGTGCCGGCGGCGGTGCCCGGCGGGCAGCTGGAGGGCACCTTGACGTCGGAGACGACCGCGTCGAAGCCGGCTCCCTCGATCCGGTTCTTCGCCGTCTCGACCGGCTGGCACTTGACGTTCGGGATCGAACGCTGGTCACCCTCGGAGATCTTCTTGCCGGGCGGCTCGAAGTCGATCCGGGGCTTGCCCTTCATCGCGTCCCGGAGCGTCTCGTAGACCGGCGGGTTGATGCCGTTGGGCACGTTGTGCCCCATCTTGACGTTGGTCTGCGGCCAGTCCGGATCGGCCATGATGCCGGCCACCGCGTACTGCTTGGTCATCGCGACCAGCGCGGCGCTCTTCTCCGAGTCGGTGGTGCCGGACTTGCCGGCCACCGGCGCCTTGACGATGCCGCGGACGTTGGCCGCCGTCCGGCTGCCGCCGCAACTGCCGTTGGCCGGGCTGTCACCAACCGGGCAGCGGGCGGCGTCCACCGCGGCCCGGGCCACGTCGGTGCTGATCCGCTTCTCGCAGCGCGGGTTGGCGATGTCCAGCTTCTTGCCCTCCGGGTCCCGGATCTCCTGCACCGGGATCGGCTCGCAGTACTTGCCGTCCGCAGCCAGGGTGGCGTACGCGTTGGCCAACTCCAGCGGAGTGGTCTGCGAGACGCCCAGGGTGAACGCGCCCCAGTCGTGCGCGTAGTCCTTGTTGCTGGCGAAGCGGGCGTCGTTGCTGGCCCGGAACTGGATGCCGAGCCGCTTGGCCACGTCGACCACGTTCTCCGCGCCGACCTGCTGCTGCAGCGGCACGAAGTAGGTGTTGATCGAGGCGCTGAACGCGCTCCACATGGTCTGCACGCCGCCGGCCTTCTTGCCCGAGTTCTGCGGGCAGTACAGGTTGGTGCCGGGGCAGGCGGCCGGGCTGTTCCGCTCGACGATGTACTCGGACCGGAACGTCTGCGGTGCGTTGATGGTGTAGCTGAGCGGGATGCCCTTCTCCAGCGCCGCGACGATGGTGAAGATCTTGAAGGTCGAGCCTCCCTGGTACCCGGTGATGCCGTCACCGCCGGTCAGCAGCGGGTTGACCGTGTTCGGGTAGTTGCCCCGCTTGCCCTTCTTGCGCTGCTTCGGGTCGCTGTGCGGCTTGTTGGCCGGGTTCTTCGGGTCGTCCAGCTTGAAGTTCCGGTTCACCGCCAGCGCCCGGACCCTGCCCGTGCCCGGCTCGACCACCGCGACCATGGCGGCTTCCTTGGCGGTCTCCTTCTTGGCCCTGCGGACCGCCTTGTCGGCCGCGCGCTGCGCGTCCGGGTCGAGCGTGGTGACGATGTGGTAGCCGCCGCTCTTGAGCCGCCGCTCCCGGTCGTACGAGGTCGAGCCGAACGTCTCCTGCCCCATCCACCAGCGGTAGAGGTAGTCGCAGAAGAAGCCCCAGCCCTTCTCCGCGGTGTCGACGCAGCCGTTCGGGGTGCGCTTGTCCTTGACCACCAGCTTGGTCGCCTTGGCGGCGTCCGCCTCCTGGCGGGTGATCGCGCCGATCTCGAACATGTTCTCGATGACGTAGTTGCGCCGGTCGACGGCGAGCGGGTAGCCGCTCTTGGTGGTCGGGTCGAACGAGCTGGGCGCCTTCACCAGGCCGGCCAGCATCGCCGCTTCCTCGATCTTCAGGTTCTTGGGCGCCTTGCCGAAGTAGACCTGGCTGGCGGCGTAGACGCCGTACGCGCCGTTGCCGAACGCGGCGATGTTCAGGTAGCGCTCCAGGATCTCGTCCTTGGAGAGCTCCTTGTCGATCTGGAGTGCGTAGCGCATCTCGCGCAGCTTGCGGGCGCTGGTGTCCTCGGTCGCGGCGACCACGTCGGCCGGGTGGGTGGCCGAGTACGCGATGGCCAGCCGGACGTACTGCATCGTCAGCGTGGAGGCGCCCTGCCGGTCGGCGCCGGCGCTCTGGTTGTTGACGAACGCGCGGGCCACGCCGTTGAGGTCCACACCGTTGTGCTTGTAGAAGTCGTGGTCCTCGGCCGCGATGATGGCCTTCTGCATCACCGGCGAGATGTCGGCGAGCTTCACGTCGCGCCGGTTCTCGTCGTACATGGTCGCCAGCTGCGTCTTGCCGTCGGCCGCGTACAGGTAGCTGATCTGCGGCGCGCGGGCCACCGTCAGCTCCTTGGGCAGCGCGCCGAACGTCTCGGCGCCGGCCTTGGCGGCCAGCCCGGACATCGCCACCGCGGGGAAGGCCGCCGCCGCGACGACCACGCCGGCCAACAGGCCGCAGATCAGCAGCGATGCGGCGTTGGTCAGCACATTGTGGTCACGTTTCCGCATCCAGGTCACCTCGACAGGGTACGCGAACAGGTAACGAGGGGCGCTGGGGCGTTCTTTCCCCATTTCCTGCGCGCGCCGACCTCGTTGTGCTAAACGCACGACCCCTGGTGCGTGGTTGCGTGAACCCGGCGCCGAGTCTCCTCCGTTCGGGGGACGGCCGCAGCGTTTTCACGTACTGGGGAGGGGTAAGCGGCGGTCGAGAGCCCGGGAAGCCGGGAGTGTCCGGAATGATGGATTTAGCCGACAACGTTGCGTAATCGGGTGACTACAGAGCATGATGGGGGCGGCGACAGCGCCACATGTCGTCCGTGCCGCCTTGGGGAAGGCAGGCCCGGTCGACCGGGGGGAATTGCCGGCTGGTCCGCACGACGTCGGTAGGTACTGCAAGGGGGGACGTGTACACATGGGCATGATCACTGACTGGCCGTCGCTGGCGGCATGTCAGAACGGGGACCCGGACGCGTTGTTCGTACAGGGCGCCGAACAGAACGTGGCCAAGCGGATCTGCCGGAGCTGCCCAGTTCGGTACGAGTGCCTGGCCGACGCGCTGGACAACCGGATCGAGTTCGGTGTGTGGGGTGGCATGACCGAACGCGAACGCCGCGCGCTGCTGCGCCGTCACCCGCAGGTGACGAGCTGGCGCAAGATGTTCGAGGCCGCGATGAAGAAGAACGGCAAGGACAAGGCCGGCAAGGACAAGATCCTGGTCACCGCCGCCGGCTGACCGCCGCGCTCCGGGCCCGGCCGACCGCGAACGGTCCGGGCCCGACCGGCGGCCCCGGCTCCGGCCCCGCCGGCCGCCACGGCCTCAGGTCCGGCTGATCGCCGCGCCGATCGTCCGCAGCCCGTCGACGTCGTGCACGTCGGCGGGCTGCGCCGTCACCGACACCGCCGGCACCGCCGGGAACTCCGCGGTGAAGCGCTCGGCGACCCGCTGCTCCCGGCGCGCCTGCTGGACCAGCGCGGCGTGCGCCCGCAGCACGTCCTCGGTGGCCTCGTGCCCACCGAGGTCGGCCAGCCGCTCGGCGGCGGCCAGGCTCTCCGCCGCGTCGAGGTCGGGCACCGCCGGCCGGTGCACCCGGTTGAGCACCAGGCCGGCCAGCGGCATCCGCTCCGCCCGCAGCCGGCCGGCGAAGTAGGCGGCCTCCCGGACCGCGTCCGGCTCGGGCGCCGCGACCAGCAGGAACGCCGTCTCCCGCGCCTGCAGGATGCGGTACGTCTGCTCGGCGCGCTGCCGGAACCCGCCGAACATCGAGTCGAGCGCGGCGACGAAGCCGGAGAGGTCGGTGAGCAGCTGCGCGCCGAGCACCTTCTGCACGACCTTGGAGAACATCCCGAAGGACGCGGTGACCAGGCTGAACATGCTCCGCCCGCCGCTGCGCGCCGGGGCCAGCAGCAGTCGCAGCATCCGGCCGTCGAGGAACCGGGACAGCCGCGCCGGTGCGTCGAGGAAGTCCAGCGCCGACCGGGACGGCGGGGTGTCGACCACGATCAGGTCCCACTCGCCCCGGGCGTGCAGCTGGCCGAGCTTCTCCATCGCCATGTACTCCTGCGTACCGGCGAAGGTCGAGCTCATCGCCTGGTAGAAGGGGTTGGCGAAGATCTCCGCCGCCTTCGCCCGATCGGTGTGCTGGAGCACCACGTCGTCGAAGGTGCGCTTCATGTCGAGCATCATGGCGTGCAGCTCGCCGCCGCTGGACTCGACGTCGATCCCCTTGACCTGACGCGGGGTGTTGTCCAGCTCGGTGAGCCCGAGCGACTGGGCCAGCCGGCGGGCCGGGTCGATGGTGAGCACCACCGTACGCCGGCCGTGCTGCTCGGCGGCCCGGAGCGCGAGCGCCGCGGCGGTGGTGGTCTTGCCCACCCCGCCCGCCCCGCAGCAGACCACGATGCGTACGCCGGGATCGGCGAGGATCTGGTCGACGTCCAGCTGCGGCGCCGCGTCTTCGGAAGGCACCAATCGAGCGTATCGGGCCGGCTGGGTCCACGCGCCGGTGCCGACGTCAGGTGTGAGTCAATCCGCCCGGACGAGCGCCTCGGCGAGCCGGTCCAGCCCGGCCCGGTCCACGCCCTCGGGCAGCAGCGGCAGCTCGGTCAGCGGCAGACCCAGCTCCACCAGGTCGGCCCGGAGCGAATCCTCCAGCTCGCGGCGGACGGTCTGGTCGCGGGCCTCGGCGTGCAGCCCGGCCACGGTGTCCCGGTCGGCGGGCAGCCCGGCGGCGACCAGCCCCCGGCGCAGCTCGGCCGGGGTCACCACCCGACCGGCCGGCAGCGGGGGCCGGGCCGCGTTGACGATCACCCGGCCCACCGGGAAACCGAACGAGGTCAGCTCGGCGATCGCGTCGACGGTCTCCTGGACCGGCATCTCCTCGAGCAGGGTGACCACGTGCACCGCGGTGATCGGCGAGCGCAGCAGCGCGGAGACTCCCTCGCTCTGTGTCTTGATCGGGCCGACCTTGGCCAGCCGGGCGGTTTCGGCGGTGACGTTGAGGAACCGGCCGATCCGGCCGGTCGGCGGGGCGTCGAGCACCACCGCGTCGTAGACCCGTCGCTGCCCGGCGGTGCGCGTGGTCGCCTCCTTCACCTTGCCGGTGAGCAGCACGTCGCGCAGGCCGGGGGCGATCGTGGTGGCGAAGTCGATGGCGCCGAACTTGCGCAGCGCCCGGCCGGCCGCGCCGAGCTTGTAGAACATGTCCAGGTACTCGAGCAGCGCCTCCTCGGCGTCCACCGCCAGGGCCCGCACCTCACCGCCGCCCGGCGCGTCGGCGAGGTGCCGCTCCTCGTACGGCAGCGGCTCGGTGTCGAAGAGCTGGGCGATGCCCTGCCGCCCCTCGACCTCGACCAGCAGGGTGCGCCGGCCGCCGGCGGCCAGCCCGAGGGCGAGCGCCGCCGCCACGCTGGTCTTGCCGGTGCCGCCCTTGCCGGTCACCACGTGGAGGCGGCCCGGCCATCCCTCGGCCGGGTCGGCCGGTCGCTCAGCTGCTCGCACCCGTCGAGCCTATCCAGCGACGGCGCTCAGGCGACCTCGCAGACCCACCAACCGGTCTTCTGCACCACCGTGAAGCGCAGTTCCTGGTCGGCGACCTTCTCGTCGGCCGTCGTCATGGTCACCTTGGTGCTGACCGTGGCCCGGTCGCCGGTCTGGTTGTCGACCTTCGGCTTGGTCCAGCGGAACCGCGGGTTCTGGTGGGCGCCGACGTACTTCTCCACCTCGGCCACCTTGGCGGCGATCCGGTCGTCGTCCCGGGCCGCCGAGCAGACCAGGCTCGCCGCCCTGGTCGCGTCCCGGTCCTTGTAGACGGCGGTGAGGAACTCGTCGACCGCGACCACGGGCTCCTTGGCGCCGGTGCCCGTCTCCGCGTTGCGCAGGGTGAAGAACGCCGCCACGCCGCCGCCGACACAGAGCACCAGCACCACGGCGAGGGCGATCGCGGCGATCAGCAGGCCGCGCTTCTTCTTCGGGGCCGCCGGGCCCTGGTACGGGGCCGCCGGGCCCTGGTACGGCGGGTAACCCGCCGGCACGGGGTTCGTCGGGTCCGCGGTGGGGGCGCCGGCTTGGGCGGCCGGAACGGCCGGGCTCGGCGCCTCGGGCTGGCCGACCGGCTCGCCGCTGGGTGGCTGGGTCATCTCTTCCCCCGGGGGTGCGACGTCGTCACCACCGGCGGCGACGAGCGTTTCGAGTGGGCGGGCGAGCTTTGCGCGCCCGTCCGACCGGAAGGGTAGCGGTCGGCGCGGGATCGTGGGGGAGGGGCGGCTCGGTCGATGCCGGACCGGACACTGTGTCGCATATGTGACTTTCGGTCACCTGCCGTGCGCGTCCTGTTTACGGGACTCGGGCCAGCGACCTACGTTCTGAGCTGCGCGGGGGGACCGGGCCGGGCGTCGGGCCCAGGACCGGATGGCGATGACGTGACCAGGTACGACGCCCGGAGGCAGCGATGCGCGACGCGGACAACAACCCCCGAGCCCAGTTCCCGACGGGGCGCCTGTCCGGTCCCGGTTCGGCCGGCGAGGGCGAGGGGGTCGCCGCGGGCCTGCCGATCAACGAGCGGTCGTACCGGCGGATCGTCGAGCCCGTCGAGGTGGTGCGGACGCTGGCCCGGCCGGCCGAGCGGACCCGGGACGACGAGGAGCCCGGCTACGTCATCCACCTGCCGATCCGGGTCGCCGACCTGGCCGCCGCGACCGCCCTGGCCGGCACGGTCGCCACCTCGCTCGGCTTCCTCACCGAACTCGACGCCGGCGAGACCACCGTCTCCACCGCCGACGACCAGAACAACCGGCACCGGGTCTTCTGTGACCTGCTGCTGCCGGACCGCACCCGCTGCCCCCAGCGGTACGAGCACAGCGGCCCGTGCGGCGAACTGCCGAGCGCGCCGGAGCAGCGTCCCGCGCCCCGGCCGGCCGCCGGACCGTAGGCTGTCCCTCGAAGTGTCATTGCCACCGAGGGAGCCCTCCACCGATGCAGAAGTGGGAATACGCCACGGTCCCGCTGCTGGTCCACGCGACCAAGCAGATCCTCGACAACTGGGGCGAGGACGGGTGGGAACTCGTCGCCGTGATCCCCGGCCCGAACCCGGACCAGCTGGTCGCCTACCTGAAGCGGCCCAAGGCATGAGCGAGCGGAGCGAGCGAATCATCGGGCTCAGCGCGCTGGTGCCTCAGGCCGCTACGCAGCGAAGCGGAGTGGCGGCATGAGCAACGGTCCGCACGCGAAGCTCGCCGAGCTCGGGCTGACGCTGCCCGAGGTGGTACCGCCGGTGGCCAGCTACGTGCCGGCCGTGCAGTCCGGGCAGCACGTGTACGTCTCCGGCCAGTTGCCGATGGCCGAGGGGAAGCTGCTGGCGACCGGCAAGGTCGGCGCCGGGGTCTCCGCCGACCAGGCCAAGGATCTGGCCCAGCGCTGCGCGCTGAACGCGCTGGCCGCGATCGACTCGCTGGTCGGCCTGGAGAACGTCGTCAAGATCGTGAAGCTCACCGGCTTCGTCGCCTCCGCCCCCGGGTTCACCGGTCAGCCGGGCGTCATCAACGGCGCCTCCGACCTGTTCGGCGCGGTCTTCGGCGAGGCCGGCCGGCACGCCCGCAGCGCGGTCGGCGTCGCCGAGCTGCCGCTCGACGCCCCGGTCGAGGTCGAGGTCATCGTCGAGGTCGCCTGACCCGCCACGCTCCCCGCGATCCTGCGCCGCCCGGCCAGGGCAAAAGCCGTGAAGCGGCAGGTATCCCGGGCCGATCGCGCAAGATCGCGGGGAGTTGCGGCCGGGGCCGTACGATCGCAGCCATGACCGGGCACTTCACGGCGCCGGCGGCCGCCCTCGCGGACGAGCTGCCGGACTGGGTGACGCTGCTGCGCGCCCCGAACCCGGGGCCGATGACGCTCGACGGCACCAACACCTGGCTGTTGCGGGCGCCGGGCGCGGAGCGCGCGGTGGTGGTCGACCCCGGCCCGGCCGACGAGGAGCACCTGTCCCGGATCGCGGCGCACGGCCCGGTCGCGTTCGTGCTGATCACGCACGGGCACGGCGACCACACCGACGGCGCCCGCCGGCTGGCCGAGCTGCTCGGCGGGGTGCCGGTCCGGGCCGCCGACCCGGCGCACACCCTCGACGGGCCGCCGCTGGCCGGGCCGGGCGACCGCATCGACGGCGCCGGCCTGGACCTCCAGCTGCTGCCCACCCCCGGGCACACCGGCGACTCGGTCTGCTTCCTGGCCGAGCACGCCGACGAGCGGGTGGTCCTCACCGGCGACACCATCCTGGGCCGGGGCACCACCGTGGTGGCCCACCCGGACGGGCACCTCGGGGACTACCTGACCAGCCTGGAGCTGCTCAGCACGTACCGGGGGATCCCGGCGCTGCCCGGGCACGGCCCGGCGCTGGCCGACTGCGGCGCCGCCGCGGAGTTCTACCTCGCGCACCGCCGCGCCCGGCTCGACCAGGTCCGGGCCGCGGTCGACGCGGGCGCCCGCACCCCGGCCGAGGTGGTCGCCGTGGTCTACGCGGACGTGGACCGGTCGCTGTGGTGGGCCGCCGAGTGGTCGGTCCGGGCCCAGCTGGAACACCTCGGGGTCGACACCGGGGAATCCGACCCCGGGGTGAGCGGGTTGGAGCAAGCGTGACCTGCCCGGTGTGCGGAACCGTCGCCGTACCCGGCGCGCGGTTCTGCCACAACTGCGGGGCGGCCCTGCCGGCCGCCGCGACGCTGCCGGCGGCCGAGCGCCGGGTGGTCACCGTGCTCTTCGGTGACCTGTCCGACTTCACCTCCTGGTCGGAGGACCTCGACCCGGAGCGGGTCGGCGCGGTCACCGACCGGGTGCTGGCCGCGCTGGCCGGCGCGGTGAAGACCTTCGGCGGGCACGTCGACAAGCTGACCGGCGACGGCATCATGGCGGTCTTCGGCGCGCCGGTGGCGCACGAGGACGACGCCGAGCGGGCGGTCCGCGCCGCGCTGTCCATGCAACGCGCGGTCCGCCGGGTGCTGGACGACGAGCGCGGCGGCGGCGCCCCGCTCGGCCTGCGGGTCGGCCTCAACACCGGCGACGTGATCGCCGGGATCCAGGCCGCGATCGAGTACACGGTCATCGGCGACACCGTGAACACCGCCGCCCGGCTCGCCGACGCCGCCGCCGTGGGCGCGATCTACGCCGGGGCGCGCACCTCCGCCGCCACCCGGCACGTCGCCTCCTGGCGGGCGCTGCGGCCGCTGCGGCTCAAGGGCAAGCGGGAGCCGGTCGAGGCGTACGAGCTGCTCGGTCTCCTGGACGCCCCGGGCACCCGGTCCGGCCTCGGCGACGAGGCGCCGTTCGTGGGCCGGGAGACCGAGATCGGCCGGGTCGCCGGCCGGCTCGCCGAGGTGATCGACCGGAGCGAGCCCCGGGTGCTGCTGATGACCGCCGAGGCGGGGATCGGCAAGTCCCGGTTCGCCGCCGAGGTGGAACGCCTCGCGGCGGGCTACGACGTGGGCGCCGGTCGGTACGCCGCGCACACCGGCGCCCGGGTGCTCTCGGTGCGCTGTGCCGCGTTCGGTGAGCGGCGCCGGCTCGCCCCGCTGGCCGACCTGGTCCGGGCCGCCGTCGGCCTGCCCGGCGACGCCGCCACCGCGGTCACCCGGCCGGCGGTGGAGGAGCGGCTGCGCCGGCTCGGGCAGCGGCTCGGCCGCTCCGGCGAACCGGTGCCGATCGCCAGCGACCAGTTGCTGGCCCTGCTCGGGTACGCCGAACTGCCCGCCGGCGGGCCGACCGACCAGGGCGAGTGGGGCGCCACCCAGCCGACCGCCGACGCGGACGCGGTGCCGAACGCGGTCGCCGACCTGCTCAGCGCGCTGGCCCAGGAGGCGCCGCTGGTGATCGTCGTGGACGACCTGCACGACGCCACCGCCGAGACCATCCGGTCCCTCGGGGTGACCCTGTCCCGGCTCACCGGGCCGGTGCTGGTGCTGCTGCTGGGCCGGCCGGAGCTGGTGCGGACGGCGGGCGCGCTGACCCGGGTGGCAGACGCCGAGGTGCACGTGCTGCCGCCGTTGCGCGGCGCCGACGCGGCCCGGCTGCTCACCAGCTACCTAAGCGGCGGCAAGCTGCCCCAGGCGGACGCCGACCGGCTGCTCGCCACCGCTCAGGGCAACCCGTTCTACCTGGCCGAACTGGTCACCCTGCTGATGGAGCGCGGGGCGCTGACCGCGATGGCCGACCGGAGCGCGCCGAACCCGGGGCGCTGGCGGCTGGTGCCCGGCTCGCTGGGCAGCCGGTTGCTCTCCCGCGACCTGGCCGCCGTGCTGGCCGCCCGGATCGACGCGCTGCCGGCCGAGGCGCGTTCGGTGCTGCGGGACGCCGCGGTGGTCGGCGACACCGTGCCGGAGGGCGCGCTGGAGGCGCTGCGCGAACAGCGCGCCGGGCTGGCCGGCCGGCCGGCGGCGGTGGCCGCGGTCGAGCTGGAGCGGGCCGTCGAGGAGCTGCTGCAACGGCGGATGCTGCACCGCACCCGCACCGGATACGCCTTCGCCACCCCACTGATGCGGGAGGCCGCGTACGCCGGGGTGAGCAAGGCCGAGCTGGCCGAGCGGCACGCCGCGCTGGCCCGCTGGGCCAGCCGTCCACCGGCCGACGGGGCGACGCCGCCGGGCGGGTTCACCGAGTCGGCCCGCGACGACTTCGTGGCCGAACACGTGGAGCGGGCCGCCGTGCTGGCCGACGCCGTCGGGCTGCGACCGGACGCGCCGGCCCGGACGGTGGTGCCGCTCGGCGTCGCCGCGCTCGGCCGGTCCGCCCGCCGGTCCCTGCACGTCGGCGAGCCGGCGATGGCCGTGGAGTACGCCGACCGCGCCGCCGAACTCGGCCGCGACGGCGTGCCGGCGGCCGATCGGGTGGTGCACGCCCGGGCGCTGCTCCAGGTCGGCCGGCCCGCCGACGCGCTCGCCTACGCCGAGAAGATCGCCGCGAACGCCGGTGACGAGGCGGGCGTCCGGGCCAGCGCGCTGCTGCTCGCCGGTCAGGCGCACCAGACCATGGGCGACCAGGCGCGGGCGGCAGCCTGCTGGCACGAGGCGTTGCAGGTGGCCACCGCCGCCGACCTGCCCGCGTTGCGCGCGTCGGCGATGCGCCGGCTGGGGATGGCCGACTTCATCGCCGGGCGGCTGGGCCAGGCGAGCAGCCGGCTCGCCGCCTCGTACCAGGTCAGCCGGGCGGTGGGGGACCGCCGGGGGCAGGCCTGGTCGTTGCAGAACCTGGCCTGGGTGACCACCACTCGGGGTGACTTCGCCGGCGCGGACGCGGTGCTCGGCCGGGCCGCCCGGCTCTTCGCCGAGTTGAAGGACCCGTACGGGCGGGCCTGGCTGCGCGGCACCACCGCGTTCGCGCGGCTGCTCGCCGGCCGGCTCCGCGAGGCGGACCGGTTGGCGCGGGTCTTCCTGCCCTTCGGCGAGCGGGTCGGCGAGGCGTGGGCGGTCGGCACCCTCCGTGCGGTCGAGGCGTTCGCCACCGCGGAACTCGGCGAGCTGGCCGACGCGGACCGGGAGGCACGCCGGGCGTACCGGGACTTCGCCGCCGCCTCCGACGACTGGGGACGCGGGTTCGCGCTGGTTGTCCGGGGTGTGGTGGCCCGGGGGCTGGGCGAGCCGGAGCACGCCGCCGACCTGTTCACCGACGCGCTGTCGTACGCCCACCGGACGTCGCACCCGCTGCTCACCGGAATGGCCGGCACGCTGCGCGGGTTCGTGGCGCTCGACCTGGGCGACGGGGCCGCCGCCGAGCGGGACGCCCGGGCGGTGCTGACCGCCGTCGAGCCGCACAACCCGCAGGCGCCCGCGCAGGTGGGCCCGCGGGTGCTGCTGGCCATGGCCCGGCTGGCGGCTGGCGATCCGGCCACCGCTGTCGGGCTGCTCGCCCCGGTCGCCACCGCCGCGGCGAACAGCCCGTCGCTGCTCTTCTCGCGCCGCCAGACGATGGCCCGGTACGCCTCCGCGCTGCTCGCCCACGGGCAGCGGGAACAGGCGCTGGACTGGGCGCGGCGGGCGGTCGCCGCCCCGGCGGAGGACGTGCGCAGCCAGGTGGTCGCGGCGAGCGTGCTGGCCGAGGCGCTGGCCGCCTGCGGCCGGCCGGCGGAGGCGCTGGCCTGCGCCGAGGAGGCGGTGCGGCTGGCGTACGCCACGGAGCAGCGCAGCGAGCGGGCCGCCGCCGACGCGCTCCTCGCCCGCCTCGGCACCGGCTGACGCCGCGCTGCGCGGCGGGATCGACACGCTCCGAAGGCGGCCCGGTGGGATGGGGGATTGTGGCGGTTCCGCCGATGTGCCCGGGGGAACCGGCCGCATAACCTGTCAGGTCGATGCGGCGTCCACAGTGGCGGCGTACCTGGCTTGGGGAGGGCCGTCATGAGGCTGCCGCGTTCGGGCGCCGGCTGGACGATCGCGGTGTTCGGCGCGTTGGCGCTGCTCATGGGCGCGGTCGGGTTGCTCTGGCCGGAGGCGCTGCTGCGGATGCTCGGCTTCGAGGTGCCGGCGCAGCGGGCGGCCGGCGACCACACCGGCACGTTCCTGATGGCCTCGTCGATGGCCTCGTTCAACATGGGGGTCTACTACCTGCTCGCCACCGCCACCGAGTGGCGCGCGTTCTACCGGTTCACGGTGTTCTTCCGGCTGGTCACCTTCACCGTCTTCAGCATCGCCGTGCTGGCCGACATCGCCCCGGGGCGGTTCTTCGGGGTGGCCGCCTGGGAGGGCGCGGGAGCGGTGGCGACGGCCGTCGGGCTCTGGTGGGACGCTCGCCGGTCGGGCGCCGCCGAGCCGTCCGTGCCCGCCGAGGCCGCGCCGGCCACGGACGCGGTGCACTGAGCGCCCCGCCCGGTTGGGTATTTTCGAGCCGTGACCGACACCCCGCCCGGCGCCCTACCGACGCCCCTCGTGCCCGGTCTGACTGATTTACGGGTATTTGCCAGGGGCGGGTACGCGACCGTCTACCGGGCCACCCAGATCTCGGTCGGCCGCGAGGTGGCGGTCAAGGTGGAGAACCGGACGCTGGACAGCGAGCGGGACCAGGCGCGGTTCCTGCGCGAGGCGCGGGCCGCCGGCCGGATGTCGTCGCACCCGCACGTGGTCGACCTCTTCGACGTCGGGGTCACCGTCGACCAGCACCCTTACCTGATCATGGAGCTCTGCGACGGGTCGTACGCCGAACGGATGCGGACCTCGCCGCTGGGCCCGGTGGAGGCCCGCGACCTCGGGGTCAAGATCGCCGACGCGATCGCCCACTCGCACGCGGCCGGTGTGCTGCACCGCGACGTGAAGCCGGCGAACATTCTCTACTCGCACTTCAACTCGGCGGTGCTGGCCGACTTCGGGCTGGCCGTGCTCGGCGAGATGCGGGACGCGTCGGTGGCGCTGGAGGTGCTCACCCCGGCGTACGCGCCACCGGAGATGTTCAACCACAGCCCGCCGTCACCGGCGGTCGACGTCTACGCCCTCTGCGCCACCCTCTACGCGGTGATGCACGGCCGGCCGCCCCGCTGGCAGTCCGAGCGGAACCCCAGCCTGGTCACCGTGCTGGAGATGTTCCACCAGCCGATCCCCGGCCTGCCGGGGGTGCCCGAGGCGATGGTCGACGTGCTCCGCGCCGGGATGGCCAACGACCCGGCCGACCGGCCCTCCGCCGCCGAACTGCGCGGCCTGCTCGCCGGCCTGCCGCTGGAGTCCACCGGCACCCCGACCGGCGGCGCGTCCGCCACCAGCGTCCCGCTCGCCGGCGGTCCCGCCCCGACCGGCCCGTACCCGGCCGGCCGGTCCAGTCGGCCCGCTCCCCGCGGACCGGTGGACGACGCCCACCCGACCGTCCCCACCACCGGCCGTCGCTGGCGGCGACGCTGGTTCCTCGGCGGCGCCGGGGTGCTCGCCCTGGCCGGCTCGGCCACCGCCGGGGCGTGGGTCGCCGGCGGCGCACCCGCACCGATCCCGTCCCCGACGGTGGGGACGGCGGCGGCCACCCCCGCCGCGCTGCCCGGCTGCGCGGACGGCGCGGCCGAACTGCCCGACGGCGCGCGCTGCGGTGCCGAGCTGGAGTGCTTCGGCCCGGTGCAGGTACGCGGCCGGCGCGCCGCGGCCGACCGGGTGCCCTGCGACGGCCAGCACACCTGGGAGAGCTACGCCGAGGGCGACCTGCCGGCCACCCTGATCGGCGCCGGGTACGCCGAGATCAGCGGGGACCCGGCGGTCCGCCGGGTGTGCAACGAGACCACCTTCCGGCTGACCAGCGGGATCGCCCAGCCGGCGGGGTGGAACCTGGAGGTGCTGCCGCCGGCCGGGGCCGGTGCCGACCGCACCTACCGCTGCCTGGCCGGGCGGGGACTGGACGCGCTCGCCGCGCCCACCCTCACCGGTCGCTGAACCGGCCCCGGTGCCGCTCCCGCATCGCCCGCACCGCGTCCAGGTTGTCCAGCGTCTCCAGGGTGTCCGCGTCGATGCCGGACAGCCCGTCCACTGGCTGCCCAGCCGTCGTGGCGGCGTCGGGCTCGGGGTCGTCGCGCTGCCGTACGGCCGCCACCGACACCCCCGCGACGGTGGCGGAGAGGACGCAGAGCAGCGCCAGCACCACCCCGACGAGATCCTGCCGGCGCCAGAGGACCAGCGTCACCAGCAACGCGACGGCGACCATCGCGGCGACCGCCGCCACCGTCCGCGCGTCCGGACCTGGCAACCTCATCCGTCCAGCATGTCTCCGCCGGGCCCCCTGTCAACCACTGCCGCCGGGTGGCGGGGGTGAGGGCGTCTACCATCCATTGAGAACTCTTCCGTCGATCATGGGGAGCGCTGTGACCCGCCTCGGTCGGATCGTCGTGGTACCGCTGGTGGTGGGCCTGCTGGCCGCCTGCGGCGACGGGTCGACGCCGGCGGTGACGCCTTCGGCCGCCAGTGCGCCGGCCACCGGCACGCCGTCGAGCGCCGCGCCGCCGAGCGCGGCATCGCTCAGCATCGACCAGGCCATCGCCAGGTTCGTCGCCGAGCGGTACGGCCCGGACGTCAGGTACGTCGGTCGCTGCGCCGTCGTCGAGCCCGGTGCGCGCGGCGTCTGCGCGCTGCCGAAGGCCACCGTGGACGGTGGCGAGGTGTACGGCATCGGGGCGCCGTTCAGCGAGATCGACGCCTTCCTGCTGCTCGACGACGACGCCGGTGGTTGGCGGGTGGTCGATTCGTACGTCCCGGACTATCCGTTGGGCGCATCACCATCCGGGCCGGTGCCGGCCTGGTTCGCCGAGGTCGACTGACCGGCCGCGGCTGGTTACCGGCCCTAAGGGCGGGCGACGACAGCGCCGATCGCGGCGAAACCGTTACACCGGCTTCGATGAAAGTCGGCTTCGTTGCCGTTTCGTGGTACGCACTCATAGCCCGACGTCTCTAGAGTGACGGGGGGTTGGGCTCTCTTCGACCCGTCCCGTCGTCCACCGGGAGGCGTCCACATGCCACGACGAACCCCGCCGGTGGGCGCATCGCTGCCGGCGGTCGGCACGCTCACCGTCCGCTGAGAGACCCGGGGTGCGGCGGGCGATCGGGCGCTCGCCGTACCCCGGCCCACCCCGGGTGTCGTCCGTCAGATGTGGACGGCTGCCGCTACCCTCGGTGTCCCGCCCGCTCCGCTCCGCAGCGAGGTTCCGATGAACGCATACTCCACCGGCTCCCGGGTGCGCTCGATCGCCACCACGCTGGCCGTGGCGCTGACCCTGACCCTGGCGGCGGCGGCCGGTTGCGACAGCCGGCAGGAGCCGGACCTGCCGTCGGTGCAGGAGAAGCTGCGCGAGACGCACATCTGGGGCCAGCCCACGGTGCGGATCGGGGTGGCCACCAACGAGCCGCTGATGGGCGAGTTGCGCAACGGCGTGCATACCGGCTTCGACGCCGAGATCGCCCGCTACATCGCCGCCTCGCTCGGTTACGAGGGCGACCAACGGGTGGAGTTCGTCTCCGTCTCCACCGAGGACCGCATCCCGGCCCTGCAGGGTGGTGTGGTCGACCTGGTGGTCTCCAGCTTCTCCATCACCGAGGAGCGCAAGAAGCTGGTCAGCTTCGCCGGGCCGTACTTTGTCACCACCCAGGAGGTGATGGTCCCGACCCGGCTGAAGGACCGCATCCGCACCATCGAGGACCTCCGCGACCCGAAGCACAAGATCTGTACCAGCGGCGGCTCCACCACGGAGGCCGAACTGGAGAAACACCAGGTCAAGGCGCTGGTGGTGAAGGACGTGGGCGATTGCGTCGCGGGCATCCGGGCCGGCCGGTACGACGCGGTCAGCTCCGACGAGGCCATTCTCGCCGGCTTCCTGGCCACCTACCCCACCGAGTTCGAGATCGTCGACATGCCCTTCGGCACCAGCGAACTGCTCGGCGTCGGCGTGCCGATCGGCGACCCCGCGCTGCGCGACCTGGTCGCGTTCTTCCTGCAGAAGAGCTATCAGCAGGGCCGGGACGGGCAGACCAGCCCGTGGCTGACCGCGTACAACCGGACGCTGGGCCCGTGGCTGCGGACGGAGAAGCGGCAACCGCAGCCGCTCGACGTGCCGAAGCTGGTCGACTTCGACGACAAGGCGCCACGGCGATGAGCGCGGCGCCGGCCACCGCCACCGGCGGCCCGGACGCCGGCGGTCCGGTCCCTGTGCCCCGGGATCCCACGCCACCGGACGCGCCGCCGGAAGGGGCGCCGCCCGGGCAGCCCGCCAAGGAACCGGTCCGGCTCGACCCGGCCGGGCTCGACCAGGCGGAGCGGCGGGCCCGGGCCAGCCAGTCGTTCTGGACCGCCGTGGTCGGCGTGCCGGCGGTCTTCTCCGTGCTCCGGCTCGGGGTGGAGGCCGGCGGCGAGTTGCAGACCACCCTGCTGCTGGTGGCGAACGTGGGACCGGTCAACCTGCTGGCCGGGTTCCTCACCACCGCGGCCCGGCTGCTCTCCACCGCCCTGGTCGCCGTCTTCGCCCTCGGCGCCGTGCTGGGCGCCAGCGTGGACCGGCTGCCACCAGGAGGCCGGCGCCGCCCGCTCTTCGCCCGCTGGGCGGAGATCACCCCGGCCTGGTTCGTCGCGGCGAGCTTCCTGCTCGCCCTGGTCACCTGGCCGCTGCTCTACCTGCCGCTGCTGGTGCCGGCGGCGGCCGCCGCCTTCCAGTTCACCCCCGAGCGGCTGCACGAGCGGCCCATCCCCCGCGTGCTGATCATCGCGGCCCTGCTCGGCGGCTACCTCTGGCTGCTGCTGCCGACCCTGCGGGACGCGTGGGGGCAGGGCGAACCGCTGCCGGTGCTGCTGCTGGTCGTACCGCCGCTGCTGGCGCTCGGCATCGCGGGGCCGCTGCCCGGGGCGGTGATCCGGCCGCTCGCCTCGGTCACCCAGGCCGCGGTACTGGCCATGCTGGTGTGGGCGGCGCTGCCGGTGATCAGCACGCCGGTGCTCCCGCTCACCGTGACCACCGTCGGCAGCGGGTCCGGCGCCACCGAGGACGTCCGCGGGCACGTGGTGACCACCGACGACGTGAACATGGTGATCCTCCAGGAGCAGGGCGGCGTCCGGTACGTGCCGGTCGGCCAGGTACGCGCGCAGGTGCTCTGCCCGACCGAGGAGGAACTGCCCCGGCACCGGCTGCGGATCCACGACTTCCACGTGGAGGACTCGCTACTGGAGGGGCTGGGCCGGCGGGTCCGTCCGGTGCACCGGATCGACGCCGCCTGCCGCTGAACCCGCGGCTGAGCGCCGGCGTCCCTTCGCCGGTTCCCAGCCGACCGCTCAGTAGGACTTGTCCTGGCCGAGGACGTGCTGGGCGACGAAGTTGAGGATCATCTCCCGGCTGACCGGGGCGATCCGGCCGGCCCGGACCGCGCCGAGCAAAGTGGCCACGCCGTACTCGGTGGTCATGCCGGCGCCGCCGAGCACCTGGACGGCGGTGTCCACGGCCAGCGCGGCGGCCTCGCCGGTGGCGTACTTGGCCATGTTGCCGGCCACCCCGGCCTCCAGGTCGCGCCCGGCGTCGTACAGGCTGGCCGCCTTGTAGATCATCAGCCGGGCCAGTTCCACCTGCACCGCCGCGTGCGCCAGTGGGTGCGACACCCCCTGGTGCGAGCCGATGCTCCGGCCGCCCCACACCTTGCGGCTGGCGGTGTACTCCGACGCCCGCTCGATGGCGTACCGGCCGGTGCCGGCGCCCATCGCGGCGACCGTGATCCGCTCCGGGTTGAGCCCGGAGAAGAGCGCCGGCAGGCCGGCGTCGAGCGACTGGCCGACCAGCGCGTCGGCGGGCACCCGCACGTCGTCCAGGTAGAGCAGGAACTGGTTCTCCGGGGAGAGGATCTCCATGTCCAGCTTGGACCAGGTCAGCCCAGGCGCGTCGGTCGGCACGACGAACAGCGCCGGCTTGAGCTTCCCGCTCGCCGCGTCCTCGGTGCGGGCGACGACCAGCACGTGCCCGGCCTCGTCGACCCCGGAGATGTAGCACTTGCGGCCGGAGAGCAGCCAGTCGTCGCCGTCGCGCCGGGCCACCGTGCCGAGCCGGTGGAAGTTCGAGCCGGCCTCCGGTTCGGTGATCGCGAAGACGATCTTCTGCGAGCCGTCGGCGAGCCCGGGCAGGAACCGCTTGCGCTGCTCCTCGGTGCCGTGCCGGCTGATCACGGTGGCCGCGATGGCGGGGGAGACCACCAGCAGCAGCAGCGGGCAGCCGGCGGCGGCCAGTTCCTCGCAGACCAGGGCCAGTTCGGTGATGCCGCCACCGCCACCGCCGTACTCGGTGGGGATGTTGACGCCGAGGTAGCCGAGCCGGCCGGCCTCGTGCCACAGCTCGGTGGTGTGTTCCCCCGATTTCGCTTTCGCTACGAAATAGGAGTGACCGTACCTGCGGCCGAGCGCCCGGACGGCGTCGCGCAACTGTTCCTGCTCGGGGGTGAGGTCGAAGTTCATCGCGGGGCCTCCAGATCGGGGTCGACCACGGCCAGCACGGCACCGGTGTCGACCTGGCCGCCGGCGGGCACCGGCAGTTCGGCCACCACGCCGTCGGTCGGGGCGAGCACGGGGTGTTCGAGCTTCATCGCTTCCAGGGTGAGCAGCAGGTCGCCGGCGGCGACCCGCCGGCCGACCTCGACGTGCACGCGGGTCACCGTGCCGGGCAGCGGCGCGAGCAGCGAGCCGGCGGCCAGCTCCGCGGTGGGCAGGGGGAAGCGGGGCAGCTCGGTCAGGCTCGCCGCCCCGTCCGGGCCGTCCACGAAGACCTCCGACCCCACCCGGCGTACGCGGTACGCCCGCCCCACCCCGGCCACGTCGAGGACCACCCGCTCGGGCGTGGCCTCGACCAGCGTCACGGCCGGCCGTTCGACGGCGTCGTCGCCCGGTTCGCCGCCCGTCGTCCCCGCCGCCACCGACCACTCAACCAGCGCGCCGACGCGGTCGAAGCGGTAGCGCACCTCGATCTCGTCGTCTCCCAGGGCGTAGCAAACGACCTGCGGGAAGGCCGGGACGTTGCGCCACCCGGAGGGGAGCCCGGCGAGCACCGGCGCGGCGGCGCGGCGTTCGGCGGCCCCGGCGAGGGCCGCCGCCAGCGCGGCCAGCGGGACCTGGTCGGCGGGCAGCAGCGGGGCGAACACCTCGGGATGCCGGTCCAGGAAGCCGGTGTCGATGTCGACGGCGGCGAACTCCGGGCTGCGCAGGATCCGGACCAGCAGATCCCGGTTGGTGGCCACGCCGTGCAGCTCGCCCCGGGCCAGCGCGCCGGCCAGCGCACGGGCCGCCTCGGCGCGGGTGGGCGCCCAGGCGATCACCTTCGCGAGCATCGAGTCGTAGTGGACGCCCACCACCGAGCCGTCGACCACGCCGGAGTCCAGCCGCAGGCCCGGCCCGGCCAGCGGCCCGAACTCGACGGCCACGCCGGGCAGGGCGAACCGGTGCAGGGAGCCGGTCGCCGGCCGGTACCCCTGGGCCGGGTCCTCCGCGCAGAGGCGTACCTCGATCGCGTGGCCCACGGCCGGCGGAGTCGCCGCCACCGGCAGCGGCTCGCCCTCGGCGACGAGCAGTTGCAGCCGGACCAGGTCCAGCCCGGTGGTCAGCTCGGTGACCGGGTGCTCGACCTGGAGGCGGGTGTTCATCTCCAGGAAGTGGATGTCGCCGTCCGGGGCGAGCAGGAACTCGACCGTCCCGGCCCCGACGTAGTCGACCGTCCGTCCGGCGGCCACCGCCGCCTCGTGCAGCCGTTGCCGCACCTCGTCGGGGAGGACACCCGGCGCCTCCTCGACGATCTTCTGGTGCCGGCGCTGGATCGAGCACTCGCGGACACCGAGGGCGACCACCGTCCCGTGGGTGTCGCCGAAGATCTGCACCTCGACGTGCCGGCCGCGCTCGACGTACCGCTCGATGAAGACCGTGCCGTCGCCGAAGGCCGAGGCCGCCTCGCGGCGCGCACCGGCGACCGCCTCGGCGAGCCCCTCGGCGTCGCGGACCACCCGCATGCCGCGCCCGCCGCCCCCGGCGGATGCCTTCACCAGCACCGGGAAGCCCGTGACCTGGTCGGCGTCGGTCCAGGTGGGGAGCATCGGCACGCCGGCCTCGGCGAGCAGCGCCTTCGCCGCCATCTTGTCGCCCATCGCGGCGATCGCCTTGGCCGGCGGCCCGACCCAGGTCAGCCCGGCGTCGGTGACCGCCGTCGCGAACTCGGCGTTCTCGGCCAGGAAGCCGTAACCGGGGTGGACGGCGTCCGCGCCGGCCCGGCGGGCCGCGTCGAGGATGAGGTCGATCCGCAGGTACGTCTCGGCCGGCGTGTTCCCGGGCAGGCGTACGGCCAGGTCGGCCTCGGCGACGAAGGGCGCGTCGGCGTCGGCGTCGGAGTGCACCGCGATGGTGGTGATCCCGAGCGTGCGGCAGGTGGCGAAGATCCGGCGGGCGATCTCACCCCGGTTGGCGACCAGCAGGCTGTTGATCATGACCTACCCCTCACATCCGGAAGATGCCGAAGCCGTCGGCACCCCGCACCGGTGCGTTGTGGATCGCCGAGAGGCAGAGGCCGAGCACGGTACGGGTGTCCCGGGGATCGATCACCCCGTCGTCGTAGAGCCGGCCGGAGAGGAAGAGCGCCCCGGACTGGGACTCGATCTGCTGCTCGACCATCATCCGCATGGCGGCGTCGGACTCCTCGTCGAACTCCCGCCCCCGAGCGGCGGCGGCCTGCCGGGCCACGATGGAGAGCACGCCGGCCAACTGCGCCGGCCCCATCACCGCCGACTTCGCGTTCGGCCAGGTGAACAGGAACCGCGGCTCGTACGCCCGGCCGCACATGCCGTAGTTGCCGGCCCCGTACGAGGCGCCGAGGTTGACCGTCAGGTGCGGCACGGTCGAGTTCGACACCGCGTTGATCATGAGGGCACCGTGCTTGATGATGCCGCGCTGCTCGTATTCGGTGCCGACCATGTAGCCGGTGGTGTTCTGCAGGAAGAGCAGCGGGGTGTCGGCCGCGTTGGCGAGCTGGATGAACTGCGCCGCCTTCTGCGCCTCCTCGCTGAACAGCACGCCGCGGGCGTTGGCCAGCACGCCGACCGGGTAGCCGTGCAGCTCGCCCCAGCCGGTGACCAGGGCGCTGCCGTACGCCGGCTTGAACTCGTCGAACTCGCTGCCGTCCAGGATCCGGGCCAGCACCTCGCGCGGGTCGAACGGCACCTTGAGGTCGGCCGGGACGAGACCGAGCAGCTCCTCCGGGTCGTACTTGGGCGGACGGGGGAACGGGGTGCGCGGCGGCGGGCCCTGCTTGCGCCAGTTCAACCGGCGTACGCACTGCCGGGCCAGCCGAATGCCGTCCCGCTCGTCCTCGGCGAGGAAGTCGGCCAGGCCGGAGGTGGTGGCGTGCATCGCCGCCCCGCCCAGCGACTCGTCGTCGGTGACCTCGCCGGTGGCCATCTTCACCAGCGGCGGACCGGCCAGGTAGACCTGCGACCGGTCCCGGATCATGATCACGTGGTCGGACATCCCCGGCACGTACGCCCCGCCCGCGGTGGCGTTGCCGAAGACCACGCTGACCGTGGGGATCTTCGCGGCGGAGAGCCGGGTGAGGTCGCGGAACACCCGCCCGCCCGGGATGAAGATCTCCGCCTGGGTGGGCAGGTCGGCGCCGGCCGACTCGACCAGGTTCACCATCGGCAGCCGGTTGGCCAGCGCGATCTCGCCGGCCCGCCGGGTCTTGGCCAGCGACCAGGGGTTGACCGCTCCGCCGCGTACCGTCGGGTCGTTGGCGATGATCAGGCACTCGACGCCCTCGACCACCCCGATGCCGGTCACCACGCTCGCGCCGACCGGGAAGTCGGTGCCGTACGCGGCCACCGGCGACAGCTCCAGGAACGGGCTGTCCGGGTCGAGCAGCAGCTCGATCCGTTCCCGGGGGAGCAGCTTGCCCCGGGCGTGGTGCCGGCTCACGTACTTCTCGCCGCCCCCGGCCCGGGCCTGGTCGAGCGCCGCGTCCAGTTCGGCGAGCCGGTCCAGCAGCGCCGCGCGGTTGGCCGTGAACGCCGCTGCGGACGGGTCGACCGCGGTGTCCAATGTGGTCACAGCCCCATCCCCTTCGCGATGATCTCGTTCATGATCTCGGTGGTGCCGCCGCCGATCCCGAGGATCCGGGCGTCCCGGTAGTGCCGCTCCACCTCGGCGTCGCGCAGGTAGCCGTAGCCGCCGTGCAGTTGCAGCGCCTGGTCGACCACGTGGTCGCAGGCGGCCACCGCGACGTTCTTGGCCATCGCCACCTCGGTCACCACCGGCTCGCCGGCCGCGACCCGGGCGGCGACCTCGTGCACGTACGCCCGGGCCGCCTCGGCGCGGGTGTGCATCTCGGCCAGCCGGTGCCGGATCAGCTGCCGGCTGGCCAGCGGACGGCCGAACGTGGACCGGTCCCGGCACCAGCGGATGGTCAGCTCGACGCAGCGCTGCGCGATGGCGTACGCCTGGGTGGCCAGCGAGAGCCGCTCGGCGGCGAAGTGCTGCATGATCGCCAGGAAGGCGGTGTTCTCCTCGCCGACCCGGTTCGCCACCGGCACCCGCACGTCCACCAGGGACAGCTCGGCGGTGTCCGAGCAGTGCCAGCCGAGCTTCTCCAGCCGCCGGCCGACGGCGAAGCCGGGGCTGTCCTTGTCGACCACCAGCAGGGTGAGCGCGCCGGTCCCCGGCGGCAGGGTGCAGACGGCCATGGTCACGAAGTCGGCCCGCACCCCGCTGGTGATGTAGGTCTTCGAGCCGTTCAGCACGTAGTGGTCGCCGTCCCGGCGGGCGTGGGTGCGGATCGAGGCGACGTCCGACCCGCCGTCCGGCTCGGTGATCGCCAGCGCGCCGATCATCGTGCCGGCCAGGGTCGGGCGGACGTACCGGTCGATCAGGTCCGGGTTGCCGGTGGCGACCATGTGCGGCAGCGCGATGCCGTGCGTGAACAGGGCCGCGATCAGCCCGGACGAGCCGCCGGAGCGGATGATCTCCTCGGTCACGATGATCGAGTCGAGCAGGTTGCCGCCGCTGCCGCCGACCGACTCGGGGAAGCCGATGCCGAGCAGGCCGATCTTCGCGGCGGTCTCGTGCAGCGAGCGGGGCACCTCGCCGGCCCGCTCCCAGTCGGCCAGGTGCGGCAGCACCTCGCGGGTGACGAACGACCGGGTCAGCTCGCGCAGCTGCCGCCGTTCCGGAGTGTCGACGATGGTCACGAGCCCTCCCCGGTGGTGGTGGCCGGTCCGGCCGGGAGGTCGGCGGGCAGGTCGACGAGCCGGGACCGGAGCAGCTCGCCGAGCGCCTTGGCCTGCGGGTCGAACCGGGTGGACGCGGCCACCCCCTGGCCGAGCAGCCCGCGGATCACGAAGTTCACCGCGCGCAGGTTCGGCAGCTCGTACCGCTCGACGGCCAGCGTCGCGGTCTCCGGCAGCAGCTCGGCGAGCCGCTCGACGGTGAGCCAGCCGCGCAGCCAGTCGTACGCCCGGTCGGTGCGGGCCCAGACGCCGAGGTTGGCGTCGCCGCCCTTGTCGCCGGAGCGCGCGCCGACCAGCTCGCCGAGCGGGCCACGCCGGGTGGGCCCGCCGGCGGCGACCGGCGGCGGGTCGGCCGGCGCGGGCTCCGGTGCCGGCGGGTCGGTCCGGGTCGGCGGCGGGATCGGCACCCGCTCGCCGGACGGGAGCACCGCGACGTGCGCCACCGCGTCCTGCGGCACCGTGTCGGCGGTGAACACCCCGTACGGCGTGGCGTCGCCGGGCAGCGTGGTGAGCGTGCAGCCCGGGTAGGAGGCCAGCGCCAGCTCCACCGCGGCCGCCGAGAACGCCCGCCCGGCCCGCGCCTTGTCGCCGTCGCGCAGGTGTACGTGCAGCAGCGCGCTCGCCGCCTCGGTGTCGGCGGCGTCCGGGTGGTCGGTGCGGGCCAGCGTGAACTCCAGCCCCTCCTTGCCGACCGCCTCCTCCAGTTGGCCGCGCACCAGGGCCGCCTTCGCCGGGATGTCCAGCCCGCACAGTACGAACGTCATCGAGTTGCGGAAGCCGCCGAGGTTGTTGACGCCGACCTTGAGGGTGTCCGGCGGCGGTGTGCCGCGCACCCCGCTGACCCGGACCCGGTCCGGGCCGTCGGCGTGCAGGGTGACCGTGTCCAGCCGGGTCACCACGTCCGGCCCCAGGTACGCCGGCCCGCCCACCTCGTAGAGCAGCTGCGCGGTGACCGTCTCCACGGTGACCGCCCCGCCGGTGCCCGGGTGCTTGGTGAGCACGCAGGAACCGTCCGGGTGCAGCTCGGCGATCGGGAAGCCGGGGCGGTGGCCGCCGTCGGGCAGTTCGGTGAAGAAGCTGAAGTTGCCGCCGGTCACCTGGGCGCCGCACTCCACCAGGTGGCCGGCGACCGTCGCTCCGGCCAGCGCGTCGAGGTCGTCGCGACCCCAGCCGAACCGGGCGATCGCCGGCCCCACCACCAGGGACGCGTCGGTGACCCGGCCGGTGACCACCACGTCCGCGCCGCCGTCCAGGCAGGCGGCGATGCCGAACGCGCCGAGGTAGGCGTTCGCGGTGAGCGCGTCCGGGCGGTCCAGCGCGTCGCCCTCGACGTAGCCGACCCGGACCGGCAGGCCGAGCCGCTCGGCGAGCGCGCCGATCGCGGCGGCCAGCCCGGCCGGGTTCAGCCCACCGGCGTTGGTCACGATCCGTACGCCCCGGTCCAGCGCGGTGCCGAGGCAGCCCTCCAGTTGGCGGAGGAAGGTCTTCGCGTAGCCGAGGGCCGGGTCGCGGAGCCGGTCCCGGCCGAGGATCAGCATGGTCAGCTCGGCCAGGTAGTCGCCGGTCAGCACGTCCAGGTCGCCCCCGTCGAGCATCTCCCGCCAGGCGCTGAACCGGTCGCCGTAGAAGCCGGAGGCGTTGCCCACCCGCAGCACCCTGCTCATGCCGGCACTCCGCTTCGCTCCGTGCCGTCATGAGGCACCATCGCCCTGAGCCCGATGATTCGCTCGCTTCGCTCGCTCATGCCGGCACTCCGCTATCCACGGTGGTGTCCGGGGTCGGGCTGTCGGCGGGTGGGCGGCCGGCGCCCGGTGGGCCGGCGAACGCCTGGGCCACGTCGAGCCACTCGTCGGCGACCGGGCCGGTGGCCGTCAGGGTCAGGTCGGCGCGGTGCCGGCGCTGGGTGACCAGCAGGCAGAAGTCCAGCGCCGGTCCGGTGACCCGGTCGGCGGCGTCGGTCGGGCCGAAGCTCCAGGTCGTCCCGTCGGGCGCGGCCAGCTCGATCCGTACCGGCACCGTCGGCACCGGCCGGCCGTGGGCGGCGAAGCTGTGCCCGAGGGTACGGAACCCGAGATACGCCACGTGCCGGAGCCGGGCGCTGGCCGGGCGGGTGACGCCGAGCGCGTCGGCCACGTCCTCGCCGTGCGCCCAGGTCTCCATGATCCGGGCGGTGGCCATCGAGGCGGGCGACATCCGGGTGCCGTACCAGGGCAGCTTCTCGCCGGGCGGCGCGGCGGCCAGGGCTTCGGCGAGCGCCGTACGGCCGGCGCGCCAGCGGGCCAGCAGCTCGGCCGGCGGGGCGAGGAACTCCTCGGCGCCGTCGTCGACCAACCGGGCCGGATCGGGGGCGGTGGTGACCGAGGCGAAGAAGGCGGCGGTGTCGGTGGCGGCGAGCAGCGCGACGTGGTCGGTCCAGGCGAGGTGGGCGATCTGGTGCCCGACCGTCCAGCCCGGCGCCGGGGTCGGTCGGGCCCAGTCGGCCGGTGCCAGGGCACTCACCAGGGCATCCAGCTGCTCGGACTCGGTGGCCAGATCCGCGAGCAGGTCTGCGAGGTCGACCATGGTGCCTCCGGTCGGTCAGGGCGTGGGCGTGAGCAGGGTGGCGAGCTGGCGCTTCCAGGTGGCGAGCAGGGCGGTGCGGCGGGTCGAGTCGTCGTTGAGCAGGTTGGCCACCCCGAGGCCGCGGAGCAGATCGAGGGTGGCCTGGACGGCCTCGCGTACGCCCGGGCGCCGTTCGTCGACGTCGAGCAGGGCGACGGTGAGCCGGTGCATCTCCCGGCCGACCCGGGCCTCCAGCGGCACCAGGGCCTCGCGGAGTTCGCGGTCGGTGCGGGCGGCGACCCAGAGTTCCAGGGCGGCGACGAAGAGCGGCCCGGTGAAGGCGGCACCGAGCAGGTCGATCACCCGGTCGAGCCGCTGCGGACCGGCGGGCAGTGCCTCCGCCTCGGTGCGCAGCTCGGCCGCCCGGCGCTCGGCGAGGTGGTCGACGGCCGCGATGACCAGGGCCGCCTTGGTGGGGTAGTGGTGCAGCTGGGCGCCCCGGGAAACGCCGGCCCGGGCCGCGACCAGCGTCGTGGTGGTGCCGGCCCAGCCGTGCTCGACCAGGCACTCGACGGTCGCCTCCAGCAGCCGGGCGCGGGTGGCGCGGCTGCGTTCCTGTTGAGGGACGCGGATCGATGCGGCGGGCACGGGGACAGCGTGCCGCCCCCGAAACAAACAGTCAAGCCTGACTTTTTCTTGCGGGGCCGGTCGGGCCGCCGCTTGGCGCTCGGTCCCGGCGCAGGCTGGCCATCGGACGTCGATGGCGGCCGGTGAGCGGGCGATGACGGTCGGCGGATGCCGGTGGCCGCGGGTGGTCGGCCGCCGTCAGGTGTCGGCGCGCGGTGGGCGGGCAGGCTGGCGCGGACGCTGTGGAGCTGATGTCACAAACGATTCACCTCCACCGTCGGCCCCACGCCCGTCGGCCCCACGCCCGCCGGCCCACGCCCGTCGGCCCACGCCCGCCGGCCCAGGCGGGCGGCGGCGGTCAGCACGCCAGCCGGCGAGCGCCGGACGGCCCGGGTGATGTCGCAGACGACTCAGCTCCACAGCGGCCCCACGACGCAGGTGGTGAGCCGGGCGGGCGCCAGGTTCTCGCCGCGCCCGGAGCGTGCAGCCGCTGGTTGGTGCCGGGCCGGAACCCGGCCTTGTCGGGGTCAGCGGCCGTCGCGCGGGGCGAAGACTGCCAGCGCGTCCGCGTCGCTGTGCCGGGAGCGCAGGTACTCGTCGGCCCACTCGGCGGCGTCCGGGAAGGTCGACTCGGCGGCCACCCGGGCGCAGGCGGCGTCCACGTCGAAGTAGGTCCGGCGTAGCTGCACGCCGGGCCCGAGCAGCGCCCAGTCCGCCCCCGGGCCGCCGTACGGCATGCCGATGCTGCCCGCGTTGACCACCAGACGTCGGTCGACCAGCCGGGTGAACGGCATGTGGGTGTGCCCGCAGACCACCGTGCGCACCTCGGCCGGTACGCCGGCGAACACCTCCGCCCAGCGCGTCATCCGGGTGTCGACCAGCACGACCTCCTCGTCGTCCCGGGGCGTGGCGTGGCAGAAGAGCACCGGCCCGAAGCCGGCCACCTCCAGGGTCACCGTCAGCGGCAGTGCGGCCAGCCGGGCCGACTGGTCGTCCCGGAGTTGCTCGGCGGCCCAGTTCGACACCTCGATCGGGGACTTCCGGCCGGCGCGTGCCTCGACCAGTTCCCGGTCGGCGTTGCCGCGTACCCAGCAGACCCGGTCGCCCAGCCCGGCGAGCAGGTCGAGCACCTCGACCGGCTGCGGGCCGGCGGCGATGTCACCGGTGAGCACGATCAGGTCGGCGGCGGCGACGTCCGGCTCGGCCAGCACGGCCTCCAGCGCGGGCAACGCCCCGTGGATGTCGGAGAGTACGGCGACGCGGTTCAGCATCGGTCCAGCCTGCGGGGACCGGCGCCGCCAGGTCCAGGAATTCTGCGCCGGGCAGACGGGAAGCCGAACCGGCCCGGACCGACGACGCGGTCCGGGCCGGGCATGCCACGGCGGCCGGGGACGGGCCCCGGTCGGGGTCAGACGCGGGCGCGGCGGGCCAGGCGCTCCGGGTCGAGGATGATGATGCTCTTGCCGTCCAGCCGCAGCCAGCCGCGCGAGGCGAAGTCGGCCAGCGCCTTGTTCACCGTCTCCCGGGAGGCGCCGACCAGCTGGGCGATCTCCTCCTGGGTGAGGTCGTGGGTCACCCGCAGCACGCCGCCGTCGCGGGTGCCGAACCGGCCGGCCATCTGGAGCAGGTTCTTCGCCACCCGGCCGGGCACATCGGTGAAGATCAGGTCGGCCAACGAGTCGTTGGTCCGGCGGAGCCGGCGGGCCAGCACGCGGAGCAGCTGCTCGGCGATCTCGGGCCGGTTGTTCAGCCACGGCCGCAGCGCCTGCTTGCGCAGCCGCACCAGCCGGGTGTCGGTCACCGCGGTGGCGGTCGCCGTACGCGGACCCGGGTCGAAAAGCGACAGCTCGCCGACCATGTCCGACGGGCCCATCACCGCGATCAGGTTCTGCCGACCGTCCGCTGCCCGGCGGCCAACCTTGATCTTGCCAGACAGCAGGATGTAGAGACTGTCGCCGGGCTCGCCCTCGTTGAAGACGATCTCGCCCTTGCGGACCTCGATCGTCTCCATCTCCTTGGCGAGCGCCTCGGCAGCCTCCGGGTCGACCCCCTGGAAGATCCCGCTGCGGGCCAGTACCTCGTCCATCGCGCACCTCCGGTTGCGCGTGCCGTCTGCTCGGCCGGGTCCGCCGTCCGCTGATCCCTCGCGCGCCGCCAAGTCTAGGCACAACAGCGCGGGAATCAGAGGTGCACCCCTGGAATCTTGATCCCCAGGCGTTACCCACCCGACCCGTGCGACCAGTAAGATCACGCGATTTCCGGACCCCGGCCGGTCGCCCGCGTCCGGGGTCGTAGGGTCACGGCGTGCTGAGTGACCCCCTGCTGACCACCCGTTCCGAGGGCGTGCGGGACGTGCCGCTGCTGGTCTGGCGAGCCGACCGCCCGCTGCGCGCGGTCAGCTCCGCGCCGCTCGGCGGCGGCATCGGGGAGCGGCGGTGGGTGGTCAACGCGACCGTGCCGATGTCGTACGACCGGGACGACCCCGCCGACCACCTGGCCGGCCTGGCCGACCAGCTCGGCCTGGACGGGCCGGGGGTGGGCCTGCTGACCGGCGTCGACGTGGCGGAGGTGGTGGCCCGGACCGACACCGGCGTGCGGGCCTGGGCGACGGTCGGGCTCGGCACCCCGGTCTGGGCCGCCGCGCCCGCGCCGGCGGCGCCCGGGCAGCGGGTCGGCACGGTCAACATCGTCCTGTACGTGCCGGCGCGGCTCGGTGACGCCGCGCTGGTCAACGCGGTGGCCACGGCCACCGAGGCGAAGGCGCAGGCGATCGGCGAGCTGGGGATGCCGGGCACCGGCACCCCGACCGACGCGGTCACCGTGCTCTGCCCGGCCGACGGCCCGATCGCCGAGTACGGCGGCCCCCGCTCGGTCTGGGGCGCCCCGCTGGCCCGGGCCGTGCACGCCGCCGTGCTGGCCGGCGGGGCCGGCACGGTGGTCCCCTGGTCGGACCGGCTGGCGGGCTGAATTCCTGGCCGATCGGCTCTCGTCGGTCCGTTTGCCGCCCGGTAGGGTCGCGGGCGATGTACGCTGCTGCCCCCACCGCCCCCCGTCCGCGCCGCCGCCCGGCGCTGGCGCTCGTCGTGCTGCTCGTCGTGCTGCTCGCGGCCGGCTGCGGCGGCGGGTCGGCCGGCGGTCCGGTCTGGCAGCCCGGCGCGGGCGGTGGCGGCACCGGCGCCCCGGTCGGTTCGGCCTCCGCGACGCCGGCCGAGAAGTCCATCTCGCTCTCCGCCACCGGCGACATCATCATGGGCAACGCGCCGAACCGGCTGCCCGCCAACGGCGGCAAGGGCTTCTTCGACTCGGTCGAGAAGGCGCTCGAGGCCGACCTGGTGATGGGCAACCTGGAGGAGCCGCTCACCGTCGACACCGGCACCGGCAAGTGTGGCGCGAACTCCACCCGCTGCTTCCAGTTCCGAGCCCCGCCGGAGTACGCCGCACACCTGCGCGACGCCGGCTTCGACCTGCTCAACCAGGCCAACAACCACGGCTACGACTACGGCCCGAAGGGCTACGCGAACACCCAGAAGGCGCTGGAGAAATACGATCTCGCGCACACCGGGGCGCCCGACCAGATCACCGTGGTCGAGGTGGCGGGGGTCAAGGTCGCCGTCGCCGGCTTCTCGTCGTACGTCTGGTCCAACAGCCTGGTCGACATCGCCGAGGCGAAGCAGGTGATCACCAAGGCGGCCGGGATGGCCGACCTGGTGGTGGTGCAGGTGCACATGGGCGGCGAGGGGTCGGACAAGACCCGGGTGCGGCCCGGCACCGAGATGTTCCTCGGCGAGAACCGGGGCGATCCGGTCAAGTTCTCCAAGGCGATGATCGACGCGGGCGCCGACCTGATCGTCGGGCACGGCCCGCACGTGCTGCGCGGCATGGAGTTCTACAAGGGCCGGCTGATCGCGTACAGCCTCGGCAACTTCGCCGGTGGCGGCAACTCGCTGAGCAACGCCGGCCGGCTGGGCTGGGGCGGGGTGCTCAAGGTGTCGCTAAAGCCGGACGGCAGCTGGGCCGGCGGCTCGTTCGTCTCGACGTACATGAACTCCGCCGGCAAGCCGACCATGGACCGCGACGACCGGGGCCTCGGCCTGGTGCGGCAGCTGACCCGCAGCGACTTCCCGAAGACCGGCGCCCGGTTCGACGACTCCGGCCGGATCAGCCCGCCGGCGCAGGGCTGACCCGCCGGCCCGACGCGTGGGGCCCGGCGGTTCGTCGGACCGGCGACGTAGGCTGGCCGGCGTGACCACCAGCATTCCCGGTGCCACCGAGACCGATCTCGGCCGCAAACGTCGCGCCCGGAAGATCGGCCGGGTGCTGACCGAGACCCACCCCGACGCGCACTGTGAGCTCGACCACTCCAACCCGCTGGAGCTGGCCGTGGCGACGATCCTCTCCGCCCAGTGCACCGACAAGAAGGTCAACGAGGTCACCCCGAAGCTCTTCGCCCGCTACCCGACCGCCGCCGACTACGCCGGTGCCCAGCGGGCCGAGCTGGAGGAGCTGATCCGCCCCACCGGCTTCTACCGGAACAAGACCGACTCGTTGATCAAGCTTGGCCAGGCGCTGGTCGAGCGCTACGGCGGCCGGGTCCCCGGCAAGCTGGTCGACCTGGTGACGCTGCCCGGGATCGGCCGCAAGACCGCCAACGTCATCCTCGGCAATGCCTTCGACGTGCCCGGCATCACCGTCGACACGCACTTCCACCGGCTGGTCGGGCGCTGGCGGCTGACCGGCGAGACCGACCCGGTCAAGGTGGAACACGCCATCGGGGCGCTCATCGAGCGGCGCGACTGGACGATGTTCTCGCACCGGGTGATCTTCCACGGCCGACGGGTGTGCCACGCCCGCAAGCCGGCCTGCGGCGCCTGCACCCTGGCCAAGCTCTGCCCCTCCTACGGCACCGGCCCGACCGAGCCGGCCGCCGCCGCCAAGCTGCTCAAGGGCCCTCGGGCACGCGACCTCGCGGCGGCCGCCGGGGTCGACCCGGAGCTGGTGCCGGCGCAGGCCGTCGTCGCGGAGGCACCGTGAGCGCGAGGAGTGAGCCGGGTTTGCGAGCCCCGCAGTCGCGAACCGAGGTGGCACCGTGAGCGCGAGGAGTGAGCCCGTCCTGCGAGCGGTGCGCCGATGAAGCGGCGGTCCGCTGCCCTGCTCGTCCCGCTGCTGCTGGCGGTCGCGGGCTGCACCGGCACCACCGGGCAGGAGGAGGCGCCGACCCGGCAGGGGGCGGCCGCCAGCCGGCCGTCGCCGTTCCAGGACTGCGCCGAGCTGACCACCGGCCCGGGCGCCACCGGCGCGCCGACCGCGTCGCCGGCCGGTGGAGGCGACCCGCTGCCCGAGCTGACCTTGAACTGCTTCACCGGCGGTGCGCCGGTCGCCCTCCGGGACGTCCGCGGTCCGGCCGTGGTCAACGTCTGGGCCTCCTGGTGCGCGCCCTGCCGCACCGAGCTGCCCGCGTTCCAGCGGCTCAGCGAGCGGGCCGACGGCCAGCTCCGGGTGCTCGGGGTCAACAGCCGCGACAGCCGCGCCGGCGCGCAGTCCATCGGCGAGGACTTCGGCGTACGCTTCCCCGTCCTGGTCGACCAGGGTGAGGCGCTGCAACGGGCGCTCGGCCGCAACGCCATCCCGCTCACCCTCTTCGTCGACGGGCAGGGCCGGGTGCGGCACGTGGACGCGTCCGGCGCGCTGGACGACGCCCGCCTCGCCGCGCTGGTCGGGCAGCACCTGGGCCTGGCGGTGCCCGCGTGACCCGACAGCCACCGGCCTGGATCGAGCCGCTGCTGCACCGGCTCGGCACCGCCCGTACCGAGGACTTCACCCGGCTGGCCACCCCGAGCCACGGTGGCCGGGAGAGCGCGGTGCTGGTGCTGCTCGGCGAGGAGCCCGGCGCCGGCCCGGACGTGCTGATCCTGCAGCGGGCCGCCACCCTGCGCAATCACGCCGGGCAGCCGGCCTTCCCGGGCGGCGCGGCCGATCCGGACGACGCCGACGCCGCGGCCACCGCGCTGCGCGAGGCGAACGAGGAGGTCGGCCTCGACCCGGCCAGCGTCACCGTGCTGGCCGAGCTGCCCCGGCTCTGGATCCCGGTCAGCGATTTCGTGGTGACCCCGGTGCTCGGCTGGTGGCACGCGCCGCACCCGGTGCATCCCCGGGAACCGGCCGAGGTGGCGCACGTGGCCCGGCTGCCGGTCGCCGAGCTGGTCGACCCGGAGAACCGGATGCGGGTGCGGCACCCGAGCGGTTGGATCGGGCCGGCGTTCTCCGCCCGCGGCATGCTGGTCTGGGGCTTCACCGCCGGGGTGCTGGACGCCCTGCTGACGATGGGCGGCTGGACGCGACCGTGGCCGCGCGGCAGGGTGGTCGACCTGCCGCCGACCGCTGCCACCCCGGCGCCCTCGGCCGGTACCGACGAGGTGGACGAGAGCGCCGTGCGCTGACCCGGCGGTCACCTTCCGCAAGCGAAGGTCATCCCGTGAGCGCTCTGCCCGTACGCTTGACCCGTGTCCGCCGTGGATCTCGTACTGCTGCTGCTCATGCTCGTGTTCGCGATCAGCGGATACCGCCAGGGGTTCGTCATCGGCCTGCTGTCGTTCTCCGGCTTCTTCCTGGGCGCCCTGGTCGGCCTCCAGATCGGGCCGCTGCTGGCCGAGCAGTTCGTGGACAGCGGCACCCGGGTGCTGATCGCCCTGGTGGCGGTCTTCGGGCTGGCCGTCATCGGTCAGGCGCTCGCCGGCTGGCTCGGCTCCCACCTGCGCAAGACGATCACCAGCGACGTGGGCAAGCAGGTCGACGACATCGGCGGCGCGTTCGTCTCGATCTTCGCGGTGCTGCTGGTCGCGTGGCTGGTCGCGGTGCCGCTCGGGTCGTCCTCGCTGCCCTGGCTGGCCGCGTCGGTGAAGAACAGCGCGCTGCTCACCGTGGTCGACCGGGTGCTGCCGGACCGGGCGCAGCAGTTCTCCACCGCGCTGCGCGACACGGTGGACACCAACGGCTTCCCGGACGTCTTCGAGGGGCTGGGGCGTACCCAGGCCCGGCAGGTCTCGCCGCCCGATCCGGCGCTCGCCGGCTCCCAGGTGGTGGTCAACGGCCAGCGCTCGGTGGTCAAGGTGCTCGGCTCCGCGCCGAGCTGCTCGCGCCGGATCGAGGGCTCCGGGTTCGTCTACGCCGACGACCGGGTGATGACCAACGCGCACGTGGTGGCGGGCACCCGCTCGGTGACGGTGGAGCTGAACGGCGACCGGTACGACGGTGAGGTGGTCGTCTACGACCCGGACCGGGACCTGGCCGTGCTCTACGTGCCGGAGCTGCCCGGCCCGTCGATGCGGTTCGCCGCCGGCAACGCGGGCAGCGGCGCGGACGCCATCGTGCTCGGCTTCCCGCTCGACGGGCCGTACAACGCCCAGTCGGCCCGGGTACGCGACGTCGACCGGATCACCGGGCCGGACATCTACTCCTCCGGCGACGTGACCCGGGAGATCTACACCATCCGGGCGCTGGTCCGCAGCGGCAACTCGGGCGGGCCGCTGGTCTCCGCCAACGGGCTGGTGCTCGGAGTGATCTTCGCGGCGGCCGCCGACGACCCGAACACCGGCTTCGCGGTGACCGCCGCCGAGGCCCGCCCGGTGGCGCTGGCCGGCGCGGAGCGTACCCGGGGGGTGGCCACCGGCAAGTGCACCTGAGCCGGCTCAGGGGTGTGGCGCGGCGGGTGGGGTCTGGTGGTGCCAGACGGTGAAGGCGGCGGACGTCGCGGCGACCACGGCGGTGCCGAGCACCCAGCCGGCCAGCACGTCGCTGGTCCAGTGCACGCCGAGCGCCACCCGGCTGAACCCGGTCACCCCGGCCAGCAGCACGGCGGCCAACCACACCGCCCACCGGCCGGACCGCTCCCGCGCGTACGGCAGGAAGACCACCAGCAGGATCCCGGCGGCCAGCGCGGCGTTCAGCGCGTGACCGGACGGGAAGGCGAGCCCGGCGGCCTGCGCCACCGGCTCGGGCAGGTCCGGCCGGTCCCGCCCGAAGAGCAGCTTGAGCAGCGGGCCGAGCAGCCCGCCCACCAGCATGGTGACGGCCACCCAGACCGCGAGTTGCCGGGCGCCGCGCCGGACCAGCCAGATCACCAGCACCAGCGCGCCGACCCGCAGCGGCATCGGCGCGAACACATCGGTCCACAGGCTCATCAGGCGGACCCAGGCCGGATGATCGACGGCGAAGCCGTGCAGCGCGCCGGCCACCGTGGTGTCCACCTCGCGTAGCGGCGGCCAGCCGGCCAGCACCAGGAGCGCGAGCAGGGCGAACGGCACCAGCACCAGGAACGCCGCGGCGACGGCGAGGGTCAGCCGGAGGCCGCGCGAGTCGTCCGGGTGCAGCCGGCGGTGCCGCCACGACGGCCGCGTCGGCGTCGGGAGGGTGCGCTGGCCGGGTGAGGTCATGGCATCCGTTCTACCCAGCCCGGGGCGGGCTCAGGCGTTCCGTTCGCGAACCGGGTGCGGCCGGAGCGGGGTGGGTCAGCGGCTGCCCCACCGCCGGAACCGGCGCACCATCAGCGCCGCGCCGGTGAGCAGGGCGACGAAGAGCACGGCGCCGGTCCAGAGCCGCTCGGGGGTGGAGTCGTGCTCGGAGCCGGCGGGCCGCGCCGTCCACTGGCTCTGCTGGCGCGGTGCGGTCAAGCCGCCGAGCGGGTCCGCGCCGGCGCCGGCCGCCTCGGCCTCCGCCGAACCGGGTGCCGGGCCGAACCCGACCACGCCGGGCGAGGTCTGGTCGTCCAGCGGGTTGCGGCCCACCGGGCTCACCTCGGCGTCCAGCGCGGCGACCGGGTCGACCAGGCCGTACCCGAAACGGTCGTCCCGGCCGGTGGGGCCGATGTCGCGGGCGGTGGACAGCAGCCGGTTGACCACGTCGCCGGCGGACATCTCCGGGTAGCGGGCCCGGACCAGCGCGGCGGTGGCGGCCACCAGGGGCGCGGCGAAGCTGGTGCCCTGCACCCGCCAGTACCCGTCGCCGGGGCGGGCGCCCACCAACCCGGTGGCCGGGGCGGTGAGTACGGTGGCGCGCCCGGTGATCGCGCCGGACCAGAGGTTCTCGCTGTCCTTCTCCAGCCCGGACACCGCGATCACGCCCGGCTCGCGGGCCGGGTACCAGACCTTCGAGTTGGTGGAGGTGGCCAGGTTGCCGGTGCAGGCGACCACCACCACGTCCCGGGCGAAGGCGTAGTCGAGCGCCGCGGCCAGGGCCGGGCTGTCGCCGCTGCCGCCGAGCGACAGGTTGATGACGCGGGCGCCGTTGTCGACGGCCCAGCGCACGCCCTTGGCGACGATCAGCGCGTCGTCGTAGCGGTTCTCGTCGTCCAGCACCCGGACCGGAAGGATCTTGGCGTCCGGGGCGAGGCCGACCACGCCCCGGTTGTCGTCGTTGCGCCCGGCGATCAGCCCGGCCACCGTGGTGCCGTGGCCGACCGGATCCGGGTCGCCGCCGAGCGGGGCGACCAGGTCGTAGCCGGGCAGCACCTGGCCGGCCAGGTCGGGGTGGCTGGCGTCCACACCGGAGTCGATGACCGCGACGACCACCCCGCGCCCGGTCGAGCTGCGCCAGGCGGTCTTCGCCCCCAACTCGTCGAGCTGCCACTGCTCGTCGCGCACCTGGTCGGGGCGGGTCTGGCTGTCCGAAACCGGCGCGGCCAGGGGGAACGCCGCCGAGGCGAGCGCGACCGGCCGGGCGGCCGCGGCGTCGGCGGGCGGCACCGGGCCGGCGAGCGGCACGGCCACCGCCGCCACAGCGAGCAGCGCCCGACCGGCGACCCGTCGCGCCGTCGGCGGACAGCTCTGCCGCACCCTGGTCACATTCTCAGCCGTTCCTCGGTTCGGACAGACGACGATCGGAGATTACCGGTTCCACCCCCTCTTCCGGAGCCATCCGTCAACACCTGTCACGGCGGCGGCAGGTGGGCCAGCTGCACCAGGCGTACGCCCTCACGTCGGGTCACCAGCCGGCCGCGCCCGGGTGGCAACGGCCCGGGTCGGACCGAACCGACCAGCGCACCCTCCTCCGGGCTGCCGGCCATCACCAGCCCGGCGGTGGAGAGTTCCCGCAACCGCTGCGCGATCGGCTCGTACTGCGCCCGGCCGGCGCCGCCGCAGCGGCGGGCGAGCACCAGGTGCAGCCCGACGTCCCGGGCGTGCGGCAGGTGCTCCTCCAGCGCCCGCAGCGGGTTGGCCGGCCCGCTGGCCACCAGGTCGTAGTCGTCCACCAGCACGAACAGCTCCGGACCGGACCACCACGACCGCTCCCGCAACTGGGCCGGGGTGATCTCCGGACCGGGGAGCCGGGCCTGCAGGTAGCCGGCGGCCGACTCGACCAGGTCGGCGGTGTGCGCGGCGGCGGTGCCGTAGCCGATCAGGTGCGGCGTCTCGATCGCGCCGAGCAGGCTGCGCCGGTAGTCGACCAGGATCACCCGGGCCTGCTCCGGGGTGAACCGGGTGACGATCGAGGTGGCCAGCGCGCGCAGGAACGACGA
The DNA here is from genome assembly GCF_900090235.1 of Micromonospora echinaurantiaca. Classification (NCBI taxonomy): domain Bacteria; kingdom Bacillati; phylum Actinomycetota; class Actinomycetes; order Micromonosporales; family Micromonosporaceae; genus Micromonospora; species Micromonospora echinaurantiaca. The sequence goes on along the minus strand of NZ_LT607750.1, from coordinate 6,022,047 downwards.
CTTGCCGCACTCGGCGTCGCCGAAGACCACGAAGTGCGGCTCGGTGGCGAAGTCCAGCACCACCGGGCGCAGGTCCGCCTCGGCCACCCCGACCGGGAAGCGCAGCCCGGTCGTCGCCGCCAGGTCCAGCTCGGCGTACGGGAGCACCGGCGGGAGCAGCCGCACCGGGGGTGCGGCCGGCCCGGGCCAGCCGGCGGCCGCCCGCTTGACCAGGTCGGCGGTGTCCGTACCGGCGGTGAGCTGCGGCAGTGCGGTGAGGAAGTGCAGGCTCTCCGCGGTGACGCCCCGGCCGGCGCTCTGCTCTGGCACGTTCGCCGCGGCCCGGCGGGCCACCAGCGAGTCGGCCGGATCGCCGAGGCGCAACTCCAGCCGGGAACCGAAGAGGTCCCGGATCGCCGGCCGGAAGTCCAGCCAGCGCAGCGCGGTCGCCACCACGTGCACCCCGTACGACAGCCCGCGGGTGGCCAGGTCGGTGATCAGCGGCTCCAGGTCGTCGTACTCGCCGCGCAGGGTGGCCCAGCCGTCGACCACCAGGAAGACGTCACCGAACGGGTCGCCGGTCGGCTGGCCGGTGCCGGCCGCCGCGGCCCGGCGCTGCCGCCAGGCGGCCATCGAGTCCACACCCAGCTCCGCGAAGCGGCGTTCCCGCTCCACCAGCAGGGTGGCGATCTCGCCGACCGTACGCCGGACGGCCGTCGGGTCGGCGCGCCCGGCGACGCCGCCGACGTGCGGCAGGTCGCGGAGCGTGCCCAGCCCGCCGCCGCCGAAGTCGAGGCCGTAGACCTGCACCTCGGCCGGGGTGTGGGTGAGCGCCAGCGCGCAGATCAGCGCGCGCAGCGCGGTCGACTTGCCGCTCTGCGGCGCACCGACCACCGCCACGTGCCCGGCGGCCCCGTCCAGCGCCAGCCAGAGCAGGTCGCGCCGCTGCTCGAACGGCTTGTCCACCACGGCGACCGGCACCTGGAGCGCTCCGTGCAGCTCCGGGTTGCCGACGGTGAGCCCGCGCGCCGGGTCGACGCCGGCCGGGCCGAGCAGCTCGTCCAGCGCCGGCGGGCGGCCCAGCGGCGGGTGCCAGACCTGGTGCGCCGGTGGGCCCTGCCCGGCCAACCGGCCGACCAGCAGGTCGAGCAGGCTCCCCGTGCCGTCCTGCTCGACCTGCGGCGGGGCCGCCGGCCGGGGCGGCTCGGGGGCCGGCAGGTAGTGGGTGGAGAACGCCAGCAGGCGGGGGGTGCCGGAGCCGCCCGCGCCGGCGGCGACGGCTCTGCGCACCGCCCCGGAGACGTACGCGGCCTTGAACCGGACCAGCGGTTCGGTGCCGAAGCGCAGGTAGCCGTGACCGGGCGAGCGGGGCAGCTCGTGCGCGTCCGGCACCCCGAGCACCGTCCGGGATTCCAGCGCGGAGAAGGTCCGCAGCCCGATCCGGTACGACAAATGTGTGTCGAGTCCGCGTAGTCGCCCCTCCTCCAACCGCTGGCTCGCCAGCAGCAGGTGTACGCCGAGCGACCGGCCCAGCCGGCCGATCTGCACGAACAGGTCGATGAAGTCGGGCTTGGCCGAGAGCAGCTCGGAGAACTCGTCGCAGATCAGCAGCAGCGAGGGCAGCGGGGCGAGCGGGGTGCCGGCGGCCCGCGCCCGCTCGTAGTCGCGCAGGCTGGCGAAGTTGCCGGCCCGGCGGAGCAGCTCCTGGCGGCGGACCAGCTCGCCGTTGATCGCGTCGACCATCCGGTCGACCAGCGGCAGCGCGTCGGCCAGGTTGGTGATCACCGCGGCGGTGTGCGGCAGCCGGTCGAACGAGGCGAAGGTCGCCCCGCCCTTGAAGTCGACCAGGACGAAGTTGAGCTGCTCCGAGCTGTGCGTGGCGGCCAGCCCGAGCACCAGGGTGCGCAGCAGTTCGGACTTGCCGGAGCCGGTGGCCCCGATCAGCAGGCCGTGCGGGCCCATCCCGTCCTGGGCGGACTCCTTGAGGTCGAGTTCGATCGCGCCGCCGTCGGTGCCCACCCCGATCGGCACCCGCAGCCGCTCGCGCGCCGAGCGGGGCGCCCAGCCCTGCTCGGCGGTGAAGCTCTCCGGGTCGCCGAGCCCGAGCAGTTCGGGCAGCCCGGGCTCGGCGCCGGGCGGGGCGTCCGGGCCGCCACGCGGGGCGCCGGCCAGCCGCAGCGGCGCCAGCCGGCGGGCGACCGCCTCGGCGTCGGCCGGCGCCAACCGGTCGGCGGTGCCCACCTCGACGTGGCCGTCCGCCGAGTGCGAGTGCAGCCGGCCGTCGCGTAGTTCGAGCAGCAGCGCGAACCGGTCCAGCAGGCGGGGCGGCGCGGTGTCCAGGTCGATGACGGTCACCGCGTCGATGCCGCCGTCGCCGGTCAGCTCGGTGGCTCCGGTGAGGTCGCCCCCGTCGAGCACCACCACCACGTGCGGCCCGTCGGTGGCCGGCCCGGCCGGGCTGAACCGGGACCGGCTGGCCAGCACGTCGTCGAGCAGCCGTTCCAGCTCGGCGGCGGCGCTGGTGACCAGCCGCACCGGGCCGAGTGCGTCGGTGCGGGCGGGATGGTGGGTGTGCGGCAGCCACTTGACCCACTCCCAGGCGGCTCGCCGTTCCGGCCCGGCGCAGACCGCGACGAGCAGCTCGTCGGGGGCGTGGAAGACGGCCAGCTGGGTGAGCATCGCGCGGGCCAGCGCCCGGCCGTCGGTGGCCGGGGTGGCCTTGACGTACACCCGGGCGAAGCTGCGCAGCGACAGCGCCACCGGCAGGTCGGGCACCACCGAGTACGCGTCCAGGAAGCGCCGCAGCGCGCCCGCGGTCATCGGCTCCAGCTCCTCCAGCGGCCGGGTGACCGGCGGCACCAGCGGGGTGGCCAGGGTCTGCGGCCCGACCGCGACCCGGACCACCGCGAAGTCCGGGTCGGCGGGACGGCGTTCCCAGACCCGGTGGCTCTCCACCGTCGACCAGAGCCGGCCCGGGTCCGGGTGCCGGTAGTAGAGCCCGGCGCGCTGCTGGCCGGCGGTCTGCCGGACCCGGCGCCGCAGCGCGGTGAGGTGCCGCAGGTACTCCCGGCGGGCGGCCATCATCTCCGACTTCTTCGGGGTGCCGGCGGCGCTGCCCCAGGAGGTCACCAGCATGGCCAGCGAGGAGAGGCCGAACATGCCGCCCACCACGTACGAGTAGGCCCCGCCGCCGCGGCCGAACATCATCGCCATGGCCACCGTGCCGCCGAGCATCGGCAGCACCATCAGCAGCTGCTGCCAGCGCCCGCCGGCGACCGGGGGGATCTCCGGCGGCGCCTCCACCGGCAGCTCGCCGACCGGGATCTCCGGCGCCGGACGGCGGGGTGGCCGCTTGATGACGACAGTGGACACCCGACCTCCTGACTGCGCACGGTGACCCGAGCCTGGCTCATGGTAGGTAAAGTCCTGTCGTCCGCGCAGCCACCAACCTCGCCCGATATGGAGATCAGTCGATGACGATCGGGCTCGCCCGGGTCACCATCAGCGCCCCGCAGCGGCGGGTGGACGTCGCGCTGCCCGAGCAGGTTCCCCTGGCCGAGCTGCTGCCGGAGGTGCTGCGGCACGCCGGCGAGGGGCTGGCCGACAACGGTGAACGGCACGGCGGCTGGGTGCTGCGGCGTACCGACGGGGCGGTGCTGACGACCGCGCAGGCGCTGCTGCCGCAGGGCGTCCGGGACGGCGAGGTGCTGCACCTGGTGCCGGCCCGGGCCGAGTGGCCCGAGCTGGAGTACGACGACGTCGTGGAGGCGATCGCGGACGGCGCCCGGCGGCGGGGCGGCGCCTGGTCGCCCGGCGCCACCCGGGCCGCCGTGCTGGCCGGGGCGGCGGTGCCGCTGGCGGTGGGGCTGCTCGCCGTGCTCGCCGGTGGCCCGGCGGGCGGGGCCGGCTGGCCCGCGGCGGCCGTGGTGGCGCTGCTGCTCACCCTGGCCGGCACCGTGGCGTCCCGGGCGCACGGGGACGGCCCGGTCGGCGCCACCCTGGGCGGCTACGCGCTGCCGTACGCGGCGGCGGCCGGCGCCCTGGCGGTCAGCTCCGACGACCCGGTCGGTCCGCTCGCTCCGGTCCGCTGGCTGGGCGCGCCGGAACTGCTGGCCGGCTCGGTGGCGCTGCTGCTGGGGTCGGTGCTCGGGCTGGTCGGCATCGCCACCCGGCTGCGGGTCTTCGTGGCCGGCGCCGTGGTGGGGGTGGGCGGGGCGCTGGCCGCGCTCGGCGGGCTGCCGCTCGACCCGGCCGGCACGGCTGCCGTGCTGCTCTGCGTCCTGGTCTTCGCCGTCGGGGCGGTGCCGCTGCTGGCCATCCGGCTGGGCAAGGTGCCGCTGCCGCCGATCACCCTGCCCACCGCCGCGCCCGGTGATGACGCCGACCGGGCCCGGGACCTGCCCGACCGGGGCCGGGTCTACGCGGCGGTGGCCCGCACCGAGGAGATGCTGACCGGCATGCTGCTCGGGCACGCGGTGCTGGCGGCGGCCGCCGCGCTGGTGCTCGGGGTGGCCGGCGGGACCGCCGGTCGGGTGCTGGTGGCGGTCGCCGGTGCGGTGCTGCTGCTGCGCTCCCGGCTCTTCGTGGCGCTGCGGCACCGGGTGCCGACGGTGGTCGCCGGCCTCGCCGGGTACGCCGTGCTGGGCGCCGTGCTCGCCGCGCGGTCCGCTCCGGCGGGCCGGCTGGTGCTGGTCGCCGGTGGTCTGGCCCTGGCCCTGCTCGCCGTGGCGGCGGGCAGCACGTACGCCCGCCGGCCGGTCTCGCCGTACCTCGGCCGGCTCGCCGACCTGACCGACACCGCGCTGGTGGTCTCCGTGGTGCCGGTCGCCTGCGCGGTGCTCGACCTGTACGAACGGGCCCGGGGGCTGCTCGGCTGAGCGGCTCCCGGGCCCGGTACGACGTCGTGGTGGGTCAGTGCCCGGCTTCGCCGCGCTCCGCGGCCTCCTTGGCGCGCTGGTACGACGCCCGGATCTCGGCCTCGGCCTCGGTCCGCCCGACCCAGGTGGCGCCTTCGACCGACTTGCCCGGTTCGAGGTCCTTGTACACCTCGAAGAAGTGCTGGATCTCCAGCCGGTCGAACTCGCCGAGGTGGTGGATGTCGCGCAGGTGCTCCTGGCGCGGGTCCTCGTAGGGGACGCAGAGGACCTTGTCGTCGCCGCCCTTCTCGTCCGTCATCCGGAACATGCCGATCGTGCGGCAGCGGATCAGGCAGCCCGGGAAGGTCGGCTCGGGGACCAGCACCAGCGCGTCCAGCGGGTCGCCGTCCTCGCCGAGGGTGCCCTCGATGAAGCCGTAGTCCGCCGGGTACTGGGTGGACGTGAAGAGGGTGCGGTCCAGCCGGATCCGGCCGGTCGCGTGGTCGACCTCGTACTTGTTGCGGTGACCCTTCGGGATCTCAACCGTCACGTCGAAATCCATCTGCACGCTCCCTCGTTTGCCCACGCTGGCTAACGGAAACCACCGGCGCCGACCGGTGCGGGTGAATGCCCGCCCACCGGTCCGGCCACCGCATAGTGTTCGGACCGAAGTAGTGTCACCCAGACCGAATTTCGTGGGGGGAGGAGGGGGTCGTGGGGAGGGAAGATTCACACTACCGCCCGGAGTCAGGTGCTGGACGTGGTACGGGCGGATCTGCTTCCGGCCCCGCCACCGGCCGCTTCCGGGTGCCCGACGCCCACCCTCAGCAGCCACCCGCCGACCCCGCCGGGTACCGCGCCGAGCGGCCCCCGCCGTGGCGTCCCGACGCCGGCGGGCCGTCCGCCGGCTCCGCGCCCGTTCCCCCGTACCCGGGCGCTTCCGGTCCGCCCGCCGGCCGCCCGCTGAACGCCGGCGCCTTCGGTACGGCCAGCGCGCCGCCGCCGCACGCCGGCTCGGCGAGCGTGCCGTCGCACCCTGACCTCTTCGGCCCGGCGAGCGGGCTGCCGGCCGCCGCCTCCGTGCCCGTGTCGCCGCCGCCCGCCGGCGCGGCGCCGGCCGCCGCCGTACCCCCCGCGCCGGCCCGACGCCGGCGGCTGCTGCCGTTCGTGCTCGCCGCGGTGCTGCTGCTCGCGCTGGCCGCCGGGGTGGTGGTGGTCCGTCCCGGCCCGGTGGCGCAGTGGCTCGGCGACGACCAGGCCGGCGGTCCGGCGAGCGCCCAGCCGGCCGACCCACCGCCGGTGCCGGTGCTGGCCGGGGCGGACGCCAACGCCCCGCTGCCCACCCAGGAAGGGGTCTCCGCCGCGCTCGATCCGCTGGTCGGCGCCGCCGCGCTCGGTGACCGGGTCAACGTCTCGGTGGCCGACGTGGCCACCGGCCAGCCGCTCTTCGGCGCCCACGAGGACGACGGCACCGTGCCCGCCTCGGTGACCAAGCTGGTGACCGCGGTGACCGTGCTCGCCGCGCGCGGTCCCGGCCACCGCATCCCGACCCGGGCGGTGGCCGGCGCCAGCCCGGGCGAGGTGGTGATCGTCGGCGGCGGCGACCCCACCCTGGCGGTGGACAAGAAGGGCTTCTACCCGGGTGCGGCCCGGCTGGACGACCTGGCCGCCCAGGTGAAGGCGGCGCTCGGCGGCACCGCGCCGACCAAGGTCACCGTCGACTCCTCGCTCTACTCCGGCCCGGTCCACGAGCCCGGCTGGGACGACGACATCCCCACCGGCGGCTACGGCGGCGCGATCACCGCGCTGATGACCGACGGCGCGCGCAAGGACGTGCCGCAGGCCAAGCGGGACCACGACGCCGGCGACCACGGCGCCGAGCGGGTGTCCCAGCCCGACCTGGTCGCCGGCCGCGCGTTCGCCCGGCTGCTCGGCGTGCCCGCCGACGCGGTCAGCCGCGGCAGGGCACCGGCCGCCGGCGCCGACGCCACCGCCGGCGCCCCCGGCAGCGAGTTGGGCAAGGTGGAGTCGCTGCCGATGGTCCGGCTGGTCGACATCATGATCAGCGACAGCGACAACATCGTCGCCGAGGCGCTGGCCCGCCAGGTCGCGCTGGCCCGAAACCAGCCCGCCTCGTTCACCGGCGCCGCCGCCGCGATGGACGCGGTGGCGGGCGAGCTGGGCCTGCCCGCCGACGAGCTCTCCCTCGCCGACGGCAGCGGGTTGTCCCGTACCAACCGGATCAGCCCCTCGCTGCTCACCGACCTGATCACGCTCGCCGGCAACGGCAGCCGTCCCGAGCTGGCGGCGGTCTTCGGCGGCCTGCCGGTCGCCGGCTGGTCCGGCACGCTGGGCGAGCGCTACGCGGCGGACGGCACCCGGTCCGGCGCGGGCGTGGTCCGGGCCAAGACCGGCACGCTGACCAAGGTGCACGCGATCGCCGGGCTGGTCACCATCGCCGACGGGCGGCTGCTCACCTTCGCCGTGCTCACCGACGCGGTGCCGCCGGACGGGATGGCGGCCGCCCGGGTGGCGCTGGACCGGATCGGCGCCACGCTCGCCGGCTGCGGCTGCCGCTGAGCCCCGCCGGCCGGGCCGGTCCGCAATGGCGCGGCAGACCGGCGCCGACACCGGCGGCCGGGCACCGCGCCGCCCAGCAGGGCGGCACCGCCCCCTGCTGGGCGCCGCGGGGCGGCCCTCGGCCGGCGGCGACCGGCGTCGATCGCCGGCGCGAGCCCGGGCCGGGGTGTTCCGGCGCGGGTACGGTGGGTGCATGGCGCAGTTCGTGGACTGGGATCTGGCCGCCGCGACCGCGGGGGCACTGGGCAAGTCGGGCCCCCGGGTGTCGTACACGGAGGCCACCGACGTGGTCGCCGACCTGCGGCGGCTGACCGAGGAGGCGGCCGGGCACGTCGCCGACTACACCGGCCTGCGCCCACAGGTGTCCCACCCGCCGGTGCGGGTGGTCGACCGGCGGGACTGGGCGGCGACCAACATCGCCGGGCTGCGCGAGGTGGTCAGCCCCCTGGTCAGCCGGCTCTCCGGCGACAAGCAGCCCGGCCCGCTGACCGAGGCGATCGGCTCCCGGCTGACCGGCGTGCAGGCCGGCACCGTGCTGGCGTACCTCTCCGGCCGGGTGCTCGGCCAGTACGAGGTCTTCTCCGCCGACCCGGGCCAGCTGCTGCTGGTCGCGCCGAACATCGTCGAGGTGGAGCGCAAGCTCGGCGCCGACCCGCGCGACTTCCGGCTCTGGGTGTGCCTGCACGAGGTGACCCACCGCACCCAGTTCACCGCCGTGCCCTGGATGCGCGCGTACTTCCTGGGCGAGGTGCAGGCGTTCGTCGACGCCTCGGCCGGTGGCGGCGAGCACCTGCTGGAGCGGCTGCGCCGGGGCGTGGCCACGCTCTCCGAGGCGGTCCGCGACCCGGAGAGCCGCACCAGCGTGCTGGACCTCGTCCAGACGCCGGCCCAGCGGGCCGTGCTGGACCGGCTCACCGCGCTGATGACCCTGCTCGAGGGGCACGCCGAGTTCGTGATGGACGGGGTCGGCCCGCAGGTGATCCCGAGCGTCGAGCGGATCCGGGCGGCGTTCAACCGGCGCCGCGAGTCGGGCAACCCGCTGGAGAAGGCGATCCGCCGGCTGCTCGGCGTCGACGTCAAGATGCGCCAGTACGCCGAGGGCCGCAAGTTCGTGCACGGCGTGGTGGAGCGGGTCGGGATGGCCGGCTTCAACAAGGTCTTCGACTCGCCGCTCACCCTGCCCCGGCTGGAGGAGCTCGGCGACCCGGACGCCTGGGTGGCGCGGGTGCACGGGCCGGTGGGCCCGGTGCCGGTCGTCGGCTGACCGTCGACCCGTGGCCGCGCTCGCCCCGCCGGTCGCCGCGATCCGGGTCGCGGTACGTCGCGCGCTGGCCGACCTGCCACCCGGGCCGGTGTTGGTCGCGTGTTCCGGCGGCGCGGACTCGCTCGCGCTGGCTGCGGCCACCGTCTTCGTGGCACCCCGGCTGGGCCGGTCGGCCGGCCTGGTGACCGTCGACCATGGCCTGCAGGCCGGCTCCGCGGAGCGGGCCGCGGCGGTGGCGACCTGGGCGGGTGCCGCCGGGTTCGTCCCGGTGGAGGCGGTCCGGGTCGAGGTGGCCGGCCGCCCCGGCGGGCCGGAGGCGGCCGCCCGGGAGGCTCGCTACCAGGCGCTGGCCGAGGTGGCCGGGCGGCACCGGGCGGCGGCGGTGCTGACCGGGCACACCCGGGACGACCAGGCCGAGACGGTGCTGCTCGCGCTGGCCCGGGGCGCCGGCCCGCGCGGGCTGGCCGGGATGCCGGCCCGACGGGACCTGGCCGGGGTGCCGCTGCTGCGCCCGCTGCTGGAGGTGAGCCGGGAGCAGACCCGCAAGGCGTGCGCGGTGCTCGGGCTGACCCCGTGGGAGGACCCGCACAACGCCGACCCCTCGTACGCCCGCGCCCGGGTCCGCGCCGACGTGCTGCCGGCGCTGGTGCGGGCGCTCGGGCCGGGGGTGCTGGAGAACCTGGCCCGGACCGCCCGGCTGGTGGCGGCGGACAACGCCGCGCTGGACGACCTGGCCGCGACCGCGCTCGCCGGGGTCCGTCACCCCGCCGGCGGGCTGTCGGTCGCGGCGCTCGCCGACCTGGCCCCCGCGGTGCGCGGTCGGGTGCTGCACGCCTGGGCCCGTGAGCTGGGCGCCCCGCCGGCCGCGCTGTCGCACCGGCACGTGACCGCCCTGGACACGCTGGTCACCGGCTGGCGCGGGCAGGGCGCCGCGCACCTGCCCGGCGGCCTGCGGGTGATCCGCCGCGACGGCCGGCTGACCCGCGTCGGCGCTGCCGGGGCCGGTGCGCCGCCGGGCCGGTGAGCGCCGAGGGACGGCGGTCGCGCCGGGCCGCTGACCGTAACCGGGAGAACGCCGTCGGGCCGGTGGGCGGGCAGGGGCCGCGGGTGCCGCCGGATCGGCGACCACCGGGGGCCGCGGCCGCCGCCGGAAGGCGGTAGACATGGCGCATGGCGTACCCCCGACAGCCGCTCCACGCCCCGCACGGCGCGGTGGCGACGAGCCACCCCCTGGCCGCGGCGGCCGGCCTGGCCGTGCTGCGGCGCGGCGGCAACGCGGTCGACGCGGCGCTGGCCACCGCGATCACCCTGACCGTGGTGCAGCCCCCGTCCAACGACATCGGCGGTGACCTGTTCGCCCTGGTCTGGGACGGTGAGCGGTTGCACGGGCTGAACGCCTCCGGCCGGTCGCCCGCGGCGCTGACCCTGGCGGCGGTGCGCGCCGCGACCGGCGGCCGGGGCGCGGCTCCGGTGGCCGCGCTCGGCGGCGCCCAGTCGGCCGGGCCGGCGCTGCCGGCGCGGGGCTGGCTGCCGGTGACCGTCCCCGGCGCACCGGCCGGCTGGCGGGACCTGCACGACCGGTTCGGCCGGCTGCCCTTCGCCGACCTCTTCACCGACGCCGTGGGGTACGCCGAGCACGGCCATCCGGTCTCCACCGGGGTGGCCGCGGCCTGGGCGCGCGGGGTGGCCGCGCACGCCGAGCTGTCCGGACCCGAGTACGCCGAGTTCGACCGGGTGTTCGCGCCCGGCGGCCGGGCGCCGCGGCCGGGGGAGCGGTGGCGCAACCCGGACGCCGCCCGCACCCTGCGTCGGATCGCCGAGACCGGGTCCGAGGACTTCTACCGCGGTGCGACGGCCGAGGCGCTGGCCCGGCACGCCGCCCGGACCGGCGGGCTGCTCACCGGCGACGACCTGGCCGGGCACACCTCCAGCTGGGTGGATCCGGTGCCGGTGCGCTACCGGGGCCAGCAGGTGTGGGAGCTGCCGCCGAACGGGCAGGGCCTGGCCGCGCTGGTCGCGCTCGGTGTGCTGGACGGGCTGGAGCTGGCCGACGTCCCGCTGGCGGACCGCCTGCACCGGCAGATCGAGGCGGTCAAGCTCGGCTTCGCCGACGCGCACGCGCACGTCGCCGATCCGGACCTGGTGCCGGTACCCACCGCGGCGCTGCTCTCGCCCGGCTACCTCGCCGCCCGCCGGGCGTTGATCACCGATCGCGCCGGCGAGCCGGTGGCCGGCGACCCGGAGCGCGGCGGCACCGTCTACCTCTGCACGGCTGACGCCGGCGGCATGATGGTCAGCCTCATCCAGTCGACCTACCTGGCGTTCGGTTCGCACGTGGTGCTGCCCGGGCACGGCTTCGCGCTGCAGAACCGGGGCCTCGGCTTCCGCCTCGACCCGGCGCACCCGAACGTGGTGGGGCCGGGCAGACGGCCGTACCACACCATCATTCCCGGCTTCCTGACCAGGGAGGGCGAGCCGGTCGGGCCGTTCGGCGTGATGGGCGGGCACATGCAGCCGCAGGGGCACGTCCAGCTCGTCTCGGCCACCCTCGACGGCGGGCTCGACCCGCAGGCGGCGCTGGACGCGCCGCGCTGGTACTGGCACGCCGGCCGGTCGCTGCTGGTCGAGCCGGAGCTGGTCGGCACGGCGGAGGGGCGGGCGGCGGTGGACGAGCTGCGGGCCCGCGGCCACGAGGTCACCGTCGCGGCGGAGCCGGCCGTCTTCGGGTACGGGCAGGCGATCTGGCGGACGGCCGACGGCGGCTACGTGGCCGGGTCGGAGTCCCGGGTCGACGGGGGGATGGGCGGCTTCTGACCCTGGTGGTTCAGCTGGCGTGGGCGCGGTCGCGGAAGGTGGTGCGGTAGCTGTGCGGGGTGGCGCCGACCCGGCGGGCGAAGTGGTGCCGCAGCGCGGCGGCGTCACCGAACCCGGACCGGTCGGCGACGTCCTCCACGCTCAGCCGGGTCTCCTCCAGCAGCCGCCGGGCCAGCAGCACCCGCTGGTTGGTCAGCCAGTCGTGCGGGGTGGTGCCGGTCTCGGCGCGGAACCGGCGGGCGAAGGTACGCGGGGCCATGCCGGCGCGGGCGGCGATCTCGTCGACCGTCACCGGCCGGTCCAGGTGCCCCATCAGCCACTCCAGCACCGGTTCCAGGGTGGGCGCCTCGGGCGCCTTGGGGATCGGCGCCTCGACGTACTGTGACTGCCCGCCGTCGCGGTGCGGCGGGACGACCATCCGGCGGGCCAGCCGGGTGGCCGTGGCCGAGCCGTGCTCCTGGCGTACCAGGTGCAGGCAGGCGTCGATGCCGGCCGCGGTGCCGGCGCTGGTGAGCAGCCGGCCGTCCTGGACGTAGAGCGAGTTGCACTGCACCCGGGCGGTGGGGTGGCGGCGTTGCAGCTCGTCGACGTACTTCCAGTGGGTGGTGCAGTCGCGGCCGTCGAGCAGGCCGGCCTCGCCGAGCAGGAACGCTCCCGAGCAGACGCTGAGCAGGTAGGTGCCCCGGTCGGCGGCCCGGCACAGCGCGTCGAGCACCGCCGGCGGCGCGTTCGTGCCGTGCCGGTGGGCGGGCACGGCGACCAGGTCGGCCTCGTCGACCGGGCCCAGGCCGGCGTGCGGTACCAGCTGGAAGCCGGAGGCGGTGGAGACCGCCGCGCCGTCCGGGCTGCACACCTGGAAGCGGTAACCGGGGAAGCCGTCGGCCGTGCGGTCGGTGCCGAAGACCTCGGCCAGGACGCCCAGCTCGAACGCGGCGACCCCGTCGAGGGCGAGGACGGCGACCGTACGCAGCATGTGACGAGGGTAACCCCGGGGGTGGCAGGAAATCGAGCCTGTGTGGCATTCCTGCCACTGTCTGACCCGGACGGACCGGCGGAGACTAGGTGCAGTCCGGTGCGCACCGGCGGCGAAACCGACAGCAAACCTGCGAAAGCGAGCGCCGCCATGGAGTTCCTGTTCTTCCTGCTCTTCCTCGTCCTCCTCGCCGCCGCCTCGGCGGCCGGCCTGACCGCCGACAGCCGGGACTCGGCCGACTGGAAGCCCACCGACAACGGTCGCCGGTGGCGGTCGGGTACCTGCTGAGGTGATTGGTCAACTTTGCGGTAAAAATCCTGGGCGGGACCGCGCCAAAAGGGGCGGCCCCGCCGACGGGGGCCGTCCGGCGTACGGCAGGCTAGGGGTCATGGCTGACGGCTCCTGGTACGACGCCGACATCGACCACGTGATCATCTCCGAGGCGCAGATCCGCGAGAAGACCGCGGAACTGGCCAAGCAGGTTTCGGCGGACTACGCCCACGTCGAGGACGGACTCCTGCTCGTCTGCGTGCTCAAGGGCGCGGTCATGTTCATGGCCGACTTCGCCCGGGCGCTGGGCCGACAGGGGCCCCCCGCCGAACTGGACTTCATGGCCATCTCCTCGTACGGCCAGGGCACCACCTCCTCCGGGGTGGTCCGCATCCTCAAGGACCTGGACCGGGACATCGCCGGCCGGCACGTGGTCGTGGTCGAGGACATCGTCGACTCCGGGCTGACCCTCTCCTGGCTGCTGCGCTACCTGGAGTCGCGCTCGGCGGCGAGCGTCGAGGTGGTGGCGCTGTTCCGTAAGCCGGACGCGGTCAAGGTGCCGGTCCCGGTGAAGTACGTCGGCTTCGACATCCCGACCGAGTTCGTCGTCGGCTACGGGCTCGACTTCGCCGAGCGCTACCGCGAGCTGCCCTACGTCGGCGTGCTCAAGCCGGAGGTCTACGCCCGCTCCTGAGCGCGGCTCGTATCGGCGCGCGTCGAGCGGACGTTCAGCGGACTCCCAGCCGATCCGACTACCGTGGATGCCGGTGGCGCGGAGGCAGCTCCGCTCCCGGCCCCTCGACCGCGTGACCGGGCGATCGGGTGGCCCGGGTCGGACTCCTCGCCACGCCGGCCATCGCCCGGGCTCCGCTGGGTGTGGGACACGGGCTGGCGGGCCCGGCCGCGGGGTGCTTCGTCGATCTCGATGGGGCGCGACTGCGGGGCTCGCAAGCTCACTTCTCGCGCGCACGGTGTACCGTCGAATGACCGCGGCGCGGCAGATTAGCGCCTCGGGGTCGCGGCCGGCCCGCACGGCGGCCCGGCGCCGCCCCCGGCGGCGACACCATTCAGACGGTCAGGACGTCGATCAGGAGGATGCGGGCGTCTCGGCGCTCGACGACAGCATGGAACGTACGCGTTTCTTCCGCCGACCGGTGGTCTGGATCATCCTGGTCATCCTCGGCGCCGTTGTGCTCAGCCAACTCTTCACGGCTGGTCCCAGTTACCACCGGGTGGACACGTCGGTGGCGCTCGACCAGCTCCACACCGCCAAGATCAACAAGGCGGTCTTCCAGGACAAGGAGCAGACGCTCCAGCTCGAACTGGCCGAGAAGGCCAAGTTCGGCGACACCACCACCGACCGGATCGAGGCCCAGTTCCCGTACGAGGTCGGCAACCAGGTCTGGAACGACGTCCTGGACGCCAAGGCGAACAACCGGATCACCGGCCCGGCCGACACCAAGGTCTCGTCGGACAGCATCTGGGTCAGCCTGCTGGTCAACCTCCTGCCCATCGCGCTGCTCGTGCTCCTGCTGCTCTTCTTCATGTCGCAGATGCAGGGCGGCGGCTCCCGGGTGCTCAACTTCGGCAAGTCCAAGGCCAAGATGATCACCAAGGACACGCCGAAGACCACGTTCGCGGACGTGGCCGGCGCCGAGGAGGCCGTGGAGGAACTGCACGAGATCAAGGACTTCCTGCAGAACCCGGCCAAGTACCAGGCGCTGGGCGCCAAGATCCCGAAGGGCGTGCTGCTCTTCGGCCCGCCCGGTACCGGTAAGACGCTGCTGGCCCGCGCGGTCGCCGGCGAGGCCGGGGTGCCGTTCTACTCGATCTCCGGTTCCGACTTCGTGGAGATGTTCGTCGGTGTCGGCGCCAGCCGGGTCCGCGACCTCTTCGAGCAGGCCAAGGCGAACGCCCCGGCGATCGTCTTCGTCGACGAGATCGACGCCGTCGGCCGGCACCGCGGCGCCGGCATGGGCGGCGGCCACGACGAGCGCGAGCAGACCCTCAACCAGCTGCTCGTCGAGATGGACGGCTTCGACACCAAGGGCGGGGTCATCCTGATCGCCGCCACCAACCGGCCGGACATCCTCGACCCGGCGCTGCTGCGCCCGGGCCGGTTCGACCGGCAGATCCCGGTGGACGCCCCCGACATGGAGGGCCGCAAGGCGATCCTGCGGGTGCACGCCAAGGGCAAGCCGTTCACCCCTGACGTCGACCTCGACTCGGTGGCGCGGCGGACCCCGGGCTTCAGCGGCGCCGACCTGGCCAACGTGATCAACGAGGCCGCGCTGCTCACCGCCCGCAAGGACCAGCGGGCGATCACCAACGACTCCCTGGAGGAGTCGATCGACCGGGTGATTGCCGGTCCGCAGCGGCGGACCCGGGTGATGAGCGACCAGGAGAAGAAGATCACCGCGTACCACGAGGGTGGGCACGCGCTGGTCGCCTGGGCGCTGCCGCACGCCGCGCCGGTGCACAAGGTGACGATCCTGTCCCGCGGGCGCTCGTTGGGCCACACCCTGGTGCTGCCCACCGAGGACAAGTACACCCAGACCCGCGCGGAGATGGTCGACACGCTGGCCTACGCGCTCGGCGGCCGGGCCGCCGAGGAGCTGGTCTTCCACGAGCCGACCACCGGCGCCGGCAACGACATCGAGAAGGCCACCCAGCTGGCCCGCGCGATGATCACGCAGTACGGCATGAGCTCCAAGCTCGGTGCGATCAAGTACGGCACCAGCGGCGACGAGCCGTTCCTCGGCCGCAACATGGGCCACGAGCGGGACTACTCCGACGCCGTCGCCGCCGAGATCGACGCCGAGATGCGGGCGCTGATCGAACTGGCCCACGACGAGGCCTGGGAGATCCTGGTCGAGTACCGGGACGTGCTGGACAACATCGTCCTGGAGCTGATGGAGAAGGAGACCCTCTCCACCGCCGACATGGCCCGGATCTGCGCGCGGGTGGCCAAGCGGCCGCCGATGGCGCCGTACAACGGCTTCGGCAAGCGCCAGCCCTCCACCGAGCCGCCGGTGCTCACCCCGGCGGAGAAGGAGGCGCTCAAGGTGCAGGCCCAGGCCGACGGTGCCGAGGCGACGGTCGGCGGCACCTCGAACAACTCGGACGGTACGCACTGAGCACCGACCCGGCGGCCAGCCCCCACGACCGGGGGCTGGCCGCGTCCGCGACCGAGCCCGACGGCGACGACGCCCTCGACTACGTCGCCGCCCGGCTGATCAGCGGCAAGCTCACCGGCCGGCCGGTCGAGGACACCATGGACCTCGGCCGGATCGAGAAGGCCGTCCGGGAAATCCTGATCGCGGTCGGGGAGGACCCGGACCGGGACGGCCTCCAGCAGACCCCGTCCCGGGTCGCCCGCGCGTACGCGGAACTCTTCGCCGGCCTCCGGGTCGACCCGGCCCAGGTGCTCAGCACCACCTTCGAGGCCAACCACGAGGAGCTGGTGCTGGTCCGGGACATCGACGTGATGAGCCTCTGCGAGCACCACCTGCTGCCGTTCCGGGGCAGCGCACACATCGGCTACATCCCCGGGCCGGACGGCCGGATCACCGGCCTGTCCAAGCTGGCCCGGCTGGTCGAGGTCTTCGCCCGCCGGCCCCAGGTGCAGGAGCGCCTCACCTCGCAGATCGCCGACCTGCTGATGAGCAAGCTGGAGCCGCGCGGCGTGGTGGTGGTGCTCGAGTGCGAGCACATGTGCATGGCGATGCGCGGAATCCAGAAGTCCGGCGCTCAGACCATCACCTCGGCGGTGCGCGGCACCCTGCAGAACGACGCGAAGTCCCGCGCCGAGGCGATGGCCCTGATCATCCCCCGCTGACCCGAGCCGACCCGGCCGGCCGACCCAGCGTCCCGCGGGCGGCCGGCCGAGTGCTCTCCGGTGACGTCGTGGCCGCCGGTCGACGATCGGGCCGCCAGCCGGCTCGGCGGCCCGGCCGCGGTTCAGCCGGCTCGGCGGCCCGGGCCGGTTCAGCCGGCGAGGAGCGCGAGCAGCAGCCCGGCGGTGACCAGCACCGCCGGGACCAGGCAGACCAGCGCGCCGAGCCGCGTCGTCCGGTCCGCCCGCCGGCCCGGCCGGGCCGGGAAGAGCCGTCCGGTGCCGATCCACCCGGCCGCGAACGCCACCGCCGGCATCGGCAGCCCGCAGATCAGTGCCGCGACGCTCGCCGCCCCGGGCCCGGTCGCCAGGTAGACCACCACCTGGATCACCGGCACCAGCAGCGCCAGCGGCGCGTACACCAGCAGGTTGCGCAGCGGGGCCGGCCAGCCGGCCGGGTTGACCCGGCCACGCGCGGCCAGCGCCGCGTCCGCGGCCTCCGCCCGGTCGTGCGCAGCGCGCAGCCCGGCCAGCACCGCCGCCGGACCACCCACCATCGACCGGGCCGCCTCGGTCAGCTCCGGCGGCGTGGGCACCAGCGAGATCGGTGGTACGCCCAGCTCGCGCAGCCGCGCCTCCTGCGGCGCCAGCCGGGTGCGTACGGCGGTCAGCTCCTCGCGCGCGGCCTGCACCGACCGGGCCTGCTCACCGGCGGCGGTGACCGCGTCCCGCCGTACCCCGTCCAGTTGCCGGGCCGCGGCCAGGTAGTCGGTCCAGGCGGCGGAGACCGGATCGCCGCCGGCCGGCTGCGCCGGCACCCGGGTGCCGTCGCGCTGCCGCCCGGGCACGGCGGTGGTCACCGCCCGGCCACCCACCTCGCCGTCGCTCATGGTCGAGGCCCCAGACGGCCGCGCCCCGTGAATCGCTCGCTCATGCCACTCCCTCCGGGGCGAACGGGACCAGCACGGTGCCCCGCTCACCCGGCCCGTCCCAGAGCACCGCCCGACCCGGCCGGGGCCGCCAGTCGACCGGGCGACCGAAGACCGCCGCCAGTTGAGCACCGGGCACGTCCACCGCGGCGACCGCGGCGAGCTTGTCCACCTCGCCGTCCGCCGGCTCCAGCAGGGCCGCGAACGGTGGCACGGTGCGCCACCAGCCGAGCACGTGCAGGCCCGCCGGCGGGCCCTCCCGCAGCAGGGTCCGGAGCCGGGCAGCGGGCAGTCGCGACCCGGCGTCCACCCCGAAGACCACCAGGTAGGCCGGCTCACCGGCGTCCGCGACGGCGAGCAGGCCGGGCAGGTCGACCCGCTCGACCGGATGCCGGGCGGCCAGCTCGGCGGCGAGCGCGTCGATGGCGGGGGTCCGGTCGTCAGTCGCCAGCACGAACCGCGCGGCACCCGGCGGATGGTGCGCGGCGGTGCTGCGGGCCGCGGTGGCCAGCAGCGCGGCCGCCTCCGGCCCCGGCCCGAGAACTGCCAGGTTGCGGCCCGCCGCCGGCCCGAGCGGCACAGCCACCGTGGTACGGGCGACGGCCACCGCCCGGCCGAGCAGGGCTGCGGGGCCGTGCGCCCGCCCGGCCAGCGCCGCGCGGTGCCGGGGATCGTTACGCAGCCGGGGGCGGGCGTAGCCGGCGAAGACCACCGGCGGCCCCGACCCCTCGGGCCGGGCCGACCAGAGCCGGTGGCGCAGCTGCTCCACCGTCTCCGGGTCGTCCTGCGGATCGGGGAAGCGGACCATGCGCTCGTGCCCCCGGATCGCGCCCCGCGGGCCGCCCAGCCCACCGGCGGTGTTCACCACCGCACTGCCCGCCGGCAGCCCTGCCGCCGAGTCGTTGGTCGGTTCCAGCACGGCGCCACCGCCGGGCAGTGCCACCCGCACCGGGAACTGACCGAGCATCGAGTCGCGGTGCCCGCCGTCGGCGCGGGAGCCCAGCCCGAGGTCGCCCTCGCCGGCGAGGACCAGGTGGATGCCGTACGACCGGCCGCCCCGGGCCAGCGTCTCCAGCCGGGCGGCGGCGTCTGCCGTCAAGCGGTCCCGCTCGGCGAAGAGCAGCGGGAGATTATCCAGCACGCAGACGATCCTGGGCAGCGGTTGGTGCTGCCGCAGCTCGGCGTAGCGCTGGCCGCCCGCCCGGTGCCCGGCCTCCTCGCGGCGGTGCAGCTCCGCGGTCAACTGGTCGAGCAGGTCCAGCACGTACTCCCGGTCGGCGGCCAGCGCGGCGGTACGGACCTGTGGGATCCAGGACCGGTCCCGCTCGGTCTGCAGGAACTCCACGAAGGACTCGCCGTCGCCGAGGTCCACCAGGTGCAGCACCAGCTCGTCCGGGCCGTACCGGGCGGTCAGGCCGAGCAGCGCGGTGGTGAGGAAGGTGGAGCGGCCCGTCCCGGACCGGCCGCTGACCAGCCAGTGCGGAGTCAGCTCGGTGAAGCCGAGGGAGACCGGCCGGCCACCCGCGTCGCCCACGGTGGTGCTGAGCCCGTCGGCCGAACCGGCCGTCCACACCTCGGCGTCCACGTCGGGCAGCAGGTCGCCCAGGGCCAGCCGGGAGCCCGCCTCCACCTGCTCGGCGAGCCGCCGACAGACCGCGTCGACCAGGTCGGCGGGCGGGTCCGCCTCGACGAAGACCGGCGAGTTCAACCCGCCCGGCGGCTCCGCCCCGGGACCGGCGAACGAGGTCCCCGGCGGGTCACCGAGCAGCGCGTACGCGGTACGCATCGCCAGCGGGGTGGCCAGCGGCAGGGGATCGCGGCCGAGCCGGGGCCAACCGGCGACCAGCAGGTGCAGCCCGGCCGACGGGCCCTGCTCGGCCAGCGCCGCGATCCGGCCCAGGTCGGTCGGACCGGTCGACTCGGGCAGCGCGGCGATCACCAGCAGCAGCGTCCGGTCGTGCCGGCGGCGACCGCTCGCGCCCGGTGCCACCCACTGCTCGGCCTCGTTCAGCACCGCACGCAGCCCGGCCACGTCCGCCACCGGCGGCGGCAGCAGGCCGGCGTCGGCGAGCGCCGCGAAGGGCGTCAGCGTGCCACCCGCCGCGTCCACCACGCGGACCAGCAGCGCACCGGCCGGGGTCGCCGCCAGCAGCCGCAGCAGTACGGCCCGGAGCAGCCCGGCCACCCGGGGCTCGTACGCGTCGGCGTCCACCGTGAGATGACCGGTGCCGAGCAGCGGCACCAGCGCGGGGAAGCGGGCGTCGTCCAGGGGCGCCGCGGTGCCGACCCGGACGAACGGCGGCGGGCCCTCGCCGGCCGGCGCGGTCGGCGTGAGCGTCTCCAGTGGAGCGCCGGCCCAACCGGGAGCCAGCACCGCCGCCGCCGCCCGCAGCCGCTCGGCCAGCTCGTACTGGCGGCGCTGGTCGGCGGGAGCCGGCCGGGTCTCGTCGAGGACGACGGCGGCAGCGGTCGCGGTGGCGGCGGCCCGCCGGTGCAGGGCGGCGGCGCGGTTGGTGCGTGCCTTCGGACCGGCCACCCGTCCACCCCCTCTGCCCGAGGTTGGCAACCCCGCCAGTGACGGTATCCCAGGTGGAGCCGCTCCTTGCGGATGCGCGGCGGCGCTGCGCCGGTGTTGTCGTGGATCTCACCGGTGGGGAGGGGTCCGTCACGATCCGCTGGATCTGGGGCATTGGGTCCGCAGCGCCCAGCGGCTAGCCTCAGGGAGTGGAATCAGTGCAGCCCCCCGCCGGTTCCCAGGTCTCCCGCGTACCGGCGCAGCGGACGCCCCCCGACCAGCTGACGCCGCCCCCGGCCACCCCGGCGCCGGAGCGTCCGCGGCGGCGGCTGCGCACGGTGCTCATCGTGGTCGCGGGGGTGCTCGCGGTGCTCTGCGTCGCTGCGGTGGTGGCGGGGATCGTGCTGTACAACCGGGCGGCAACCCCCGACCGGAGCGCACCGGACGTGGCGGTGGTGAGCTACTTGCAGGCCACGCTGGTATCGCGTGACCAGAGCCGGGCCGCGCTTTTTACCTGCGACGGATCGCTACCCTCGGTCGATGGTTTCCGGGCCGAGATGGAGCGGCGTGAACAGGAGCTGGACGTCGGCTTGTCGGTCAACATCGAGAACGTCGTGGTTTCAACGAGCGGCCCAACACATGCGCGTGTCACGGCGACGATCCGTCGCAGCGCCACAGTAGACGGCGTGCAGCAGAGCTTGACCGACGCATGGCAGTTTGAGGTGGAGGATCGGAACGGCTGGCGGGTTTGCGCCGGCGCGCCGGTCAGCTGACGTCACTCGATCCAGAGCAGGTGGACCGGGACCTCCAAGGTGGTCGGTGACTGGCCGCGCCAGGCCCAGCGGTACCACTCCACCTCCGAGGTCACCCGGACGCAGATGTCGCCGTCGGCACCGGAGTAGGTTTCGGTGACCGCCCGCAGGTCGCGGTGCTCCACGCCGCCGACCACGTGCACAACCCGGCGGCCGGTGACCGAGTCCGCCTCGACGACCGGGGTCGGCGGGCGGTGCGTCGGGGCGTCCAGGGAGACGAGCCGGATCCCGCCCTCGTGCAGCCCGGCCGCCGGCCGGGTGCCCACGGTCTCCACCCAGACCCGCTCCACCGGCATCAGTGGGGCGAAGACCTCCACCTGGTCGGCCTCCGCGCGGTACCACTCGTGCTCGGGGATGACCGGGACGTACGTCCGGCTGCCCTGCACCACGCGTTCGTCGGCGCGCAGGTCGGCACGCCAGCCCAGCCCGGGCAGGCCGACCAGCACGCGCCGGCCACGGAGCTCGACCCGGCTGGTGGCCGGCACCATCTCGACCGGACGCGGCGGTGCCGGCGCCCAGTCCGGCTGGTCCGCGAACGGGTCGGGCAGTGGGTCCTTCATGACACCGAGCGTCTCATCCCTGGTGCTTGAGGGGTGCGCCCCGGGAGCGCATGAACGGCACCGGGTCGATCGCGCTCCGGCTGCTCCGGTCGCCGTCGGTGTGCACCTCGAAGTGCAGGTGCGGTCCGGAGGAGTTGCCGCTGCTGCCCACCTCCCCGATCACCTCACCGGCCTGCACCGTCTGGCCGACCCGCACCCGAGGCTTGGAGACCATGTGGCAGTACCGGGTGACCAGGCCCCCGGCGTGCAGGACGTCGACGAACCAACCGCAGCCGCCCTTGCCCGGCCAGCCGTCCACGTCGCAGCTGAGCCGGCCGCCGTTGTCCGGGTCGCAGCGCGACACCAGCACCCGGCCACTGGCCGCGACGTGGATCGGCGTCCCCTTGCGGGCGGCGATGTCGACCCCGTTGTGGCCAGGCCGGCTCGCCGTGCGGAAGCCGGAGCCGACCCCACCCGGGATCGGGGCCGTCCATCCGGAGGCGGCAATCTCCGCGCCGGAGGCGGCGTCGCAAACCTGCTGGCCGCCGATCTCCGCCGTCCGGGCCGCGCCGCCGGCCAGCGCGTCCACGATCCGGGCGGCCAGCGCCTCGTGCTTGGCGTACGCGTCCGGAAACGCGCTGATCTGCACCTTCTGCGCCGCCGTGGTCAGCGGCATCCGCTGCCAGCCGGGCACCTTCAGCAGCTTCTCGTAGAACTTGCGGGCGGCGTACTCGGGGGTCATCCGCTGCGCGACGCTGCCCCAGTTGGCCCGCTGCTGGAACAGGCCGACCGAGTCGTGGTCGGCGCCGACCCCCTCGTTCGGCAGGTCGCGCGACTGGGCGACCGTCCGGTTGGCCAGGTTCCGCAGGCCGGACTCCTGCATCGCGGTCGCCACCGCGATCACCCAGCCCCGCGGCGGCACCTTCATCTCCTGCCCGACCTTGACGATCCGCGCGGCGTTGCGGAGCTGGCTCTCGCCGTACTCGGACATGCGAGGCATCTTGCCGGTCGCGTTGACCGGGAAGTCGCCCGTGCACTCCTGGCCGGCGAGGGTCAGCCGTTCGCCGGCGTCACCGCCGAGTTCGGTGAGGAAGAAGGCGGCGGATCCGCCGGTGCAGCAGAGCAGCGCCAGGACGCCGGTGAGGAAGGCGGCCAGGGTGCCGATCCGGAGCCGTCGCCGGGGCGGTCGGGTCTCGTCGCTCATGTCGGCACTCCGCTGCGCTCCGTGCCGCCAAGCCTGATGATTCGCTCGCTCATGCCTGCTCCCAGTCCACCGCGTCGACCAGCCACTCCCCGTCCGGGGCCACCAGTTCCAGCCGGAGCTGTCCGGTGTCCATCGGCACCAGGGCCTCGACGAAGGTCGCGGTGCGCGGCCGGAGGCTGACCGCACCGGTCACCTGCTCGGCCGGCACACCCGCCGGCTCGGCACCGGCGAGCTTCTCGGTCAGCGCCGGGGTGGAGAGTGGTCGCAGACCCTGGTGCCACTGGTCGGTGGTCAGACCCGGCCTGCCCAGCCAGGCGGTGACGAACCGGTCGGCCGTCTGCTCCGGCGTGCGGGCCCCAGGACGGGTCACCGGGGAGGCCGGTGGACCGGTGGCGATCGCTCCGTCGTCGCCCTCGTCCGGCTCGACGGTCGTGATCGGCTGGCTCGGCCGGTTGCTCAGGGTCGTCGCATCGCCGGGGCCGGCGACCAACCGGGCGGCGCCGATGATGCCGAACACCACCACCGCGATCACGAGCGCGATCCCCAGCCGGGACCGCAGTGCCCGGGTGACCAGGAACTCCAGCGCCCGCCGCACCGCACTCACCGGGCCTCAGAGCGGATCCGCGGCGCGGGTCGATCGGGCGTGCGGTCGGTCGTCCCCGGACGGTAGATGACGTAGGACGGGCTCTCCTCCGGCACGTCCGGCTCGGTCCAGGTCGCCGCCCGGCGGGGTCGGGGCGCGGGCCGGCCGCTGCCCCGCTCCTCCGGGGCGGTCGCCCCGCCCGCCGGGTCCCGGCCGTCCGGACGTTGCCGGTCACCACCGGCACCGCCACCGCTGCCACCACCGCCGGCCGCGTGCGCCGGATCCTCGTGCCGTGCCTCGGGCCGCAGGCGGGTCTGTTCGGCGACGACGGGACGGCGTCGGCTCATCGTCGGCTCGGCGGTGCCACCGGGCTCCGACACGTCCAGTCGGGCGGCGGTCCGCATGTCCCGGAAGAAGCGCCGGTGCCAGGAGCCGGCCGAGCTGACCGCCTCGCTGCTGTCCTTGCCGCCGAGCTGGGTGATCCGCCGGTACGGGCGGAGCAGCAGCCAGCCGACCACACCGCAGAGCCAGACCAGCACCACCTGGAGCCAACCGGGCAGGGTGGTGGTGCTCATGATCAGGTCGACCGCGAAGAGGTAGATGGCCGCCCCGGTGCCGAAGATGGCGATGTTGAAGACCGCGGCGACCACCGCGTTCGCCAGCCGGCGCAGCCCCGCGCTGGCCGGCCTCAACAGGCCGACCGTGCCCAGGATCGGTGCCGCGATCACCGCCCACCGGAAGATCAGGAAGCCGAGCAGGACCAGCACCGACGCGGTCAGGTCGAACATCGCGAACAGCAGCGAGGCGAGGACGGCGATGAAGCCGGCGCCGACCCGGTCCATGTCCCGCACACCCTGGAGGTACTCGTACGCCTCCGGGTCCTCCTCCCGGATCTGCTCAGCCACCTTCATCCATTGCTGCTGTTTTGCGGCGATGGTTGCCTGACGAGTCGCTGGATTGGCCCGAATGGACTGCGCCTCGCCCCAGGTCAATGACCGGGCGTCATACAGCGCCGGGCCGTACTTCTTGGCGGTCTCGCTGTCGGCGGAACCCAACACCCCGCGCAGCCAGTTCCGATAAAGCATGGATTCGGTGGCAGTGTCGCTGGCCCGGACGGCGGGCGGGCGATGGTCCTTACACCGATCTGGATTCGGATCTATGCACCGGCCCGGTGCCACATCCCTGGCCTGCGGACCCACCGCGTCGTGAACCACGCCGAGGGTCGTGATCAGGGTGCCGTCGGCGACATTCGCCGACTTGACCGGCCAGGCGGCCAGGGCGGTGACCGCCACCATCACCAGCAGCGCCCAGCCGGCCGTGGTCATCGCGTTGCTCATGTCCGACTGGCGAGAGCGCCAGAGCAGGTAGAGCCCGACCACACACAGGGTGACGATGCCGAAGACGCTGAACACCTTCTGGTAGACGGCCTTCGTGGCCTTCTCCACCAGCGGGTCGGCCCAGCCCCACATCGACCGCGGATCCCACGCCCGTTCCCGGAGGGCGTTGGAAGCACCGATCACGGCTGTGGCGATCATGAATTCGCCGTTCGCGATGGTCGTGGTGAACTTGTAGTCGGGATGCAGGACTGGCGCGGCACATCCGACGTCGTATGTGGTGTAGCTGTAGCCGGCGTATCCATACAGGCTGTATCGGCCGGTCACCCCCCCAGCTGTCTTCTCTGGAGGTGCGCTGGCGAACCAGCCGGCGAGCCCTGCGTCAGGAGTGCCCGGCGTCGGAGCCTCGAGGCAGTCGGCCCGCGCTGCGGAAACATCCTTCAGCTTGGCGACGCAGGCGCGGAAGTCGGCCTGCCACTCCGGTGTGGTGCACAGGTCAGCCGCGGCTTGGGCGGTGACGGCCGGGGCCGCCGCCGCCGGTGTCGCCCCGACCGCCGGCCAGCCGATGGTGGCCCCGGCGAGGATGCCGAGTGCGAGGAGAAGCGCCCGGGCCCTCGCCATGTCACGCCTCCAGATCGGGCACGGTCGGCAGTACGCCGGTCGCGGCGGCGATCGCCGCGGGTGTGGTGTCGAGGTGGTCCAGCAGGCCCTGGACGTACGAGACGTCGACCCGGACCTTCTGCACCCGCCCGTCGACGTCGCGCATCACGAACTCCCGGAAGCCGAGCCGGCTGGCCGAGGTGGCGTCCGCCGTGGAAAGCGAGGCGAGGGTGGCCTCGTAGCCGTCGTTGACCGGCACCCGGAGCAGGCGCAGCGCCTCGGAGGCGATCTCGGTGTCCTCGGCGATTCGGCCGACGAACACGGTGGAGACGAGGTTCTGCACGTCGAGGCCGAGGATGTCGCGCGGGTTCTGCGAGGCCACCAGGGCGGCGAGGTTCCACTTGCGGGAGTCCCGGGCGAGCCGGACCAGGAACGAGCGCCCGGAGCGCCAGCCCTCCATGAAGTGCGCCTCGTCGAGGCCGACCAGCTTGCGCGACGACATCGACCCGCCGTAGCAGCGACGGACGGCCAGCCGGTGCGCGGTGTGCAGCATCGGCAGGGCGAGCGCCTCCTCGGCCGACCAGTACTCCCGCTCGATCTTGAGGTCGGGCAGCCGGAGGCCGGCCATGGTGATCACGGTGAGCGCCGCGTCTGCGCCGAGCAGCCCTTCCGGTGGCTTACCGAAGAAGAGCATGGCCAGCGGCATCTCGGCGGTGTCGAGCAGCAGGTTGGCCAGTTCCTTGCCGGCGTCGTCGTCCAGCTGGCTGAGCGTGGTGACCACGTCGTCCAGGGTGGAGGTCTCCTCCGCCGGCACCTGGCGTACGGCGTGCCGGAACAGGGTGGCGGTCGACGCCTCGCGGGCCACCTGCGGCGGCACCAGCATCATGCAGATGTCCTGCACCAGCATCCGTCGCTCGGCGCGGGCGTTGGAGACGGCGATCTCGAACTCCCGGTCACCGGCCGCGCCGGCGCCGAACTCGCTGCGCAGCGGGGTGGGGATGAGCGAGTACGGCGCCAGGGTGCCGTGCTCCGAGCCGGTCAGGTTGAGCACCCGCGAGTACGGGCGCAGCTCCGGCATCGCGCAGAGCCGGGCCAGCGGGCCGGACGGGTCGAGCAGGGTCACCTGCACGCCGCGCCGGGCGGCCAGGTAGCCGAGCGCGCCGAGCAGGGTGGACTTGCCGCCGCCCGGTTCGGCCACGAAGACGGCGAGCCCGGAGCGCTCGCGGACCTCCATCGGGTAGTGCAGGTCGAGGAAGACCGGGCGGCGGCAGGTGCCGGCTGTCCGGCCGATCAGGTCGCCGCGCCGGTCGCCGACGGTCGACGCGGCCTGGGGCAGCGCGGCGGCGAGCAGGTTGACCGGCATCCGCCGGACGTAGCCGGTGTTGGCGATCGGCTCGCCGGGGATGAACTCGCGGGCCAGCCAGTCCTGGTTCTTCGGGTGCTGGAGCGAGATGCGCAGCTCGCGGGAGTAGAGCTGGACCAGCCGCCGGGCCCGCTCCAGGCACTCCTCCCGGGTACGGCCACCGACCGCGATGCGGTGCCAGCCGTGCGCGCGGGCCGAGTCGACCGGCAGCCCGGTGGTCATCTCGTCGCCGATCACCAGCGCCCGCTTGGCCAACCGCTCCAGCTCGGGCGGGGCGTCGATGCCGTGCTCGGCGTAGTCGAGCTGCTGCGAGCGGATCATCCGCAGCCGGTGTTCGAGGTTGCGGAAGGAGTCGCCGGGACCGAGGATGTCGACCCGGGTGGACAACTCCATCGGCCAGGGCAGCCGCTCGTGGAAGTGCAGCCAGGGCTCGTGCCGCTCCGGGATCTCCAGCGGTTCCATCCGGCCCACCGCCAGCACCGCGACGTGCCGTTCCTCGCCGGTGACCCGGTTGACCAGCTTGACCGTCGAGCCGTACGGCGTGCGGTAGCGCTCCACCTGCTCGGTCAGGGCCAGCAGGTCGCCGCGTTCCCACCGGCCGTCGGTGACCGGGGAGAGCGCGCCGGGGGGCGCCATGCAGAGCGCCACCGAGCGGTACAGCAGCCACTCCAGCTCCTGCGGGGTGACCCGCCGCCCGCGCATGCCGAACGCGCCGAGCACCTCGTCGAACTGCTCGACGGTCCGGCCCAGCCGGCGGCGTTCGCCCTCGGCGACCCCCCGGCCGAAGGTGCGCAGCAGCCGCTCGGTGAGCGAGTCGCCGAGCGACCGCCGGGCGAAGGTGACCCCGAGATAGGTCTGGCCCTCGGCGTGGTTGACCGAGAGCAGGTGCCGCTGCGCGGCCACCAGGTGGTCGCCCCAACCCGGCGTGCCCGGTACGTCGGGCAGCGGCGCCGGGGTGTTCGCGTCGATGGTGCGGGCCCACTCGTCGGCCGGGAAGGGGCGGGTGGTGCGGCGTAGGTGCAGCCGGAAGCCGGCGAGGCCGGCGTACTGCTCGGAGATCGCCGAGAGCAGCGCCTCCCGCTCGGCGTCCGGCCGGAACGCCCAGCGCACCTCGGGCAGCCAGTACCAGGCGGTGACGGTGTTCGGGGTGAAGGTGAGGTGCCCGGCGATCTCGGTGATGGCCAGTTCCACGGCCGGATCCCGGTCGCCGAACGTGATTTTCGGCGGCTTGACCCGGACCGGCTTGGCCGGCTGCTTGCGCCGTTCGGGGGAGCGCTGTCGGGGCGGGGCAATCTCCCGGCCGGCGGGCCGTTCCGGCAGTTGCTTCGGCGCCCGGCGGGCCGGGCGGTCGGGCGGCTCGGGCGGGTCGAGCTCATCGGCGGCCCGAGCGCCACCCGGGTCGGCCGGCACCGGCTGGGCGGGCGGGCGTACCACGGGCAGCCGGTCGCCGGGCTGCTGCGGCACCCGGGGACGGGCCGGCCGGGTCGGCGGCTGGTACGTCGCCGGGGGCTCCGCGACGGGCGCGGGTGGGGCGACCTCGGGTGGGGCGGGCAGCGGCGCGGTGGCCGGCTGCTGCGGGATCGTCGGCTGTTCCCGCTCGGGGCCGCGGCGTGGCGGGGCCGGGCGGGCCGCTCCCGGGTGGGCGCCGCCGAACAGGTCCAAAAAGGGCGAGTCGATGTCGGCGCTGTCGCTGGTGGACGGTGCGGGGGCGGGTTCGGTGGCGGCCCGGCGCTGCACCGGGCGGGGCGCCTGGAAGACGCCCACCCCGCCGTGACCCGGGGCGGGCACCAGCGCCGGGTCGAGGGCGGCCTCGTCCGGCTCCGGGGCATCCGTGTAGTCGAACGATCGCGCACGGTTACCGGGCGGAGCGGCCGGACGCCCGGCCGGGGAACCCGGCGTGGAAGAGCGGCTCATGCGATCGCCTCACCCGCGTCGTACGACTGCCCGGTCATGCCAGTTCCTCCCGGATCCTGATCCGGCTGCCGACCAGGCGGGGATCGCGCTGCTCGGTGGCCGGCTCCCGGGTGCGCCGCCAGTCGGTCAGCGCGGTGCGGATCACCATCCGCGCCGGCCGGTCCGGGTCGACGTACCGGAAGACGAACGAGGTGGTCACGATGGCGAGCGCGATCTCCCAGGCCGGGAAGAGCTCCACCTTCAGCGTGAACAACCAGTGGATGAACATGTAGAGGGGGACGAGCAGCATGAACAGCCCGTACTGGGCGTACGGGAGGTGGACCGGAAGGGTGTAGCCGGGCGGCCCGAGGTAGACCAGGCGAGCCCGGTAGATGTCGTCGTCGGTGCGCAGCCGCATGTCGAGCCCGCGCCTATTCGAAGATCAGGTCGATCAGGTAGTCGCCGATGAAGAACAGCGTGGCCGCCCCGGCGATGAACGCCAGACCGACGATGGCGATCGCGGAACTGGTCAGCACCTTGGAGATCTCGCCGCGGCTGGCCCGGCCGATGAAGATGACGCCCAGGACGGCGAGCAGGATCGGCGCGATCTTGCTGGCGAAGAAGGTGACGACACCCTCGGTGTCGATGCCCTTCGGCGCCGGCTCGGCGAGTGGAGTCGACGCCAGGGTGGAGAGCAGGTGGGCGGCGGTCGAGGACGCCGTCTCCATCAGCTCGATGGCGATCACTGGTACCTCCCCATGTCGCGGCCGGCGGCGCCGCGGCGGTGCAGTAGACGTGCCTGGGCGGGAACGGTGCTCACTGTGCGCAGCGTGCGGAACCCTGCGTTCGTTGCTCACCACGGAGAGTGGTCAGCTTTGGCCGGATATTTCCCGCTTCGGCCCTCCCTCCAGGCTTCGCCATCTCGATGCTGGGCAATTCCAAAGCGTACGGGCCGCCCCCCTTTGCGACAAGCCGCGAAGAGGCTGCCCGATCCGACCCGGACGACCGATCGTACACCTGTTCCAATGCCCATGTCAGGGGTGTCGTACGGACGGCCGACCCAGGCCTGCCCGGGCCATCTTGTGGACCGGTACCGTCAAGCCGTGACCGATCTGGTACGGGGCCCGGCCCCGGTGGTGATGGGCGTCCTCAACGTCACGCCCGATTCCTTCTCCGACGGCGGACGGTACGCCGACCTGGATGCCGCCGTCGGACACGGCGTGCGGCTGCGCGCCGACGGCGCCCACCTGGTGGACGTCGGCGGCGAGTCGACCCGGCCCGGCGCCGACCGGGTGGACGCGGAGACCGAGGCGGCCCGGGTCCTCCCGGTGATCCGGGAACTGGCCGCGGCGGGCGTGCCGACCAGCATCGACACCAGCCGGGCCCGGGTGGCCGAGGCAGCGCTCGCGGCCGGCGCGGCGGTGGTCAACGACGTCTCCGGCGGTCTCGCCGACCCGGACATGGCCCGGGTGGTCCGGGAGGCCGGCTGTCCCTGGGTGCTGATGCACTGGCGCGGCCACTCCCGGGGGATGCGGGAGCTGGCCAGCTACACCGACGTGGTCGCCGACGTCCGCGCCGAGCTGGGCCAGCGGGTCGACGAGGCGATGCGGGCCGGCGTCGCCGCCGACCGGATCGTGATCGACCCCGGGCTCGGCTTCGCCAAGACCGCCACCCACAACTGGGAACTCAGCGCCCGCCTGACCGAGCTGCTCGAACTCGGCTTCCCGCTGCTGTTCGGGTCGAGCCGCAAGTCGTACCTCGGCCGGCTGCTAGCCGGTCCGGACGGCACCCCCCGGCCGACCGACGGCCGGGAGGCGGCCACCATCGCCACCAGCGTGCTCGCGGTGGCGTCCGGCGCCTGGGGGGTCCGGGTGCACGACGTGCGGGGCACCGTGGACGCGCTGGCGGTCTGGCAGGCCACCGGCCGGCCCCGGCTCGTCGCCACCGGGCCGGTGCCGAGCGGAGGAGGGGACCGGTGACCGACCGGATCGAGCTGACCGGCCTGCGGGCGCACGGTCGGCACGGGGTGTACGACTTCGAGCGCGAGCAGGGCCAGGACTTCGTCGTCGACGCGGTCCTGGAGTTGGACCTGGCGCCCGCCGCCCGCTCCGACGAGGTGACCGACACCGTCCACTACGGCGAGCTGGCCGAGCGGCTGGTCGCGGTGGTGACCGGGGAGCCGGTCAACCTGATCGAGACGCTCGCCGATCGGCTGCTGGCGGTCTGCCTGGCCGATTCCCGGGTGGTCACCGCGACGGTCACCGTGCACAAGCCCGAGGCGCCGGTGCCGCACGCCTTCAGCGACGTGGCCGTCACCATGACCCGGACGCGTGCCCGGTGACCCGGGCCGTCCTCTCGCTGGGCAGCAACCTCGGTGACCGGCTCGACCACCTGCGCTCGGCCGTGCACGCGCTCGGCGACAGCGTGCTGGTGGTGTCCGGGGTGTACGAGACGCCGCCGTGGGGCGACACCGACCAGCCCGCGTACCTCAACGCGGTGCTGCTGGCCGCGGACCCGGCGGCGACCCCCCGGGACTGGCTGGAGCGGGCCCGTGCCGCCGAGCGGGCCGCCGGGCGCACCCGCGACCCGGACCGCCGGTTCGGCCCGCGCACCCTCGACGTCGACGTCATCGCCGTCTGGACCGACGACGACGAGCCGGTGCTCAGCGACGATCCCGAGCTCACCCTGCCGCACCCCCGGGCGCACCTGCGGGCGTTCGTGCTGCGACCGTGGATCGACATCCAGCCGTACGGCCGGCTGCCCGGCCACGGCTGGCTGACCGACCTGCTCACCACCGGGCCGGCCGCCGCCGACGCCCTGGATCTGCGTCCCCGACCGGAACTGGCGATAGAGTCGAGGGCATGAGCGAGCGCCAGCGAGTGAATCATCAGCTCGGCGCGGTGGTGCCTGATGGCGGCACGCAGCGAAGCGGAGTGCCGGCATGACCCGGGCGCAGTCCCGACCACCCGGCGGGCCGAGGCCCGGCCGGTCACGGATGGGTCCGACCCGGATCTCCACCCTGGTGGTGGCCGCCCTCGCCGCCGCGGCGGCGGCCTGGCTGCTGATCAGCGGTCTCTACTACAGCGGCCTGCCCCGGCTGCCCTGGTTGCCGGTGGTCACCCTGGCCGGGCTCGCCGTGCTGGAGGCGTACGCCGCGATCAACACCCGGGGGCGGATCGAGCGCCGCCCCGGCCGCGACCCGGTCAACCCGCTGATGGTCGCCCGATTCGTGGTGCTGGCCAAGGCGTCCTCGCTGGCCGGCGCCATCTTCGCCGGCGGCTACGCCGGGCTCACCGGCTGGCTCTTCGTGGAGACCACCCGTGCGGCCGGCGAGGACCGACCGGCCGCCGGCGCGGGGCTGCTCGCCTCGCTCGCCCTGGTCGCCGCCGCGCTCTGGCTGGAACGCTCCTGCCGGGTACCCGAGCAACAGGACGACGAGGACCGCGAGCCCGGCGACCGGGACACCCGCCCCGGCCCGCGCTGATCGAGGGGTTACGCGGGACTCCCTGCGCAGGTACCGTGCCTGGCGACCGGAGAGCAACGGCCGCCCCGGTCCGCCCGCGCGTCGGACCTGGACGACCGGCCAGGGTGGGAGGCGTTGATGGGGTACGACGAGCCGGGGCGCGACGGGTCGCTCGAGCCCTCGTCCGGGGTACCGGCATCCGTCCTGGAGAACGTCTTCGACGACCCCGCGCACGGCGAGCCCGGCCGGGACCGGATCGCCGTGCACCTGCTCTGGGAGGCGCTGCTGCTGATCGCCGTGGGCGTGGTGGGTTACCTGCTGTGGCGGGAGAGCCCCGCGACGCTGCGCGGCAGCGGGCTGCGGTCGCTGCTGGTCGCCGCGGTCACCCTCGGCCTGCTGGCGCTGGCCGCCGGGCTGAGCCTGCGTACCTCCGTGGTCAACCTGGCCATCGGCCCGGTGGCGGTGGCCGCCGCCCTGCACGTGGCCGAGCAGGGCGACCGGGGCGTGGTGAACGCCGTGGCGCCGGCCGCCGCGGTGGCCGCCCTCGGCGGGCTGGCGCTGGCGCTGGCCGTGGTGGTGCTGCACGTGCCCGCCTGGGCGGCGAGCCTCGCCGGCGCGGCCGGGGTGATCGTGTACATCGAGCAACGCTCGGCGCCGGTGCTGGTGCAGGGGGAGTACGACCCGAGCAGCGGCGCGACTCAGCTCTTCGCCGGGTTCGCCGCGGTGGCCGTGCTCGGCGGCCTGCTCGGGGCGACCCGACCGGTCCGCCGCCTGATCGGCCGGTTCCGTCCGGTCGCCGATCCGGCCCGCCGCCGGGGCGCGGTGGCCGCGTTCGTCGCCGCCGGGGCGCTGATCGGCTCCACCGTGCTGGCCATGCTCGCCGGGGTGCTGATGGCCGCCGGTGCCGGCGGGCCGGTGGCGCCCACACCCGGGCTGGACTGGACGGTGCTGGCGGTTGGCGCCGCGCTGCTCGCCGGGACCAGCGGGTACGGCCGGCGCGGCGGCGTCTTCGGCACCCTGCTGGCGGTCTGCCTGGTGACCCTCGTGCTCACCTACGCGCAGGCCCGCGGCTGGACGGTGAGCCGGTGGGCGGTCGGCGGGGCCGCGCTCGGCGTCGGACTGGTGGTCACCCGGCTGGTCGAGGCGTACGGGCGGCCGGCGGCGGGCAGCACGGCGGAGCCGGCACCGGGCGGGGACGGCCGGATCAGCACCGGCTGGACGATGACCCGGTCGGACCCCGCCGACACCTGGCCGCCCACCCTGCCCACGCAGACCACCGAGAGCCCGGCCGACCCGTGGAGCTCCCCGCAGTGGGACACCGGACCCCGCCGGTGGGACGACGGCGGCCGGTGAGGACCGCCGAACGGGCCTGCCGCGTCCACCAGGCCCCGGCTGATCTCGGCGGTTAGGCTCGGCGGCATGACCGACACACCATCGACCCCCGGGGCCGACCCGTCGTTCGCTGCGCTCGACGCGCTGTCCACTGAGGAGTTGCGGGAGCGCGCGTTCGAGGTCGCCCGGGACCGCCGGGACGTGGGGTTCTTCTGGTCGGTGCTGCGACACCTGCCGAACGCGGACGAGGCCGCCGCGCTGGACGGGGCGCCGAACTCGATCGGGCCGATCATCGACGAGGCCAACGCGCTGTGGCGCGAGCTGACCGGCCACGGCTACGACGAGGCGGAGCCGCTGCTGCGGGCCGCCTTCATCGACTACCTGATGAAGCACCCGAAGTGACGCCGGCGCCCGCCGAGTGGCCCGGCGGGAGCTGACCCACCGATGGCCCTCACCAACCGACCGCGCCGCATCGGCCGTTACGGCACCGCGGCGGGCACCGGCGCGCTGGCCGCGCTCGTCCTGGTCGCGGTCTGCGGCAGTCCGGCGTACGTGGGCTGGGCGCAGGACCACACCGACCCGAACTCGGCCGGCGGCTGGTTCCTGCGGCTGCTCGGCTGGCCCGCCTGGCGCCTCTCCGGCGAGGACGGTGGACTGCTCGCCGGCAACCTGCGCGCGGTGCTGCTGGTGGTGCTCGCGGCGACCTTCCTCTACCTGCTGCCCGCCGCCCAGGTGGCCCGGGTGCAGGGTTCGGTCAGCCAGTTCTTCTCCGGCTGGGCCGCGTACGTCCTGGCCGGCGGCCTGGCGTCGCTGCTCGCGGCGTTCCTCGGTCCGGACCCGACGCTGCTCGCCGCGCTCCAGTCCGCCGGCACCGGCGCCTCGTACGGCTTCCTCGCCGGCTGGATCGTGGGCACGGCCAGCCTGGGCGGACGGGCCTGAGCCGGGGCGCGGTCGTCCGCCATCCGCCCGGGTGGCCGTCGCCGCCGGTCGGCAAGAGTCGCCGTCCGGCGCCCGGGCGCAGGTCTCAGCGGTCGGACCGGCCGGCGTCGAGCAGGTCGGCCCGGCTGAGCACGCCGACCGGCCGCCCCTCGTCGGTGACCAGCACCCGGTCGGCCGCCGCGGTGAGCATCACCCCGAGCGCGTCGTACGCCGGACCGCCGAGCGGGACCGCCGGCAGGTCGGCGGGCGCGTCGGCCAGCGGCGCCAGCATCTCCCGGGTGACCGGCGTGACCACCAGCCGGCGGATGCCCCGATCGGCGCCGACGAACTCCCGGACGAACGGCGTGGCGGGCGCGCCGAGCAGGGCCGCCGGGGTGTCGTACTGCTCCAGGTGACCGCCCTCGGAGAGCACCGCGATCCGGTCGCCGAGCCGGACCGCCTCGTCCAGGTCGTGGGTGACCAGCACGATCGTCTTGCGCACCTCGGCCTGCAACCGCAGGAACTCCTCCTGCAACCGGCTCCGCACGATCGGGTCGACGGCCGAGAACGGCTCGTCCATCAGCAGCACCACCGGGTCGGCGGCCAGCGCCCGGGCCACCCCGACCCGCTGCCGCTGCCCGCCGGAGAGCTCGTGCGGATAGCGCCGGCCGAACTGCGCCGGGTCCAGCCCGACCAGCTCCAGCAGCTCGTCGACCCGGCGGCGGCTGCGCTCCCGGGGCCAGCCGAGCAGCCGGGGCACGGTGGCGACGTTGGCGCTGACCGTCTGGTGTGGAAAGAGGCCGACGTTCTGGATGACGTAGCCGATCCGCCGGCGCAGCCGGACCGGGTCCGCCCGGGTCACGTCCTCGTCGCCGAGCAGGATCCGGCCGCCGGTCGGCTCGACCAGCCGGTTGATCATCCGTAGCACGGTGGACTTGCCGCAGCCCGACGGGCCGATCAGCACCACCAGTTCACCGGCCTTGATGTCCAGGCTGAGCTCGCGGACCGCCTCGGTGCCGTCCGGGTAGCGCTTGCGGATGCCCTCCAGGGTGATCGACGCCGCGCGCGGCTCGCCGGTGCTCTCCGGGGTAACGTCCACGTATGTCCTTCCGCCTGAGCTACCGGGCCGACCCGGGTAACCCGTGGTTCTCCTGGCAGTACGTGCGGGACAACTCTGACACGATCCTCGCCGCGGTGCGGGAGCACGCCGCGCTGACCGCCCGCGCGGTGCTGATCGCCGCCCTGGTCGCGCTGCCGCTGGCGGTGGCCGCGTACTGGTTCCGCCGGCTCGCCGGGCCGATTCTCGCACTCACCGGCGTGCTCTACACCATCCCGTCGCTGGCGCTCTTCGCCTTCCTCGCGCCCTATCTGGGCATCGGCGCGATCACCGTGCTCAGCGTGGTGGTGCTGTACGCGCTGCTGGTGATCGTGCGCAACGCGATCGCCGGGCTCAACCAGGTGCCGCCCGAGGTCCGGGAGGCCGCCGAGGGGATGGGCTACGGCCGGTGGGGCCGGCTGTTCCGGATCGAGCTGCCGCTGGCCCTGCCCGGCATCCTCACCGGACTGCGGCTGGCCACGGTCTCCACGGTGGCCCTGGTCACCGTCGGCGTGGTGATCGGTCGCGGCGGCCTCGGGCAGCTCATCTTCGCCGGCTTCCAGAACAACTTCTACAAGGCGCAGATCATGACCGGGACGCTGCTCTGCGTCCTGCTCGCCCTGGTGCTGGACCTGTTGCTCGCCGGGGTGGGCCGGCTGCTCACCCCCTGGCTGCGACGCGGGCGGGCCGCGTGACCGCCCGGCCCGGCAGCCCGGCCCGTGGAAGGGGGCGACGGTGAACCCGGTCGAGGCGGCCCTGGTCTGGCTCAACGACCCGCTGAACTGGACGAACCCCGGCGGCATCCTGGACCGGCTCGGCGAGCACCTGTCGATGTCGGCCGCCGCCGTGGCGCTGGGCTGCCTGGTGGCCTGGCCGATCGGGCTCTGGCTGGGGCACACCGGCCGGGGTGGTGGCCTCGTCGTGCTGGTGGCCAACCTCACACTCGCCGTGCCGACGCTCGCCCTGCTGACCATCCTGCCGCTGACCTTCCTCGGCTTCGGCCGCCCCGCGGTGGTGGTGGCGCTGGCCGTCTTCGCGGTGCCGCCGCTGCTGGCGAACGCGTACACCGGGGTGCGGCAGGCCGACCCGGAGGCCCGGGACGCGGCGCGCGGCATGGGCTTCTCCGGCTGGCAGTTGCTGCGCCGGGTCGAGCTGCCACTGGCCGTGCCCTACCTCGCGGCCGGGTTCCGGACGGCCGCGGTGCAGGTGGTGGCCACCGCGGCGCTGGCCTCGTTCGTCAACGGCGGCGGGCTGGGCCAGATCATCCGCGCCGGGTTCGGGCTCGACATCGCCGCCGGCGGCGGGCAGATCCTGGCCGGAGGCGTCCTGGTGGCCGGCCTCGCGGTGCTGGTGGAGCTGGTGCTGGCCGTGGTCGAGCGGCTGGTGACCCCGCGACCGCTGCGCCCGGCCCGCCGCCGGGCGAGCCGGCGGGCGGCCGACGCGGTCGCCGGTGGCTGATCCGCCGGTCCCATCGCCGACCAGCGGCGGGCCTTCCGAACCGGCCGCCGGGGCATGGTCGGCGTGCCGGCCCCGGGGGTGACGATCCGGTGACGAACATCGCTCGAAGTTGTCGGACCCGCGCGGAAGATGTTGGGTGGAAACGCGGGCGATCGACGAAGCAGTCGCCCGTCGGACACGCGGCCGGCCCGACACGGGTCGCGCCGGGACACGGAAGGCGGGCATCATGCGCGCACGTACACGCTTGGCGGTGGAGGCGGCCGGCGCCCTCGCGGCGGCCGGGCTGCTGACCGGATGCGGCGACGCGGGCTCCTCCGGCACCGACGCGCCCCAGCAGGGCGCCACCGGGGCCGGCTGCGCCCCCGTCGCCGGCGACCAGCTCGTCGTCCTCGACGACGACAAGAAGCTCCAGAACACCGACAACGTCATCCCGGCGGTCAACGTCGACGTGGCCACCCCGCAGCTGGTGGCGGCGCTCGACAAGGTCTCCACCGCGCTCGACACGCCGAAGCTGATCCAGCTCAACAAGGCCGTCGACGTCGACCGCAAGACGCCCGAGGTGGCGGCCAAGGAGTTCGCCACCGCGAACGACCTCACCGCCGGCATCGCCAAGGGCCCGGGCGGGCAGATCGTGGTCGGCGCCGGCAACTTCAGCGAGAGCCAGACCCTGGCCGAGCTCTACAAGGTCACGCTGACCGCCGCCGGCTACCAGGTCCGGGTGCAGCAGATCGGCAGCCGCGAGCTCTACGAGCCGGCGCTGGAGAAGGGCGAGATCCAGGTCGTCCCGGAGTACGCGGCGACCATGGCCGAGTTCCTCAACACCAAGGCCAACGGGCCGAACGCCCAGCCGGTCTCCTCGCCGGAGCTGGACAAGACGGTCACCGCGCTGAAGGCGGCCGGTGACAAGGTGGGCATCGCCTTCGGCGCCCCGTCGGCCGCGCAGGACCAGAACG
Organism: Micromonospora echinaurantiaca; assembly: GCF_900090235.1. Taxonomy (NCBI): domain Bacteria; kingdom Bacillati; phylum Actinomycetota; class Actinomycetes; order Micromonosporales; family Micromonosporaceae; genus Micromonospora; species Micromonospora echinaurantiaca. The sequence continues at coordinate 5,984,484 of NZ_LT607750.1, read as the reverse complement.
CCTTCGCGGTCACCAAGGCGTTCGCCGACAAGTACGGCGTCAGCACCCTGTCCGACCTGGCCGCGAAGTGCTCCGGCCAGGCCACCGTGCTGGCCGGCCCGCCGGAGTGCCCGCAGCGGCCGAAGTGCCAGGCCGGGCTGGTCGAGGTCTACGACTTCAAGGCCGGCTCGTTCAGCTCGCTCGACGCGGGCGGTCCGCAGACCAAGAACGCGCTGAAGACGGGCGCCGCCAGCGTCGGGCTGGTCTTCTCCTCCGACGGGGCGCTGGCCACCGGCTGATGCTCGATCCGGAGTGCGGCGGCGGCCTCTCGCCGCCGCGCTCCGGGCGCACGGCCACTCCCTCGCGACGCCACCGCGGCACGAGGCGCACTGCGCAAGGGCGAACTGCGGCTAGGCGAACTGCCCCGAGGCGAACTGCGGTCGAGTCGACCTGCGGCCCGGGGCGGATCGCCGCTCTTGTTAACCACGGGTCAACGCCCGGTAAAGCCCGGCCGGGGATGCCTCGGGCCGTTCCCAGGCACGGCAACTCTCGGTAGGCTGCACACCCATGCCAGCCCCGGTCGCCCCCGCCGACAAGCGCAATCCGTCCCTGCTCACCGCCCTGTTCTGGATCGGTGTGGCGCTGGCGCCGGTGGCGGCGTTGATCCTGCTGGTCGCCGACGGCAACGGGCCGCTGCGGTTCGCCGCCGTGCTGGCCATCCTGGCCGTGGTGCTGATCGGCCTGTCGATCGCGTTGCGCCCCGACGGCGGCGGCCACGGCGACACCGAGGAGCTGCTGGAGGAGATCGAGCAGCTGCGGCGCGAGCTGCGCGGCGAGATCGTGGCCGCGGCGCAGCGCGGCAACCAGGCGCTCGACCACGCGCAGCGGGCCCAGGAGGCGGTCGCCGCGCTGCGCCGGCGACTCGACGCCAGCAGCGCCGCGCTGGCCGGTGACGACCAGGCCGACGCCGGCCGCGCCCGGGTGCCCGCCGCCGAGCCGGCGGAGGAGCCGGCCGCCGCCCGGGGCCGCGTACCGGACGAGGCGGCGCCGCGCTGGGGGCAGCCGGCACGCGACGACGAGGAAGCCCGCCGGCCGCAGCCGGCCGCCCGGTACGGCTCCTCGGGCGGGGTGTACGGCGGCGGCGAGCGGCCGAGCACCGGGGTGTACGGCGCGGCCCGGCCGGCGGAACCCGACGGCCGCGCCGAGGCCGCGGCCCGCCCGCTCGGGGTGGTCCGGCACACCGAGACCGTGCACGTCACCACCCGGCACACCATCGTGGACGGCGCCGCCGGGGTGCCCGGCGATTCCGGCAGCCGCTACGGCGGCGGGTGGGCCCCGGGTGGCGAGGAGCGGTCGTGGGGCGGTGCCGAACCGGACGGCCGCTCCTGGTCCGGGTACGGCGACCGGAACGACGACCGTGGCTGGTCGGCCCAACGGGACGAGCGGGACCGGTCCGGGCAGCGCGAGGACCGGGGCTGGTCCGACCGGCGTGACGAGCCCGGCTGGTCCGATCAGCGGGACGACCGCGGTTGGGCCGGCGGTGCTGAACCGGGCTGGCGCGAGCCGGCCGGACGCGACCGGTCGTACCAGGCGGACGAGGACGCCGAGGGTGGTGAGTACTGGTCGCGGCTGCGCGCCGGTGACCGCTGGGCAGCGGTGCGCGACGACGAGCACGGCCGTGAGGTGCGGGTCGGGGAACGGCGTGCGGAGGTGCTCGCCGACGCGGGCGGCACCGAGTACCGGGTGGCGGACCGCTGGGCGAGCGCCCGGCGGGGCCACGACCGGGACGACGCCGAGGGGTGGCGCGAGGGCTGGGCCGAGCCGGAGGACCGGCCGGCGTTGCCGGTCGGCGGGGTGCCGGTGCCGGACGAGTGGCGCCCGCCGCGGCAGCGCGGCCACCAGCCCGAGTCACGCGGCCACCAGCCGGAGCCGTCGCGCGGCTACGAGCCCGAGCCCGCGCCGGAGCGGTGGCGGCCGCGCGCCGAGGAGCAGCGTTACGGCTACCCGCCGCAGGACGACTCGCCCCGCGCCGGCGGCGCCCGCTCCGCCGACCGCTGGCGCTGACCGCCGGCGCCGACTGCTGGCGTAGGCCGGTGGCGCTGACCGGCGGCGGAGCCCGCAACCCGCTGGCGCTGACCGCCGGCGCTGACCGCCGGCGCTGACCGCTGGCGTAGGCCGGTGGCGCTGACCCGCCCGGCCGTCCTGCGGTCACTTGTCGATGTCGCCGACCACGAAGAACATCGAGCCGAGGATGGCGATCAGATCCGGCACCAGGCAGCCGGGGAGCAGGGTGGCCAGCGCCTGCACGTTCGCGTACGAGGCGGTGCGCAGCTTGAGCCGCCAGGGCGTCTTCTCGCCCCGGGACACCAGGTAGTAGCCGTTGATTCCGAGCGGGTTCTCGGTCCAGGCGTAGGTGTGCCCCTCGGGCGCCTTGAGCACCTTGGGCAGCCGGGTGTTCACCGGCCCGGTCAGCCGGTCCACCCGGTCCAGGCACTGCTCGGCGAGGTCGAGCGAGGCGTACACCTGGTCGAGCAGCACCTCGAAGCGGGCGTGGCAGTCCCCGGCGGTCTTGGTCACCACCGGCACGTCGAGCTGGTCGTAGGCCAGGTAGGGCTCGTCGCGGCGCAGGTCCAGGTCGAGCCCGGAGGCGCGGGCGACCGGACCGGACGCGCCGAACGCGGCGGCGTCCGCGGCCGAGAGCACCCCGACGCCGACGGTGCGGGCCAGGAAGATGTCGTTGCGCCGGATCAGGTTGTCCAGGTCGGGCAGCCGCCGGCGTACCTCGCCGATCGCGGCGCGGGCCCGGCCGGTCCAGCCGGAGGGCACCTCCTCCTTCAGCCCGCCGACCCGGTTGAACATGTAGTGGATCCGGCCGCCGGAGACCTCCTCCATTACCGCCTGGAGGGTCTCCCGTTCCCGAAAGGCGTAGAACATCGGGGTGATCGCGCCGATCTCGAGCGGGTACGAGCCGAGGAACATCAGGTGGTTGAGCACCCGGTTCAGCTCCGCGAGGGCCATTCGCAGCCAGGTCGCCCGCTCCGGCACCTCCATGCCCATCAGCCGCTCGACCGCGAGCACCACGCCCAGCTCGTTGGCGAAGGCGGAGAGCCAGTCGTGCCGGTTGGCCAGCACGATGATCTGCCGGTAGTCGCGTACCTCGAAGAGCTTCTCGGCACCCCGGTGCATGTAGCCGACGATCGGCTCGGCGGAGACCACCCGCTCGCCGTCGAGCACCAGCCGCAGCCGGAGCACGCCGTGCGTCGAGGGGTGCTGCGGCCCGATGTTGAGCACCATGTCGGTGCCGAGCTGCTCTCCGCCGGTGCCCGCCACCAGGCCCGCTCCGGTGCCGACGGTCAGCTCGCGGAGGTCGCCGGCGTCCGTCGTCATGCCCGTCATCGTGCCATGAACGGCGCCGGATCGATGCCGACCGGTTGGCGCAGCCACCAGTGCCCGCCGAGCCCGGCCGGGTCGGTCAGCTCGGCCACCGCCGACGCGGCGGCCAGCGCCCGCACGTACCCGGCCGGGTCGCTGGCGGCCAGGCTCAGCGGCGGTCGGCCGCCGTCGGCCCCGAGCGCCCGCAGCCCCTCCCGCTGCGACCCCAGGGCGTACGCACACTGGGCGACCCGCTCACCGGCGGACGCGACGGAGTCCATGGCGACGTGCGCGGTCACGTCACACGACCCGTCCAGCACCGGCGGCACCTGCCGGCCACCCCGGTACCCGGTCAACGTCCCGTCCACCGGCCGGTTCTCCCGCAGGTGCCCGTAGTCCACCGCCACCGCCAGCCCCCGGTCGACCTTCCGCACCGCCTCCGCCCAGGCTTGGTCGCGGGTCCGCCCGATCTCGGCGCGCCTTGCCGTAGGGGTTTCCGGGCAGCCCGACCGGCTCCGGGCGGTCAGGCTTGATCCCTCCGCCGGCCGGGCTGCCCGGAAACCCGACCCGGTCGACCCAGGAGAGCCGGTCCCGGTCTGTCCCGGCAGGCTGACGTCGTGCTCGGCGAGGTCGCCGCCGGGAACCGGCCACCAGGTCGCCAGCCACTCGGCGTCTTCCGGGCTGACCTGCCCACCCACGCTCTCCTCGCCGGTCAGCGGATCGACCAGCAGATAGCGCCAGGTGTCGCCGGTGTGCACCGCCACGTCGAGCGGCACGTTGTCGAGCCACTCGGTGGCCACGAGCAGCCCGACGACCCCGGAGGGAATCTCGTCGGACCAGGCGATCTCGGCGGGCAGGTCATCGGGTCGGGGAGCAAGCTCGACCGCGGTGAGCCGCAACCGCCGAACGAGCGGCTGCCGGTCAGCGACCCCGCCGGACGGTGCACCGAGCGATGCGGCGGCGGAGGCAGCGGAAGTCGCCGCATCGACGGCAGGCCCCGACGCAGGGAACCGTGCCGAACCGGCGGGGGCAGGCAGCGCAGCGCTCGCCGGACCGACGGCGGGTGAGAATCCGGGGGAGGGTGCCGGGCGGACGGCGGCCGGAGGAGTCAGGGTTTCCGGGGAGCCCGCCCGCGGAGGGATCAAGCCTGACCGCCCGGAGCGGGTGGGCTCCCCGGAAACCCCCACCGCACCCCCGACGCCGCCGGAAGCGACGAACCCCGCACCCCCGACGCCGCCGGAAGCGACGAACCCCGCACCCCCGACGCCGCCGGAAGCGACGAACCCCGCACCCCCGACGCCGCCGGAAGCGACGAACCCCGCACCCCCGACGCCACCGGAACCGGCGGACGCCACCGCGCCCCCGACGTCGCCGGAGACGGCGAACCCCACAGCATCGTTGGAAGCGGCGGCCAACGTGGCGAGGGTCCGTAGCAGCTCACCGCGACCAGCGCCGACGTCGACGACGTCGAGCCGTTCGGGGTGGCCGAGGGCGGCGTCGACCTGTTCGAGCAGGCGCAGCAGCGCGGCGGCGAACGCCGGTGAGGCGTGGACACTGGTGCGGAAGTGGTCGGCCGGGCCGGAGCCGGAGACGAAGAACCCGCCCGGCCCGTACAGCGCCTGGCCCATCGCGGCCCGCCATCGGGTCGACCTCTGCTCGGCGCAGCTCTCGGCGTGCGTCACCGCCCGACCCTACGCCGACCCGGGCTCACCCCACCCCCGCCGCCGCCTGCCCCGGCAGTTCGACCGTGATCCTCTGATCGGGAGAAGGTCGCAGCCGCGTCCGGACACCTTCTGAACGTCAGACGATCACCGGTAGGTACCCCGCACAGCGGGCCGCGCCGCGCCACCGGAGGGGGCCGGTCGCCCGGTTGGTGAAGGTTTTCACACATCCTGTTTCGGCATCGTTGCCCCGGCGCATACTTGCGGCGACCGGTACCCCTTCTCGAGGACTGGATCGTTGCCATGAGCGCACCGCTGCGCCCGCGTCCGGCCGCCCCGCGCGGGGCCGCCGCACAGTCGGGCGGCGCCCTTGCCGGCGCCCCGGCCACCACCCCCCGCTTCCTCACCGTCGGCGTCATCGGCGCCGGCCGGGTCGGTGCCGTGCTGGGCGCGGCGCTGACCGCCGCCGGTCACCGGGTGGTCGCCGCCGCCGGCGTCTCCGGCGCCAGCCGTGCCCGGCTGGCCCTGCTGCTCCCCGGCGTTCCCCGCCGCTCCGCCACCTCGGTGGCCCGAGCGGCCACCGACCTGCTGTTGCTCGCCGTCCCGGACGACGCGCTGGCCGGGGTGGTCGCCGGCCTGGCCGACAGCGGCGCGCTCCGGCCCGGCCAGGTGGTCGCGCACACCTCCGGCGCGCACGGGCTGGCCGTGCTGGCGCCGGCCGCCGCCGTGGGCGCTCGCCCGCTGGCCCTGCACCCCGCGATGACCTTCACGGGTACGCCGGACGACCTCGGCCGGCTCGCCGGCATCTCGTACGGGGTGACCGCGCCGGCCGAGCTGCGCCCGCTGGCCGCCCGGCTGGTCGCCGATCTCGGCGGCGTGCCCGAGTGGGTGGGCGAGGCGGACCGGCCGCTCTACCACGCGGCGCTGGCGCACGGCGCCAACCACCTGGTGACCCTGGTCAACGAGGCGGCCGACCGGCTGCGCGACGCCGGGGTGGCCCAGCCGGAGAAGGTGCTCGCCCCGCTGCTGCGGGCCGCCCTGGAGAACGCGCTGCGGCTCGGCGACGACGCGCTGACCGGCCCGGTGTCCCGGGGCGACGCCGGCACGGTGGAGCGGCACCTGGCCCGGTTGGCCGCCACCGCGCCGGAGTCGGTCGCGCCGTACCTGGCGCTGGCCCGGCGTACCGCGGACCGGGCCATCGCGGCCGGCCGGCTGCGCCCGGTCGACGCGGAGTCGCTGCTCGGCGTGCTGGCCGACACGGCGCGGGAGGTCGCCGCGTGAGCGAGCAGGTGACGACCGGCGGAGGTGCCGCGTGACGGAACTGGTGCACACCCGGGCCGAGCTGGCCGCGGCGCGCGGCGGGCTGAAGGGCACCGTGGGCGTCGTGATGACCATGGGCGCCCTGCACTCGGGCCACGAGGCGCTGCTGCGGGCCGCCCGGGAGCGGGCCGACCACGTGCTGGTCACCATCTTTGTGAACCCGTTGCAGTTCGGCCCGAACGAGGACTTCGACCGCTATCCGCGTACCCTCGACGCCGACCTGGAGGTCTGCCGGCGAGCCGGCGCCGACCTGGTCTTCGCCCCCTCGGTGGCGGAGATGTACCCGGACGGCCAGCCCCGGGTCCGGGTCAATCCGGGCCAGCTCGGCGAGGACCTGGAGGGGCACAGCCGGCCCGGCTTCTTCCACGGGGTGCTCACCGTGGTGCTGAAGCTGCTCCAGCTGACCCGCCCCGACCTGGCGTTCTTCGGCGAGAAGGACTACCAGCAGCTGACCCTGGTGCGGCGGATGGCCCGCGACCTCGACGTGCCGGTCGAAGTGGTCGGCGTGCCGACCGTACGGGAGCCGGACGGGCTGGCCCTGTCCAGCCGCAACCGCTACCTCTCGCCGACCGAGCGGCAGGCCGCGCTCAGCCTCTCGGCGGCGCTGCGGGCCGGCGCGGAGGCCGCCGACCGCGGGCTGGACGCGGGCGCCGTGCTGGCCGCCGCCCATGCCGGTTTCGGTGCCGGTACGCCCGGCGCACGGCTGGACTACCTGGTGCTCACCGACCCGGACCTGGAGCCGGGACCGGTCGCCGGCCCGGCCCGGCTGCTCATCGCGGCCTGGGTCGGCAACACCCGGCTGATCGACAACACGGCGATCCGGCTCGCCCCGGCGATCCCGAACCCCACCACGCACGCGTGAAAGGCACCCCGATGCTGCGGACCATGCTCAAGTCGAAGATCCACCGGGCCACGGTGACCCAGGCCGACCTGCACTACGTCGGCTCGGTGACCGTGGACCAGGATCTGCTGGACGCCGCGGACCTGCTCCCCGGCGAGCAGGTGGCGATCGTGGACATCACCAACGGCGCCCGGCTGGAGACGTACGTCATCCCCGGCGAGCGGGGCAGCGGCGTGATCGGCATCAACGGTGCCGCCGCGCACCTGGTGCACCCGGGCGACCTGGTCATCCTGATCTCGTACGGGCAGATGGACGACGCCGAGGCCCGCGCGTACCAGCCGCGGGTGGTGCACGTGGACGCGGACAACCGGGTGATCGAGTTGGGCGCCGACCCGGCCGGGGTGGCCCCGGGCATGGCCGGCGACCCGGTGCCCAGCCCGTTCGCCGCCGTCTGAGCCGTTCCGGTCGGCGGCCGGCCGCCCGACCGTCCCGTCACCGGTGGCAGGTTTCCGACCCCGCCTCCGGTCTGTCACCGGAAGGTCATTCCTGGTTACCCTGAGCACACCGTCGGAAGACGGTCGGTGGTTGGGGGAGGCCGCGGATGCGCCGTGCGATGACCACCCTGCTCGCAGCTGTCGTCACGGGCGCCCTGCTGGCCGGCTGCGGCGGCGCCGGAGGGCTGGACGGCGACCTGGTCGACGACTGGGCCGCCCTGCCCGCGCCGGGGCCGTTCACCCCGGCCGCCGGGGTCTGCCACGAGGCGGACTTCACCGACGTGGTGCCGCTGTCGGCGTACCAGCCGGTGGACTGCGCCGCCCCGCACCGGGTGGAGACGGTGCACGTCGGCGCGTTCCCGGCCGCCCGGGCGACCCCGCCGGCCAGCGGCTCGACCGAGCTGCGCGGCGCGTTCGCCGAGTGCGACGGCAGGGCCAGCGAGTACGTCGGCGACGAGTGGCGGGTCGGGCGGCTGCGGCTGGCGGTCGCGGTGCCCTCCGGGCCCGGCTGGGCGGCCGGCTCCCGCTGGTTCCGCTGCGACCTCACCGAACTCACCACGGTCGAGGCGGCGGCCACCGTGGTGACCCGCACCGGCAGCCTGCGGGACGCGCTGCGGGGCGCGTCCCCGCTGCGGCTGGGCTGCCAGCGGACCCGCGGCGGCCGGGGCGGGGCCGTCGGGTCGCTGCTTCCGGTGGAGTGCGCCACCCGCCACGACGCCGAGTTCGTCGGGGTGTGGCGGGCGCCGGACCTGCCGTACCCGAGCCGGGACGCCGACTGGTTGCCGCTCTACGCCGGCTGCCGTTCGGTCCTCGCCCGGTACGTCGGCGTGCCCAACGACGCGGACCTGCGCTTCCGCAGCGGGGTGGTGGTCCGCCCGCCGGGAGCCGGGCGGTGGCGGGTGGGTGACCGGGGGGTCCGCTGCCACCTCTGGCTCAGCGACCGTACGGTGACCGGCTCGCTCAAGGGCGCCGGTCCGGCCGGCCTGCCGGTGCGCACCCGGTAGCCGGACGGCGTATCCCAAACCACTCGTCCCGCCCCCGCCGCCCCGGGCGAGGGGCGTTCGGGTTGACTGGGGGCATGGACCTTCCGACGCTCGACCTGCCGGCCCTGCCGGCCCTGCCGTCGCTGCTGGTCGCGCCCGCCCCCGGCTGGGTGGAGACCACCGACGTGATCGTGGTCGGCTCCGGGGTGGCCGGGCTCACCGCCGCGCTGCACCTGCGGGAGGCGGGGCTGCACGTCACCGTGGTCACGAAGGTCAACATCGACGACGGGTCGACCCGCTGGGCGCAGGGCGGCATCGCCGCGGTGCTCGACCCGCACGACACCCCGGCCGCGCACGCCGTCGACACCGAGGTCGCCGGGGTCGGCCTCTGCGACCCGGCCGCGGTGCGGGTGCTGGTCGAGGAGGGGCCGACCCGGCTGCGTGAGCTGATGCGGATCGGCGCCGAGTTCGACCGCAACCCGGACGGTTCGCTGATGCTGACCCGCGAGGGCGGGCACCGGGCCAACCGGATCGTGCACGCCGGTGGCGACGCGACCGGGGCCGAGGTGCAGCGGGCGCTGCACGCGGCGGTACGCCGCGACCCGTGGATCCGGCTGGTCGAGCACGCCCTGGTGCTGGACCTGCTCCGGGCGCCCGGTGACGGCCCGGGCGGGCTCGGCCCGGCCTGCGGGATTACCCTGCACGTGCTCGGCGAGGGCAGCGAGGACGGGGTCGGCGCGATCCTGGCCCGGGCGGTGGTGCTGGCCACCGGCGGGATGGGGCAGGTCTTCGCGGCCACCACCAATCCGGCGGTGTCCACCGGCGACGGGGTGGCGCTGGCCATGCGGGCCGGCGCGGCCGTGACCGACGTGGAGTTCGTCCAGTTCCATCCGACCGCGCTGATCGTGCCGGAGCAGGTCCGGGTGCCCGGCGCCGGGCACGCCCAGCAGCCGTTGGTCTCCGAGGCGTTGCGCGGCGAGGGCGCCCACCTGGTCGACGCCGACGGCAAACGGTTCATGGTCGGCCAGCACGAACTGGCCGAGTTGGCCCCCCGGGACGTGGTGGCCAAGGGCATCCACCGGGTGCTGCTGGCCACCGGCGCCGACCACGTCTTCCTGGACGCCCGGCACCTCGGCGGGGACTGGCTGGCCCAGCGGTTCCCCACCATCGTGGCGTCCTGCCTGGCCATCGGGGTGGACCCGGCGGTGGACCTGATCCCGGTCGCCCCGGCCGCGCACTACGCCTCCGGCGGCGTCCGCACCGACCTGCACGGCCGCACCTCCATCCCCGGCCTGTACGCCTGTGGTGAGGTGGCCTGCACCGGCGTGCACGGCGCGAACCGGCTGGCCAGCAACTCGCTGCTGGAGGGGCTGGTCTTCTCCCGGCGGATCGCCGAGCACGTCGCCACCGGCCTGCCCGAGCAGGCACAGCCGGCGCCGACCGGCGCCTGGGTCGGCGGCGCGGGCTGGGTGGTGCCGGCCGCGGCGACCCCGGTGCTGCAACGGGCGATGACCCGGGGCGCCGGCGTGCTCCGCTCGGCGGCGACGCTGGCGGAGACCGCGGCGACGCTGGGCGACGTCGGCGCCGGACGGGGCACCCCGCGCACCGCCGACTGGGAGGCGACGAACCTGGTCACGGTGGCGTCGACGCTGGTCGCCGCCGCGTACGCCCGCCGGGAGACCCGGGGTTGCCACTGGCGGGAGGACTTCCCGACGGCCGACGAGCGGTGGCTGGGCCACCTGGTCGGTGCGATCGGGGCGCAGGGCCGGTTGGCGCAGGAGTGGGAGGAGACGCGATGACGGAGTCGACCGAGCGGGCGTTGCGGGCGGCGGGGCTCGACCCGGCCCGGGTGCGCCGGGTGGTCGAGGACGCCCTGGTCGAGGACCTGGGCCCGGACTTCCTGGACGTCACCAGCGTCGCCACCATCCCGGTCGAGCAGATGGACACGGCCGACCTGGTGGCCCGCGCGGACGGCGTGGTGGCCGGGCTGGCCGTGGCGGCCACGGTGTTCGAGCTGGTCGGCGAGGTGACCGGCGGCGCGCGTACGGTCGAGGTGTCGCTGGTCGCGCGGGACGGCGCGCGGGTGGCCCGCGGCGACGTGCTGGCCACGGTGACCGGGCCGACCCGGCTGCTGCTCACCGCCGAGCGGACCGCGCTCAACCTGCTCTGCCGGATGTCCGGGGTGGCCACCCACACCCGGGCCTGGGCGGACGCGCTGGCCGGCACCAAGGCGATGGTGCTCGACACCCGCAAGACCACCCCGGGCCTGCGCGCTCTGGAGAAGTACGCGGTCCGGGCCGGCGGCGGCACGAACAAGCGGATGGGGCTGCACGACGTCGCCATGATCAAGGACAACCACAAGCTGGCGGCCGGCGGCATCACCCCGGCGTACCGGCGGGTCCGGGACGCGTTCCCGGACGTGCCGGTGCAGGTGGAGGTGACCACGCTGGCCGAGGCGGTGGAGGCGGTCGAGGCCGGCGCGAACTTCCTGCTCTGCGACAACATGACGCCGGAGGTGCTGACCGAGGTGGTGGCCGCGGTCGGCGACCGGGCCGAGCTGGAGGCGACCGGCGGGCTGACCCTGGCGGTGGCCGCCCGGTACGCGGCGACCGGCGTCGACTTCCTCTCGGTCGGCGGGCTGACCCACTCCTCGCCGATCCTCGACATCGCGATGGACCTGCGCACCGAGTGACGCTCCGGCCGACGGCGGCGTCGGCCGCCGGGCGGTCACCACGGGCTGGCCGGCGCGGTGGATCGGGTCGCCGCGCCGGTCGGCTCAGGCCGCGGCCCGGGTGGGCAGGGCGGCCGGCCCCACCAGGTTGAAGATCACCTGGTTCTCGGTGTCGTCCCGGTGGTCCAGGCCGTACTTGGCCCGGAAGAGCTGGAGCGCGCGGTGGTAGATCCCGGGCTCCAGCTCGTCGGCCTCGCCCAGGGCGAAGGTCTGGCCGGCGGCCTCCGGCCGCTGGAGCACCACGCTCAGCCCGGCCAACCCGTGCCGGGCCACGTTCCGGACCAGGTCGCTGCCGGCGATGTACCAGGTGCCGTCCACCCGCACGTAGCGGGCCTCGCAGGTCTCCAGGTCGCGCCCGTCCTGGCGGAGGCAGAGTTGCAGGCTCAGGCAGGAGTCGAGGTCGCGTACCGGGGCGGTCTCCCACAGCTCGGTGAACCGGTCGTCCACGAACTCGCCGAGCGGGGTGTTGACGAACGCCTCGATCTGCTGGGCGTCGAAGGTCTTGCCGCTGACCGGGAAGAACGAGATGTACGCCTTGTCGTCCCAGCGGTACATCTGCACCGACGGCGCGGTGCTGTAGAGGCGTACCCGGAGCCGGGACCGGGAGGCCGGCGGCAGCTGCTGCTGGAGCCGGCCGAAGTGGAAGAGGTTGTTCATGATCGCGATGGCCGCGTCCGAGCGGCGCAGCTCCTCGGCCCGCAGCCGGACCGCCGGCGAGTCCGGGTCGAGCAGCAGCACCCGGACCGTCGCCCCGTTGGCCAGCGCGACCCGCAGCGCGGAGAGGAACCGGTTGGTGTACGGCCCCTCCAGCATGCTGGTGAACGTCTCCAGGATCGCCACGGCTTCCCGGCAGTTGGCCACCCGTTCGATCAGCGCGTCCCGGTCGAGCCGGGGGTGCTCGATGATGCTCACCGTCTGGAGTTCGCGGAAGAGCGGGTTGAGCACCACGTAGGTCAGCAGCGTCATGATCAGGGCGGCGCCGATGTTGAGGTAGAGGTCGCCGCGGAAGGTCTGCCCGGAGCGCCAGGACTGCACGATCATCCAGAGCGCGCCACCGGTCAGCGCGGCCAGCACCAGCACATGCCGACGGCGCCGGCGCAACGTGTTGCGCCCGCGGGCCCACCACATCCCCGACATGTCCGCTCCCCGTCCGGCCCAGCCGTGGATAGACCTATGTTCATGCCGCGATCCGTCCAGGATACGGTTCGTCGGCCGCTGCGCGCCCGCCCGTAGCCGCGTTGTCTAGGCTTCGGGCGTGCTGCTCTGCATCGACATCGGAAACACCAACACCGTGCTGGCGACCTTCGACGGCGACAAGCTGGTGCACTCCTGGCGGATCAAGACCGATGCGCGCTCGACGGCGGACGAGTTGGGGCTGAAGTTCCGGGGCCTGCTCGCCGGGGACGCCGTCGAGATCACCGGGGTGGCCGCCTGCTCGACGGTGCCGGCCGCGCTGCGCTCGCTGCGCACCATGCTGTCCCGCTACTACGCCGACCTGCCGAGTGTGATCGTGGAGCCCGGGGTGCGGACCGGGGTGCAGCTCGCCATCGACAACCCGAAGGAGGTGGGCGCCGACCGGGTGGTCAACACCCTGGCGGCCTACACCCTCTACGGCGGGCCGTCGATCGTGGTGGACTTCGGCACCACCACCAACTTCGACGTGATCAGCGGCCGGGGCGAGTTCCTCGGCGGTGCCTTCGCCCCCGGCATCGAGATCTCCTTCGACGCGCTGGCCGCCCGCGCGGCCCAGCTGCGCAAGGTCGAGGCCACCCGGCCCCGCTCGGTGATCGGCAAGAACACCGTCGAGTGCCTCCAGTCCGGCCTCTACTTCGGCTTCGCCGGCCAGGTGGACCGGATCGTCGAGCGGATGACCGAGGAGCTGGGCGAGGTGCGGGCCGTGATCGCCACCGGCGGGCTGGCCTCGCTGGTGATCAACGAGTGCCGGACGATCACCCACCACGAGCCGATGATCACGCTGATCGGCCTGCGGATGGTCTACGACCGCAACGTCTGACCCGGGCGGTCCGGCCTGCCTTCTCCGCCGATCGGGCGCCCGGCGACCGCCGGTGGTTCAGCGTCGGCGGGACCGGAACACCAGCGTCTGGTACGGCAGCTCGACGGTGTCCCGCCCGGCCAGGTCGGGGTGGGTGGCGAAGAGGTCACGCAGTTGTCGGTCGATCTTCCCGCGCTCCTTCGCCGGTGCGGTGAGCCAGTACGAGCGGGTGTGCAGCAGCTCGATCACCTCACCGGGGGTGAGCGTGCTCGTGTGGGCGAACCGGCCCAGCTCGATCGGCCCGAAGTCGGCGCCGAAGTCGGCGTACTTCTCGATCACGTTCCCCGCGCTGTCCCCGATGTGGGCGATCCGGCTCAGCTCGGCCACCCAGGCGACCTCCTCGTCCCGGACGTTCCAGATCGGCGCGAAGACGCCGCCCGGCCGCACCACCCGGGCGATCTCGGCGTGCGCCCGCTCCCGGTCGAACCAGTGGTACGCCTGGCCGACGACCACCGCGTCGGCCGTACCGTCCGGCAGTGGCACGGACTCCGCGCTGCCGGCCAGCGCGACGGTGCCCGGGGTCACCGCGTCGAGCTGGGCCCGCATCCCGGGGTCGGGCTCGACCGGCACCACCTGGTGGCCGAGGGCCAGCACCGCGCGGGTGAGGATGCCGGTGCCGGCGCCCAGGTCCACCACCCGGGCGGACGGGGCCAGGCCGGTGAGCGCCCAGCGGACCGCCTCCCGCGGATAGCGGGGCCGGAACCGGTCGTAGTCGGCGGCCACCGTCCCGAACGACAGCGCCTGAGTGGGGTCGGTCATGCCGGGCAGGTTATCCGGTAACCGGCGACTGGGTGCTTGAGTACGCTCGGGGGTTGACCCCGCCGAACATCTCCCTCTGAGGAAGCGTGCCGTGACCGAGCAGAAGCCCGTGCCAGTGGATCCCGCCGACGACCTTCCCGAGCAGATGAAGGTCCGCCGGGAGAAGCGGGACCGGATGCTCGCCGACGGCGTGGAGCCGTACCCGGTCGGATTCCCGCGCACCCACACGCTGGCCGAGATCCGCCAGAAGTACGCCGACCTGCCGACCGACACCGCCACCGGCGACCGGGCCTCGGTCACCGGGCGGGTGATCTTCGTACGCAACACCGGCAAGCTCTGCTTCGCCACCCTGCGCGACGGTGACGGCACCGAGCTGCAGGCGATGCTCTCCCTCGACCGGATCGGCCCGGAGCGGCTGGAGGACTGGAAGCGCCTGGTGGACCTCGGCGACCTCGTCGGGGTGACCGGCGAGGTGATCACCAGCCGCCGGGGCGAGCTGTCGGTCCTGGCCGAGCAGTGGGTGGTCACCGCCAAGGCGCTGCGCCCGCTGCCGGTGGCGCACAAGCCGCTCAGCGAGGAGGCCCGGGTCCGGCAGCGCTACGTCGACCTGATCGTCCGGCCGCAGGCGCGCCAGATGGTCCGCACCCGCGCGGCCACCGTACGCAGTCTGCGTGATTCGCTGCACGAGCAGGGCTACATCGAGGTGGAGACGCCGATGCTGCAGTTGCTGCACGGTGGCGCGGCGGCCCGCCCATTCGTGACCCACAGCAATGCGCTCGACACCGATCTGTATCTGCGAATCGCGCCGGAACTGTTTCTGAAGCGTGCCGTGGTCGGCGGCGTGGAGCGGGTCTTCGAGATCAACCGCAACTTCCGTAATGAGGGCGTCGACTCTTCGCACTCGCCGGAGTTCGCGATGCTGGAGACCTACCAGGCGTACGGCGACTACAACACGATGGCCGAGCTGACCCGCAATCTCGTCCAGCGGGCGGCGATCGCGGTCAGTGGCTCGACGGTGGTCACCCACGCCGACGGCCGGGAGTTCGACCTGGGCGGCGAGTGGCGTTCGGTGACTCTCTACGGGGTGCTTTCCGAGGCGCTCGGCGAAGAGGTGACCGTGCACACCGAACGGGCCCGGCTGGTCGAGTACGCCGACAAGGTGGACCTCGCCGTCGACCCGAAGTGGGGACCCGGCAAGCTGGCCGAGGAGCTGTTCGAGGAACTGGTGGTCCCCGGCCTGGAGGCGCCCACCTTCGTCCGGGACTACCCGGTGGAGACCAGCCCGCTGACCCGCGCGCACCGCAGCGAGCCGGGGCTGGCCGAGAAGTGGGACCTCTACGTGCTCGGTTTCGAGCTGGGCACCGCGTACTCGGAGCTGGTCGACCCGGTGGTGCAGCGGGAGCGGCTGCTGGCCCAGGCGCAGCTCGCCGCCCGGGGCGACGACGAGGCCATGCGGCTGGACGAGGACTTCCTCCGCGCGATGGAGTACGGAATGCCGCCGGCCGGGGGTATGGGAATGGGAATCGACCGGCTGTTGATGGCGCTCACCGGCCTGGGAATTCGGGAAACGATCCTGTTCCCGTTGGTGCGGCCGGAGTAGTCGCAACAACCCTCAACCGGATCGATACCGCATCCTATTGACGCGGCGCGCGTCGTACGGGTTATTGTTCTTGCAGTTTGCAGGTGCACCCTGCTCGAAAGGAATGTGGGACGTGGCCAAGCAGATCATTCACAAGCTGGTCGATGACCTGGACGGCGGGGACGCTGACGAGACCGTCAAGTTCGCCCTCGACGGCGTTCAGTACGAGATCGACCTGTCGAGTTCCAACGCCGAGAAATTGCGTGAGGTATTCGCGCCGTACGTCGGGGCGGGCACCAAGGTCGGCCGGGGCGGCGTGGTCGTCGGTGGCCGGGCCGCACGCGGCCGGGGCGGCGCCACCGCCGATCGGGAGCAGAACAAGGCGATCCGGGCCTGGGCCAAGAAGGCCGGCAAGGACATCTCCGACCGGGGCCGGATCCCTCAGGAGATCGTCGACGAGTACCACGCCACGCGCTGACGCGCCGCCGACGGGCGACCCGACGCCGGGCCGGAGCACCTCTCCGGGCCGGCGTCGCCGTTTCCGCCCCCGAGTCCGGTTTCCCGGCCTGCGAGGGGCCGGGAACGGGTGTGCGCCGAACCAGACATTCTGGCCCACCGCACGCCGGTGGTCATTCGGCGTCCACCGGGCGGGCCGCGTACCACGGGTGTCCGCGGCGGTCCGGCCGGGTGGTGGAATACGGCGGGAAGAATCCCGGTGGGACGCGCGTTGTCCACAGCCGGTGGAGGAGTTTTCCACAGCTTGTGGATGACCGTCGGGCGGCCCATGCGCCGGTCGTGCCGGCGTCGTTCCCGGCCGTGCGGGTGCCGTCGGGGCCCGCGTGGGCCGTTCCAGAGGTTGTCCGACCGGCGGGCGGAATTTCGCTCTACGCGTAGCGCTCGGGGTACCGGAACACCCGCTGAGCGCGGACGGTTGTGCAGAGCGACGCGTACACGGCTCCTGCCGGAGACACACGACCTCAGCTGAGTCGGTCCGCGGCGATAGAGTAATGAGGCAAGGACGCCCGTCCCGGGCGTTCGCGCACCGGCCCCGCCAAGATCTTTGACCATCAAGGCGCACGGCACGTGAGGAGCACGAGGGCATGTTCGAGCGGTTCACCGACCGAGCGCGACGGGTTGTCGTCCTGGCCCAGGAAGAGGCCCGGATGCTCAACCACAACTACATCGGTACGGAGCACATCCTGCTGGGCCTGATCCACGAGGGTGAGGGTGTCGCGGCAAAGGCCCTGGAGAGCCTCGGCATCTCCCTCGAGGGCGTCCGCCAGCAGGTCGAGGAGATCATCGGCCAGGGCCAGCAGGCGCCGAGCGGGCACATCCCGTTCACGCCGCGGGCCAAGAAGGTGCTGGAGCTGTCGCTGCGCGAGGCGCTGCAGCTCGGCCACAACTACATCGGCACGGAGCACATCCTGCTCGGTCTGATCCGCGAGGGTGAGGGCGTCGCCGCCCAGGTGCTGGTCAAGCTCGGCGCGGACCTCAACCGGGTCCGCCAGCAGGTGATCCAGCTGCTCTCCGGCTACCAGGGCAAGGAGCCGGCCGCGGCGGGCGCCGCGCCGGGCGAGGCCGCGCCGTCCACCAGCCTGGTGCTGGACCAGTTCGGCCGTAACCTGACCCAGGCCGCCCGCGAGGGCAAGCTCGACCCGGTCATCGGGCGCGAGAAGGAAATCGAGCGGGTCATGCAGGTGCTCTCCCGCCGTACCAAGAACAACCCGGTCCTGATCGGTGAGCCCGGCGTCGGTAAGACCGCCGTGGTGGAGGGGCTGTCCCAGAAGATCATCAAGGGCGAGGTGCCCGAGACGCTGAAGGACAAGCAGCTCTACACGCTCGACCTCGGTGCGCTGGTCGCCGGTTCCCGCTACCGCGGTGACTTCGAGGAGCGCCTCAAGAAGGTGCTCAAGGAGATCCGCACCCGGGGCGACATCATCCTGTTCATCGACGAGATCCACACCCTGGTGGGTGCGGGTGCCGCCGAGGGCGCGATCGACGCGGCGAGCATCCTCAAGCCGATGCTGGCCCGTGGCGAGCTGCAGACCATCGGCGCCACCACGCTGGACGAGTACCGCAAGCACCTGGAGAAGGACGCCGCTCTCGAGCGCCGGTTCCAGCCGATCCAGGTGGGTGAGCCGTCGCTGGCCCACACCATCGAGATCCTCAAGGGGCTGCGCGACCGCTACGAGGCGCACCACCGGGTGAGCATCACCGACGCGGCCCTGGTCGCGGCGGCGACGCTGGCCGACCGCTACATCTCCGACCGCTTCCTGCCGGACAAGGCGATCGACCTGATCGACGAGGCCGGTGCCCGGATGCGCATCCGCCGGATGACCGCGCCGCCAGACCTGCGCGACTTCGACGAGCGCATCGCCCAGGTGCGTCGCGACAAGGAGTCCGCGATCGACGCGCAGGACTTCGAGCGCGCCGCCCAGCTGCGCGACAAGGAGAAGCAGCTCCTTGGCCAGAAGGCGCAGCGGGAGAAGGAGTGGAAGGCCGGTGACCTGGACGTCGTCAGCGAGGTCGACGACGAGCAGATCGCCGAGGTGCTCGGCAACTGGACCGGCATCCCGGTCTACAAGCTGACCGAGGAGGAGACCTCGCGCCTGCTGCGCATGGAGGACGAGCTGCACAAGCGCGTCATCGGCCAGGAGGACGCGGTCAAGGCGGTGTCCAAGGCGATCCGGCGTACCCGCGCCGGGCTGAAGGACCCGAAGCGTCCCTCGGGCTCGTTCATCTTCGCCGGCCCGTCCGGCGTCGGTAAGACCGAGCTCTCCAAGGCGCTGGCCGAGTTCCTGTTCGGCAGCGAGGACGCCCTCATCCAGCTGGACATGTCCGAGTTCCACGACCGCTACACGGTCTCCCGGCTGGTGGGTGCTCCTCCCGGCTACGTCGGCTACGACGAGGGCGGGCAGCTGACCGAGAAGGTGCGGCGTCGGCCGTTCTCGGTGGTCCTCTTCGACGAGATCGAGAAGGCCCACCCGGACGTGTTCAACACGCTGCTCCAGATCCTGGAGGACGGTCGGCTCACCGACGGTCAGGGCCGGATCGTGGACTTCAAGAACACGGTCATCATCCTGACCACCAACCTGGGTACGCGTGACGTGGCCAAGGCGGTGTCGCTCGGCTTCCAGGCGTCGGAGGACTCCGAGTCCAACTACGACCGGATGAAGCAGAAGGTCAACGACGAGCTCAAGCAGCACTTCCGGCCTGAGTTCCTGAACCGGATCGACGACACCATCGTCTTCCACCAGCTGCGGGAGAACGAGATCCTCTCGATCGTGGACATCATGATCGCGCGGATCGAGACCCAGCTGCGGAACAAGGACATGGGTCTGGAGCTGACCGACAACGCCAAGAAGTACCTGGCGAAGAAGGGCTTCGACCCGGTGCTCGGTGCACGTCCGCTGCGTCGCACGATCCAGCGCGACATCGAGGACAACCTCTCCGAGCGGATCCTCTTCAACGAGCTGACCCCGGGTCAGATCGTGGTGGTGGACTGCGAGGGCGACCCGAGCAACATCGACAAGTCCAAGCTCGTCTTCCGGGGCGCCGACAAGCCGGTCGACGTGCCGGACGCGGTCCCGGCCGACCTCGGCGGCACCGCCGCCGCGGGCGCGGACGAGTAAGGCCAACAGCACGAGGGCGACGGCCCGGTGGCACCCGCCACCGGGCCGTCGCCTTTTGCGCACCCGAACCCGCCCAACCCGCCCACCCGACACCGGCCCGCCCGGCCCGCCCGGCCACCCGGCCTCTCGGCCTCTCGGCCTCTCGGCCGTGATCGTCTGATGCAGGGCAGGGCGTATGCCCGGTGAAACACCTGCCCATCGTCAGACGATCATGGGCGGCGGACGTGGCCCGACGCGGCCTGGCGGGGCGGGGCGTGGCGGCGCGCTGGTTGGGGTGGTGTCAGGGGGTGGGGAGGGGGGTGTCGCCGGTCAGGCGGAAGGAGGAGTCGTCGACCGGCTCCACCAGGCCGTCCTGCACCAGCGCGGCCAGTGCGCGGGACCGCTGCACGTCGTCCGCCCACACCTGGTCGAGTCGCTGCCGCGGCACCGGGCCGGTGGCCTCCCGCAGCACCCCGAGCAGCAGCCCACGGACCTGCCGGTCGGTGCCGGCGTACCGCTGCGGGCGCCGGGTCGGGCCGGTCGGCGCGGGCTGTCCCGAGGCGCGCCAGGCGCAGACCGACTCGACCGGGCACCGGTCGCAGCGGGGCGCCCGGGCGGTGCAGACGACCGCGCCCAGTTCCATGAACGCCGCGCTGGCCAGCGCGGCGGCGGCCGGCTCGGCGGGCAGCAGTTCCTCGGTGGCGACCAGGTCGGCGGGTCGGGTCACCGGTCCGGCGTCCGGCTCGCCGGCCACCGCCCGGGCGACCACCCGCCGGACGTTGGTGTCCACCACCGGGTGCCGCTGCCCGTACGCGAACGCGGCCACCGCCCGAGCCGTGTACGTGCCGATGCCCGGCAGGGCCAGCAACTGGTCCAGCCGGTCCGGCACCCGGCCGCCGTGCCGCTGCACGATCGCCACCGCGCACTCGCGCAGCCGGACCGCCCGGCGGGGGTAGCCGAGCCGCCCCCACATCCGGATCGCCTCGGCCGGGGTGTCCGCCGCCAGCGCGGCCGGCTCCGGCCAGCGCGCCAGCCACGCCTGCCAGGCGGGGACCACCCGGACCACCGGCGTCTGCTGGAGCATGACCTCGCTGACCAGGATCGCCCACGGGCTCACGTCCGGTCCGCGCCACGGCAGGTCACGGGCGTTCTCCTGGTACCACCGGCTGACCCGGGTGGTGAAGGTGGGTGCACTCATCGCGGGGCCGATGATGTCACGCGGCCCGGTCCCGCAGGTTGGGCGGCCCGGGCGGGCCGTCGCGGCGACCGGGGGCGGATCGGGCAGAATGCCCGGATGAACGAGCTCGCGATCACCGTCATCGGCCGGGACCGGCCGGGCATCGTGGCCGACGTCGCCGAGGTGCTCGCCCGGCTCGGCGCGAACCTCACCGACAGCACGATGACCCGGCTGCGGGGGCACTTCGCGATGACGCTGATCTGCGTCGGTCCGGCCGCCGCCGAGGTCGAGGCCGCGCTGGCCCCGCTCGCCGCCGACGGCCAGCTGCTGGCGACCGTACGCGCCGTCACCCCGGACGGTGAGCTGGCGCCGGGCGGCGAGCCGTACGTGATGGCGGTGCACGGCGCCGACCGGCTGGGCATCGTGGCCGCGATGACCCGGGTGCTCGCCGACGCGGGCGGCAACGTCACCGACCTGAGCACCCGCCTGGCCGGGACGTTGTACGTGGTGGTCGCCGAGGTGGACCTCCCGCCCGGCACCGCCGACGCGCTCGCCGGCCGGCTCGCCGAGACCGCGGCCGAGCTGGGCGTGGGGGTGACCCTCCGGCCGGCCGACCCGGACCTGTTGTGACCGGCGACGCGAACGCCCCGGACGCCGACGAGTACGCCGGCCTCGGCGACTGGACCCCGGAGGCGCTGGCCGTGCCGGGCGAGGTGCGTACGGTGGTGGCCGCCCCGCACCCGGTGCTCAGCCGGGCCGGCGGCGAGGTGGACCCGACCTCGGCCGAGACCGTGCGGCTGGCCGCCGACCTGATCGCCACCATGCGGGTGTCGCCGGGTTGTGTCGGCCTGGCCGCCCCGCAGGTCGGGGTGGGTGCGCAGGTCTTCGCGGTGGACGTCACCCGTCACCCGAAGGCGGTCACCGTGCACGGCACCTTCGTGCTCTGCAACGCCCGGGTGGTCGAGGCGACCCGGTGGAAGCCGGGGCGGGAGGGCTGCATGTCCGTGCCCGACCTGACCGGTGACGTGAAGCGGGCCAGCCGGCTGGTGGTGGAGGGCGTGCTGCCCGGCACCGGCGCGCCGGTCCGGCTGGTGACCGACGGGTTCGAGGCCCGGGCCCTGCAGCACGAGATCGACCACTGCGCAGGCCTGCTCTTCCTGGACCGGGTCGCTGGCGCGCACGCCGTCTATCAGCGCAAGGTCTACCTCTGAGCCGAGGGCCGGCGGTCCGGCGCCGGGCAGCGGGCGAGGGGTCGGCGGCGGCGCCAGCGGGCTCGGCGAGGTGTCGGCCGCATCGCGGGGGCGCGGGCGGAACAGTCGCGAGTGGAGAGTGGGCCCGGTGAGCGGTCGACGTCCCGGCGCGTCGCGGCGGGCTGTGCGGCGGTCGCCGCTACGGTGGGGGGCATCATGCGTCTGACGGTCGGCCCCCTGCCACCCGCCGTTTACTGGCGGCGTCGCGCCGTCGTACTCGGAGCGGGGCTTCTTTTCCTGATTGTCCTGCTCTATTCCTGCACCGGTTCGGATCCGGATCCGAAGGTGACCGGCGACGCGCAACCGAGCGCCGGCGCGACGTCGTCCGCCGCCTCGCCGGAACCCACCGGGTCGGTGCTCACCCCGCAGACCGGCGCGCCGCCGTCCGGCGACGCGGGCTCCGTCGACCCGTCGGGCGAGCCGACCGTCACCAACGGCCCGGTTCCCGGTGCGCCGGTGGTCGACGACGGCACCTGCACGGACGTCGAGATCACCGTGACCCCGGTGGCCCGGCCCGCGTCGGTGGTCCGCGGCGCGGCGGTGGACCTGCAACTGAAGATCAAGAACCGGTCCGAGCGGACCTGCAGCCGAGACGTCGGCGCCGACGTGCAGGAGCTGTTCATCAAGTCCGGGGCCGAGAAGATCTGGTCGTCCGACACCTGCGGCACCGGCAAGGGCTCCGACGTGCAGTCCTTCACGCCCGGCTTCGAGCGGTCCTACCAGGTCGGCTGGAACGGCAAGGCGTCCAGCCGGTGCGCGAACGGGGTGGCCGCGGGTGAGGTGCCGCCGGCGGGGACGTACCAGGTCTTCGCCCGGGTCGGCAGCAAGCTCAGCGAGCCGGTGAAGCTCACCCTCACCGGCTGACCGGCCACCGCCCGAGGCCGGGCGCGCCGGGGTCAGACGTAGCGTTCCAGGATGGACGCCTCGGCGAGCCGGGACAGGCCCTCCCGTACGCCGCGGGCGCGGGCGTCGCCCACCCCCTCGACGGCCTGGAGGTCCTCCACCGTCGCGCCGAGCAGCCGCTGGAGGCTGCCGAAGTGCAGCACCAGCCGGTCCACCACGGCCACCGGCAGCCGGGGCACCTTGGCCAGCAGCCGGAAGCCGCGCGGGCTCACCGCCGCGTCCAGGGCATCCGAGGCGGCCGGGTAGCCGATCGCCTTGGCGACCGAGACCAGGTCGATCAGTTCGGTGGCGCCGAGCAGGTCCAGCTCGACCAGCGCCTCGTCCAGGGTGCGGGACTTGCGGCCGGCCGGGAGGTAGTCCCGGATCACCAGGGTGCGGTCGGCGTCCACGCCGGCCATCAGCTCATCGAGCTGGAGGGCCAGCAGCCGCCCGTCGGTGCCCAGCTCGACCACGTAGCCGGCGATCTCGTCGGCGATCCGGCGGACCATCTCCAGCCGCTGCACCACCGCCACCGCGTCGCGTACGGTGACCAGGTCCTCGATCTCCAGCGCGGAGAGGGTGCCGGAGACCTCGTCCAGCCGCAGCTTGTACCGCTCCAGCGTGGCGAGTGCCTGGTTGGCGCGGGAGAGGATGGCCGCCGAGTCGTCCAGCACGTGCCGCTGGCCGTTGACGTAGAGGCTGATGATCCGCATGGACTGGCTGACCGAGATCACCGGGTAGCCGGTCTGCCGGGCGACCCGTTCGGCGGTGCGGTGCCGGGTGCCGGACTCCTCGGTGGGGATGGTCGGGTCGGGCATCAGGTGCACCGCGGCCCGGACGATCCGGGTGCCGTCGCTGGAGAGCACCACGGCGCCGTCCATCTTGCACAGCTCCCGGACCCGGGTGGCGGAGAACTCGACGTCCAGCGGGAACCCGCCGGTGCAGAGCCCCTCGACGACCTTGTCGTAGCCGAGGACGATCAGCGCGCCCGTACGGCCGCGCAGGATCCGTTCCAGACCGTCGCGCAGCGCGGTGCCGGGCGCCATGAGAGCCAGGTTGGCGCGCAGCGGATCGCCGGCGGAGCTGCCGCCCCCGGTCACGTTGACGCTGATCGGACGGGCGGGCGAGCCCACAGCGCCGGTGCGGGCGTGGGGCGTCGCGCCGGCAGGCTTGGTGGTATCGCGGTCGATCGGCACGGGCACAGTCTACGGACTGCCCTGCGGTGGGTGCTGTCGTGGTTACTGTGATGTGTCGCGATGTCCGGTGCGGGTGGTGCGCAACGACCCGGGCGGGGTGCCCGGTATCGCCGCGGCCGCCCGCCGTCGACCGTCATCGGTCACTCCGCGGAGACGCGCGCCGCCGCCTGGAGCGCCGCCCGGACGTCCGTGACCTCCGTCACGCGCAGCTGCTCCGCGGTGACGCCGGTGCTCTCCGGGCCGCAGCCGGTCGGCACGAGCGCGTAGCGGAACCCCAGCCGGGCCGCCTCGGCCAGCCGCCGGGGCACCGCCCCGACCCGCCGGACCTCGCCGGTCAGGCCGACCTCTCCGATCGCCACCAGGTGCGGGGCGATGGCCAGGTTGAGCCCGCCGGAGGCGACCGCGAGGGCGACGGCCAGGTCGGCCGCCGGCTCCACCACCCGGATGCCGCCCACCGTGGCGGCGAAGACCTCCCGGTCGTGCAGGGTCAGCCGCTCGGTACGCCGCTGGAGCACCGCCAGCACCATCGCCAGCCGGGCCGAGTCGAGCCCGGAGACCGTCCGCCGGGGCGAGCCGGCGACCGTGGCGCCGATCAGCGCCTGCACCTCGGTGACCAGCGCCCGCCGCCCCTCCATCGCCACCGTGACGCAGGTGCCCGGCACCGGCTCGGAGTAGCGGGTGAGGAAGAGCCCGGACGGGTCGGCCAGGCTGCTGATGCCGCCCTCGTGCATCTCGAAGCAGCCGACCTCGTCGGCGGCGCCGAACCGGTTCTTGACGCCGCGCACCATCCGCAGCGAGGAGTGCTTGTCGCCCTCGAAGTGCAGCACCACGTCGACCAGGTGCTCCAGCACCCGGGGCCCGGCCACCTGCCCGTCCTTGGTGACGTGGCCGACCAGCACGGTGGCGATGCCACGCTCCTTGGCCACCGCGACCAGGGCGGCGGTCACCGCCCGGACCTGGGTCACCCCGCCGGGCACGCCCTCGGTGCCGGTGGTCGAGATGGTCTGCACGGAGTCGAGCACCAGCAGGCCCGGCTTGACCGCGTCGAGGTGCCCGAGCACCGCGGCGAGGTCGCTCTCGGCGGCCAGGTAGAGCTGGTCGTGCAGGGTGCCCATCCGCTCGGCGCGCAGCCGCACCTGGCTGACCGACTCCTCGCCGCTGACCACCAGCGAGGGGCTGCCCGCGCCGGCCGCCCACTGCTGGGCCACGTCGAGCAGCAGGGTGGACTTGCCGACGCCCGGCTCGCCGGCGAGCAGCACCACCGCGCCGGGGACCAGGCCGCCGCCGAGCACCCGGTCGAGCTCGCCCACCCCGGTGGGCCGGGCTCGGGCGGGCGCGGCGCTGATGGTGGCGATCGGCCGGGCCGGCTCGGCCGGCATCCGGGAGCTGACCACCCGCCCGGAGACGGTCGGGCCGGTCACCGTGCACTCGACCACCGAGCCCCACTCGCCGCACTCCGGGCAGCGCCCGACCCACTTGGGCGGCTGGTGGCCGCAGGCGTCGCACTCGTAGGCCGGGCGCGGCTCACGGCCGGCGGCGCGGCCGCGCCCCGCCGCCCCGGCACGCGGTGAGGTGGATCGGGAGGTGGTCACACCGGGACGTTAGTCCCCGCGTACGACGAAAACACCGCCGGCGTGGCGGTCGCCACGCCGACGGTGTCGTCGGTGCTGGTACGGGCGGTCAGTGCCCGCCTTCCTGGCCCTCGTAGCCGCCCTCGCGCTCGATGATCGGCGACGGGGGAGCCGCCGGGGTGAGCGGCACCGCGACCGGCGCCGGGCCGGTGAGGGTGACGCCGTTGCCGAAGTCGAAGGTGACGAAGACGTTCTGCCCCGAGCGGACCGCCTCGTTCAACCCGATCAGCTGGAGGATCCGGTTCGCCTCGGAGTTGAGCTGCACGTAGCTCAGCGGCGGGATCTCGATCCGGGCCGGCCCGCCGGCCGGGACGGACGGGGTCGCCGACGGCGACGGGGGCACGAACGGGCTGGCCGTGCCGGTCGGGCTGGCGGTGCCGGTCGGGCTGGCGGTGCCGGTCGGGCTGGCGGTGCCGGTCGGGCTGGCGGTGCCGGTCGGGGTGGCGGTCGGGGAGGCCGCCTCGGCCGGGGTGGCGGCCGGGCTGGCCGCCGCGCCGTCGCCGGTGATCACCACGTCGCGGGCGTCCTGGCTGCTGACGGTGACCGTGACCGGGTTCCGCGAGTCGTTGTAGATCACGGCGTTGAGCAGCGCGTTCGCGCCGGCCTGGTAGCCCTCGGTGCCGGGGAATTCGACCAGCAGGCCACGGACGGCGTACTCACCGTTGCTGGTGCTGAGGTTCACGCCCTGGACCGACGGCTCCTTGTTGGCGGTCTCGGCGACCTGGCCGGCGCCGCACCCGGACAGCAGCAGTCCGGTCGCCGCAGCCACCCCGGACAGCACCAGGGCCGCCCGCCGGGAACCCCTGATCGAGCGCGTCACGTCGGTCCTCCTCGTCACGATCCCACCCGGTCCTACCCGGGCGCACGGTGGCCATGCCCGCGCAGACCGCGCTCCAGGGTAGTTGGGGCTGATCGAGACCCGCACGCCGACCCGGGGATGCCACCCGCCGGGGGACCTCAGACCACCCGCCCGCTGCTCACCAGCAGCACCACGTCGATCAGGGCCACCAGCATGACGGCCCGGAATGCGGCCACCGGGCGGCCACCGGCCCGGGCGGTGGCGCGCCCGCCGTACCAGCTCAGCGGCGGCACCACGACGGCGGCCGCCACCGCGGCCAGGCCGACCCCCGACGGCGGGCCGGGCGGCCCGACCACCAGCGTGGCCGTCGCCGCGAGCAGCAGCCCGGCGGCGGCCACCCGGCTGCCGGCCGGCCCGAGCCGGTGCGGCAGCCCGCGCACCCCGGTCCGGGCGTCGTCGGCGAAGTCGGGCAGGACGTTGGCGAAGTGCGCGCCGGCGCCCAGACAGGCCGCGGCGGCCACCAGCCAGACCGGCGGCGCGGGCGCGCCGGGCAGCGCCAGCACCACGAAGGCGGGCAGCGACCCGAAGGAGACCGCGTACGGCAGCACCGAGACCGGGCTGGACTTCAGCGGCCAGTCGTAGAGCAGGGCGGAGATCAGGCCGGCGGTGGCGCAGAGCGCCGCCGGCGGGTTGGTGGCCAGGGCCAGCGCCGGGGTGGCGAGCGCGGCCACCGCCGCGGCCAGGGCCACCGTGCGCCGGCCGACCGCGCCCGCGGCGACCGGCTTGTCGGTACGCCCCACCGTGGCGTCCCGGGCGGCGTCGAGCGCGTCGTTGGCCCAGCCGACCGCGAGTTGGCTGGCCAGCACCGTGAGCACCACGGCGACCACTCCGGACGGTCGGTGACCGACCCCGACGGCCAGCAGACCGGCCACTGTGGTGACCGCCGCGGCCGGTTCCGGATGGCTCGCCCTGACCAGCCCTAACACCGTCGACGACATAACGGAAGTCTGGTCGTTACCGGTGAGTCGTGCCACGCTCGGAGCCATGCGAGACGCGGGCCGCACCCTGCCACGCAACGATCCGCGCCAGTACGACGACCTGGCCGGCGAGTGGTGGCGGCCGGACGGCGCGTTCGCCATGCTGCACTGGCTGGCCGAGGCCCGGGCGGCGCTGGTACCGCCGGCGCCCCGGCCCGGCGCGCTCCTGATCGACCTGGGCTGCGGCGCCGGGCTGCTCGCCCCGCACCTGGCCGGCAAGGGCTACCGGCACGTCGGGGTGGACCTCACCCGGTCGGCCCTGGCGCAGGCCGCCGAGCACGGGGTGACGGCGGTCCAGGGGGACGCCACGGCGGTGCCGCTGGCCGACGGCTGCGCGGACGTGGTGGCCGCCGGCGAGCTGCTGGAGCACGTGCCGGACTGGCGGGCCGCGGTGGCCGAAGCGTGCCGGCTGCTCCGGCCGGGCGGCCTGCTCGTGCTGGACACCCTCAACGACACCGCGCTGAGCCGGCTGCTCGCGGTCCGGATCGCCGAGCGGCTGCCCACCGTGCCGCGCGGGATCCACGACCCACGGTTGTTCGTGGACGCCCGCGCGCTGGTGGCGGAGTGCGAGCGGCACGGCGTACGGCTGCGGCTGCGCGGCGTCCGGCCGGCGATCGGCGGCCTGCTGGGCTGGTTGCTGCGGCGGACGCGGCACGGTGACCGTCCGGCCGCGACGGACGCCGGTCCGCCGCCCCGGATCGTGCCGACCTGGTCGACGGCGGTGCTCTATCAGGGGCGTGGCACACGAAGCGGATAGCCCGGTCCGCGCGGGGGTAAGGACTGGGCCGAGGAGGGGGCGGGTATGACGCTGCACGCGCTGGACACGGCTCGGCGGTTGGCGCCGCGGTTCGCGGCTCGGGCGGGGGAGCACGACCGGGACGGCTCGTTCCCGGTGGCGGACTTCCACGACCTGCGGGAGGCCGGGCTGCTCGGCCTGATGGTTCCCCGTGAACTGGGCGGGCTGGGGGCCACCTTCGCCGAGTACGCGGCCGTCGCCACCGAGCTGGCCCGGGGCAACGGCGCCACCGCCCTGGTCTTCAACATGCACGCTTCGGTCACCGGCGCGCTCGGCGCGGTCACCGAGGAACTGGCCGCGGCGCTCGGTGTACCGGACGAGGCGTTGGCCGCCCGCGACCGGCTGCTCTCCGCCGCCGCCCGGGGGTCCTGGTACGCGGTGGCGATGAGCGAGCGGGGCGCCGGCGCCCGCCTCTCCCAGCTGGCCACGGTCTACGAGCCGGTCGACGGCGGCTACCGGATCAAGGGCAGCAAGACCTTCTGCTCCGGCGCCGGGCACGCGGACGGCTACCTGGTGGCCGCGCGCAGCGTCGCCGACCAGGCGGTGGTCTCCCAGTTCCTGGTCCCGGCCGGCGACGGCCTGACCGTCGAGCCGAGCTGGGACTCGCTCGGCATGCGGGCGACCGCCTCGCACGACCTGCACCTGGACGTCACCGTGCCGGCCGACCGGCTGCTCGGCGGGGTGGAGGGGTTGGCCCTGGTGGTCGCCCAGCTGATGCCGCACTGGCTGGTGGCCAGCTACGCCGCGGTCTACGTCGGGGTGGCCCGGGCGGCGGTCGACGCGGCCGCCGAGCACCTGAACGCGCGCAACCTCGCCGGCCTGCCCGCGGTCCGCGCCCGGCTCGGTCGGGCCGACGCGGCGGTGGCGGCGGCCCAGCTGGTGGTCGAGGAGGCGGCCCGCCGGGTGGACGAGGCGCCGGGCGACGCGGAGACCAACCGCTGGGTGTGGCGGGCCAAGCTGCTCGCCGGCACCACCGCGGCGGACGTGGCGGCGTCCATGCTGGAGGCGGCCGGCACCTCGGCCACCCGGCGGGGGCATCCCCTGGAGCGGCTCTACCGGGACGCCCGCTGCGGGTCGCTGCACCCGGCAACCTCCGACGTCTGCGCCGACTGGCTCGGCATCGCGGCGCTGGGCGGCGACCCGGACCGTGACGGGTCGGCGCCTCGTTGGTGAACACGAGGAGTTCACCGGGCCGGCGCGCACCCTGGACCGGGGACGCCATGGTGGACGTGCAGGGGACCACGACGAGAGGTGGAGCATGGTGGCCGTGCCAGTGATCGCGGGTCTCGGTACGGCACACCCGCCGTCCGCCGCGCAGGACGAGCTGTGGGCCGGGTTCTTCTCCCGGCACTTCTCCGGCACCACCCGGGCGCTGGCGGAGCGGATCTTCGCCCACTCCGGGGTGACCCGCCGCCAGGCCGCGGTCAACCCGCTGCTGGAGGACGTCTCCGACTGGCCCACCGAACGGCGGATGCGCCGCTACCAGGTGGAGGCGCTGCCGCTGGGCAAGGAGGCGGTGGGGCGGGCGCTCACCGCGGCCGGGCTGGCCGCCGGCGACATCGGACTCTTCATCGTCTGTTCGTGCACCGGCTACGCCACCCCGGGCCTGGACATCCTGCTCGCCCGGGACCTGGGCATGGCGCCGGAGACCCAGCGGATGTTCGTCGGCCACATGGGCTGCTACGCGGCGCTGCCCGGGCTGGGCGCGGCGAGCGACTTCGTCACCGCCCGCGGCCGGCCGGCGCTGCTGCTCTGCGCCGAGCTGACCAGCCTGCACATCCAACCGTCCAGCGCCCGGGTGGACACCCAGCAGATCGTCTCGCACGCGCTCTTCTCGGACGCCGCGGTCGCCGCCGTGGTGGTGCCCGACGGCCGGGGGTACGCGGTGCGCGAGGTCACCTCGGTCACCGACACCTCGACCGCCGACCACATGACCTGGGACGTCACCGACACCGGCTTCCGGATGGGGCTCTCGCCGAAGGTGCCGCAGGTGCTCTCCACCCACGTCCGGGGCCTGGTCGATGATTTGCTGGGCCGGCACGGCGCCACCCTGTCCGGGGTGGACGGCTGGGCGGTGCACCCCGGCGGGCCCCGCATCCTGAACGTGGTGGAGCGGGAGCTGGCGCTACCGCCGGCGGGGTTGGCCGCGTCCCGGGCCACCCTGGACGAGCACGGCAACTGCTCGTCGCCGACGGTCCTGCTGATCCTGGACCGGCTGTGCCGGGCGGCGGCGCCGCCACAACGGGTGCTGATGCTGGCCTTCGGGCCGGGCCTGACCCTCTACGCCGCGCTGCTCGAACGGCGGGACTGAACGCGACGGACCGGGCCGGCGGCGGTTACCCTCGCCCCATGGACGCCGAGGCGGACGGCCGGCCGCACAGCCGGGCCGGCGACCGGTTGCGGGCCGCCGTACTGGCTGGCCTGGCGGTCGCCGCGCTGATCGCCGGTGGCTCGTGGTGGCGGGCGAACGCGCCGGTCACCGGGCCGCCGTCCACGGCGCCGACAGCGACGCCCGCGTCGCCCGCGCCGCGTTTCGAGGTGGTGGGGGACCCGGAGCGCAGCGTGACCTTCCGGGTCGACCCGGTCACCGGCGCCGCCATGCGGATGGACCCGCAGCCGGGCGCCGGGGCCGTCGAGCCCTTCCGGCGGTACGACGACGACGGCTGGCTCGACCGGCCCGGCGAGCTGATCTGGCGGGAGCGGACCACCCTCACCCAGGAGCGCCCGGTCACCCGGCAGACCGCCACCGGGTACGGCGCTCGCCACGTGCTCCAGTTCCGCTGCACCGGGCCGGGCGAACTGCGGGTCTCGGTGCTCGGCGCGCGGGCCGGCGATCCGTTGACCAGCGGCTGCGACGGCTCGCTGGTCACCACCCAGGCGATCAGCCGGGGCGGGCCGCTGCGGGTCACCCTGTCGACCGCCGGGGCCGAACCGGTCCGGGTCGAGGCGCGACTGGTCGCGGTGCCCTGACCGGCGAACCGGCCGGGCCGGCGCGGCGGGCCGGTTCCGGTCGGCGGGCGGACCCGGCACGGCGGGCTCCGGTCAACGGCGGACCCGGCACGCCGGGTTCCGGTCAACGGGCGGACCCGGCACGGGCGCGGGCGGATCAGGTCAGCGGGCGAGGCGGTCCAGGTCGGCCCGGTAGTCCTCGACCGAGTGCACCTCCGGCACCACCCGCAGCAGCACCCCGGAGCGGTCCACCAGGAGCACGGTGACGGTGCCGGGACGGGCCGGCAGGTGCAGGAACGCGCGCAGCCCGCCGGCCGGGTCGGCCAGCGGGCGGACGCCCGGGGCGGGGGACGGGCTGGTGGCCACCGTCCGGTCGCCGGTGACGGTGACCACGGTGACCCCGGTCGGCGCGGCGGCAGCCGCCTCGACCACGCGGTCCGCGCAGGCGCAGCCGTCGACCAGGACGATCACCGCGGGCAGCAGGCCGCGCAGCGGCACCGGCGACTGACCGGCGTCGACCAGGTCCAGCGCCGGCAGCGGCCGGCCGGCCAGTTCGGCGGGCGTCGGACGGGGTACGACGGTCGGCTCGTCGGTGCGCGACGACCGGGGCCAGGTCACCGCGAACAGCCCGGCGACCGTGGTGAGCACCGCGACCAGCAGGACGAGTAGCGGGAAGGCGAGCGCGGGACGGGCCGGGCCGGAGCTGCGCAGCTCGCGGCGGACCCGGGCGGCCTCGTCGGCCAGCGCGGAGGCGTCGTCCGGGACGACCACCCGGCCCCACTCGGGGGGCAGGTCGGGCAGCTCGGGGCCGTCGGCGTCAGGCTTGCCCATCGGACCCCCCTGAAACGGCTCGGGAGCGGACAGCGGCTCGTCCTCCAGCGTCCCGCACCCGGCCTCCTGCCGCTACAACTGGGCGCACCGGCTCGTGCCGGGATACCATGAGTCGAGCGCATAGCCCTTGATCTCGACGTTCGCGTCACTCGTACCGGGATGTCATCCGTACGTCACGGAGCGTGTTCAAACCATCGGTTTGACGTCCTGTCAAGCTGAAGAAATACCTCTCACAGGGCCCCTGAGCTGCGCCAACGGTCAGGACAGCGGTGAGACATCGGTGCCTGAGCGTGTTACCCTAGACACAGCGAAAGGGGTTTCGAACCTATGGTTTTCAGTGTCGGCGAGACCGTTGTTTACCCCCACCACGGGGCCGCACTCATCGAGGCAATCGAGACTCGGGTCATCAAGGGCGAGCCTAAGCAGTACCTCGTCCTGAGGGTCGCGCAGGGTGACCTGACGGTCCGGGTACCCGCTGAGAACGCCGAGATCGTGGGTGTGCGCGAGGTGGTCGGCGAAGAGGGCCTGGGCAAGGTCTTCGATGTTCTCCGGGCTCCGCACACCGAGGAGCCGACCAACTGGTCGCGGCGTTACAAGGCGAATCTGGAGAAGCTGGCCTCCGGCAACCCGCTGAAGGTCGCCGAGGTCGTCCGCGACCTGTGGCGCCGGGAGCGGGAGCGGGGTCTTTCCGCGGGTGAGAAGCGCATGCTCGCCAAGGCCCGCGACATTCTCGTCGGCGAGGTCGCGCTGGCCGAGAAGAGCACCAAGGACGAGGCGGAGACGCTGCTCGACAAGGTGCTCACCGAGGCCTAGTCCCCACAGCATCGTCGTACCCGATTCGTAGCGAAGAAACCACCGAGGACCGCGACGTGACCGCGCAGCTCAATCCGCGCGGTGACGTCGCGGTCCTCGTGCCTGCGGCCGGTGCCGGCGTACGCCTCGGCCCCGGCCGGCCCAAGGCGTTGCGCCCGCTCGCCGGGGAGCCGCTGCTGGTGCACGCGGTCCGCCGGCTGGCCGCCGCACCGTCGGTGCACACCATTGTGGTGGCCGCCCCCGCCGCCGAGGTGGCCGCCGTCCGCGCGCTGCTCGCCCCGGTCGCCCCGGTGACCGTGGTGCCCGGCGGCGCGGAACGGCAGGCGTCGGTGGCCGTCGCGCTGGCCGCGGTGCCCGCCGGCCCCGAGATCGTCCTGGTGCACGACGCGGCCCGCGCGCTCACCCCGCCCGAACTGGTGGAATCCGTCGCGGCGGCGGTCCGGGCCGGCCACGACGCGGTGATCCCGGTGCTCCCGGTGGTCGACACGGTCAAGGAGGTCGGCGCCGACGAGGTCGTCCTCGGCACCGTCGACCGCTCCGCCCTGCGGGCGGTGCAGACCCCACAGGGCTTCCGTCGCGCGGTGCTGACCGCCGCGCACGCCGCCGCCGGCGACCCGCTCACCGACGACGCCGGCCTGGTCGAGAAGCAGGGCGTGCCGGTGCGCTGCGTCCCCGGCTCCGAGTACGCGCTGAAGATCACCCGCCCGTTCGACCTGGCGCTGGCCGAGCACCTGCTGGCCACCGGCGGCTGACGCGTACCCTCTGTCCATGATCGTTCCCCGGGTGGCCATCGGCACCGACGTGCACGCCTTCGCGCCCGGCCGGCCGTGCTGGGTGGCCGGCCTGCTCTGGCCCGACCAGGACGGCCTGGCCGGTCACTCGGACGCCGACGTTGCCGCGCACGCGGCCTGCAACGCGCTGCTCTCCGCCGCCGGCCTCGGCGACCTGGGCGCCAACTTCGGGGTGGCCGAGCCGGAGTGGGCCGGCGCGTCCGGCGTCGCCCTGCTCACCGAGAGCGCCCGTCGGGTCCGGGCCGCCGGATTCGCCATCGGCAACGTGTCGGTGCAGGTGATCGGCAACCGGCCGAAGATCGGCCCGCGCCGGGCGGAGGCCGAGCAGGTGCTCTCGGCGGCGGTCGGCGCGCCGGTCAGCGTCTCCGCGGCCACCACGGACGGGCTCGGCTTCCCCGGCCGGGGCGAGGGACTCACCGGGATCGCGGTGGCCCTGGTGTACCCGGCGCCGGACGCCTAGGCTCGCCGCGATGTCCAGCGACGCCACCTCCGACCGGTCCGCCGCCGACGGCTACCTCCAGCGCGCCCAGCTCCTCGCCGAACTCGGCCGCTACGACGAGGCCGCCGCGGAGGTCGGCTACGCGGTCGCCCTGGAACCGGAGAACCCCCAGGCGCTCACCATGCTGGCCCGGGTGCACCTGGCCGCCGATCGGCCGGCCGAGGCGCTCACCGCCGCCGACGCCGCGGTCGCCGCCGCACCGGACGCGGTCCCGGCGCTGGTCGCCCGGGGAATGGCCCTGGCCGATCTGGAGCGGTACGCCGAGTCGGCCGGTACCGCCGACCAGATCCTGGCGCTCGGCCCCGACGACGCGTACGCCCAGCGGAGCGCGGCCGCGATCCTGGCCGGCTCGCGCAACGGGCAGCTGGCGCTGAACGCGGCCTGGCGCGGGGTGGAGCTGGCCCCCGAGGAGCCGCAGGCGCACCTGGTGCTCGGCCTGGTCGCCGCCAACATGGAGTTGTTCGACCTGGCCGAGCGGGCCTACCGGGAGGCGCTGCGGCTGGACCCGCAGCTGGCCGAGGCGCGGCACGACATCGGCGTGCTCCGGCTGGAGCAGCGGCGCTGGAGCGACGCGCTGGAGCACCTGGCCGAGGCGGCGGCGATGAGCCCGGGCCGGATCGACTCCGGCCGCACCATCTCCACCGGCGTACGCCAGCTCGTGCTCTACGGCGCGGGCTGGACGATGATCGCCGCCGTCGTGATCGCCTGCATGGCGCCGGGGAGCGAGGGGTTGTCCCGGGTCGCGGCGGCGTTCGCGGCGCTCGGCGGCGCGCTGGTGGTCTGGCGATTCGCCGCCAAGCTGCCCGGCCTGACCCGGACGATCCTGCCCAGCCTGCTCCGCTCCGACCGGATGCTCGCCCTCGCCGTGTACGCGGCCGCCGGCGCGCCCCTGCTGATCCTGCTCTACGCCCTGGTCGGCACCCCGTGGCCGCTGGTCCTCGCCATCGCCACCGCCGCGGCGGCCGAGTTCGCCGTCTTCACCCGTACCCAGTTCTGATCCCGCGTGCCTGCGGGCAGGGCCGGTCAGTGGGTTGGCCGGACGGCGTAGTCGCCGAGGGAGGGCTCCAGCGCGCCGAAGGCGGTGCGGACGTGTGCGGTGACGATCCGGGCGATCTCGTCGTTGCCGTGACCCGCCAGCGTCAGGCGTAGCGTCTCATCGAGCAGCAGCCGGAGGACGCCGCCCAGCTGAGCCGCGGCGACGCGCGGCAGGAGGTTGCCGGGGTCCGCGCCGGTCTCCTCGGCGAGCACGTGGGCCAGGGCCCGCTCCCGGTCGTCGTGGAACTCGCGCAGCCGGGCGACCAGCGCGGCACTGCCGGTGACCATGCGGGCGAACTCCGGGTCGGTGAAGCCGATGACCGGATCGTGCCCGGCCGCCGCGGCCAGGTACTCCCGGCGTAGCGCGGCCAGTGCCGACTCGCCGGGGCGGCGTTCGCGCACGGTGGTGACCGGCCCCTCGACGAACGCGTCCCGCAGGTCGAGCGCGAGGTCCTCCTTGCGCGGGAAGTAGTTGGTGACCGTCATCTTGGCCACCTGCGCGGCGGCCGCGATCTCGGCGATCGTGACGTTGTCGAAGCCGCGCTCCAAGAACAGCCTGGTCGCCTGGTGGGAGATGTTCTCCCTGGTCTGGCGCTTCTTCAGGGCCCGCAGGCCGGTCGTCTGTCCGCTCATGGCGCGAGCATACCTGTATCCGTCCCAAATTTGTTGTTGACATCTTTATGGGTCGAACCTAAGTTTAGGTCGCATCGAGGCGCTGCTGCGCCCCGTCCGGGCCGTCGAAGGGAGATCGCTCATGACCGTGACCGATTCGGTGGGTGCCTACCTCCGGGAGATCGGCCGGACCCCGCTGCTCACCGCCGAGCAGGAGGTGGAGCTGGGCGCCCGGATCGAGGCCGGGGCGCTCGCCCAGCACCGTCTGGACGCCGATCCGGACGGGCTCACCGCGGACGAGCGGGCCACCTGCGAGCGGCTGGCCGCCGACGGCCGACGGGCCCGGCGGCACATGATCGAGGCCAACCTCCGGCTGGTCGTCTCGATCGCCCGGCGGTACGTCCGCGAGGGCGGGCTGCCGCTGCCCGACCTGGTCCAGGAGGGCGTCATCGGGATGATGCGCGCGGTGGAGAAGTTCGACCACCGGCGCGGGCTGAAGTTCTCCACCTACGCCACCTGGTGGATCAAGCAGGCGCTCGGCCGCGCGCTGGCCGACCAGAGCCGCACCATCCGGGTGCCCGCCCACATGGCCGAGCTGATCAACCGGGTGCACCGGGTCCGCCGCACCCTGCACCGGGACCTCGGCGAGGAGCCGACCGCCGCGCGGATCGCGGTCGAGCTCGACCTGGCTCCCGAGAAGGTCGAGCAGGCGCTGCGGTACGACCGGGAGCCGGTCTCGCTGCACACCCCGGTCGGCGAGGGCGGCGCGCAACTCGGCGACTTCCTCACCGACGACGCACCGGATCCGGCCGCCCAGGTGGCCGCCGGCTCGCTGCGCTCCTACCTGGACATCGCGCTGTCCGCCCTCACCGAGCGGGAGGCGACGGTCATCGCCCAGCGGTACGGCCTCGCCGACGCGGAACCGCGCACCCTGGACGAGATCGGCCGGGTGCTCGGCCTGACCCGGGAACGCATCCGCCAGATCGAGGCCAAGGCGATGTCCAAACTCCGCCACCCCGCCCGGACCCGCGTCCTGGCCGACCTCCTGGCCGCCTGAGCAGAAGGGAGCAGCTTGAACCCGGACACGACCACCCGACCCGCCCACCCGACCCGCACCGGAGGAGCCCTCATGACACAGCTGACCATCGAGGAGTACGCGGTAGCCCGACTCGACGCCGAGCCGGACCCGACCGGCCCGGGCGGCCGGCTGTCGCCCGGCTCGGGCACCCGGCTGTCGCCCGGCTCGGGCGGCGGTGGCGGCGCCGGCCGCCCGGTCGCCGGTCTCCGGCCGCCCCGCCGGCAGTTCGATCCGGCCGGCGGGCCGACGGTCGTCGCTACCGGACCCGACGCCGGTCTCGCCGGCCGGCCGGGCACCACGGAGCGGCCGGACCGCCGTCCACCGCACCGCGGCCGGGTGTCCGCTGCCCAACCCCGACCCTGGTCGGTACGGCAGCACGGCCAGCCTCGGCGGGGCGCCGTGGTCCACCGGGGCCGGCGCTGAGCGCCGGATCGGACGGCGGGACGGCCGGGCGGTGTCCGTCACCCGGCCCGGCCTGCCGTCCGGTCCGCGGGTGAGCGCAGCCGGCGTGATCGTGGCCCGTGTCGCTCAGGCCACGATCACGCCGGTGGTCGGCTGACGGGTGCGGCTCAGCCGCGGCGCGCCCAGGTCCAGGCGTAGCCGTCGTCCTCGCAGGACTGGCCGGCGTCGCAGAGGTCGAGCGGGCGGAAGGTGTCGACCATGACGGCCAGCTCGTCGAAGTAGTCGACGCCGATCGAGCGCTCCGCGGCGCCGGGCTGCGGGCCGTGGGTGAAGCCGGACGGGTGCAGCGAGATCGAGCCCTGCTCGATGCCGGAGCCGCGCCGGGCCTCGTAGTTGCCGCCGGTGTAGAAGAGCATCTCGTCGGAGTCGACGTTGTGGTGGTTGTACGGCACCGGGATCGCGTCCGGGTGGTAGTCGACCTTGCGGGGCACGAACGAGCAGATCACGAAGTTCGGGCCCTGGAAGGTCTGGTGCACCGGCGGCGGCTGGTGGATCCGGCCGGTGATCGGCTCGAAGTCGTGGATGGAGAACGCCCACGGGTACATGTGGCCGTCCCAGCCGACCACGTCGAACGGGTGGTGGGCGTAGACGTGCCGGGTCCACCCGCGACGGTGCCGGACCAGCACCTCCACCTCCTCGCCGTCGACCAGCAGCGGCGCGTCCGGCCCCCGGACGTCCCGCTCGCAGTACGGCGAGTGCTCCAGGAACTGCCCGCGCACCGAGAGGTAGCGCTTGGGCGGGCCGATGTGGCCGGCCGCCTCGATGGCGAGCAGCCGGGTCGGCTCGTCGCCGGTCGGCACCAGCCGGTGCACGGTCGAGGTGGGGATGATGACGTAGTCGCCGGCCACCGCGTCGAGCACGCCGAACGTCGACTCCACCCGCAGGGCGCCGGACTCCAGGTAGAGGCAGTGGTCGCCGGTGGCGTCCCGGAACAGCGGCGACGGCCGGTCGGCCAGCACGTACGCGATCCGGACGTCGTCGTTGGCCAGCAGGTACTGCCGGCCGAGCACCGGGTCGGCGCCGGCGCCGTCGAGCTTGTGGGTGCGCAGGTGCCGGGGCTTGAGCGGCAGGTTGGGGGTGCGGGTGAACGCCGGCGGGGTGAACTCCTCGGCGGCCACGATCGCGGTGGGCGCGTGCCGGTGGTAGAGCAGCGACGAGTCGGAGGAGAAGCCCTCCTGGCCCATCAGCTCCTCGGCGTAGAGGCTGCCGTCGGGCTGCCGGAACTGGGTGTGGCGCTTGCGCGGCACCTCGCCGACGCTGCGGTAGTACGGCATCTCGCCTCCCGGATTCGTCCCGTTCACCGCCGGTGAGCGTCCGATAATCGGACGCTGTTGTCCGTTCCTTGTAGCGTCCCGTACATTCTTGTCTCGTGTCAACGCAGGTGCCCGCGCTCCTCGACGGCCTGGTCGACGACGCCGCCGTCTTCCCGCCCGGCAGCGCGTCGCTGCCCGACGCGGTCGCCGCACACCGGCGGCACCGCGCCTCCTGGTACGCCGACCTGGTCGGCCCGCTCCTGGTCCCGGCCACGAAGCTGCCGGCGCTGGCCGGCCTGCTCGGCTCCGACGAGCGGATCGACGTCGGGGTGATCGGTGACCTGCCGATCGGCCAGCTCGACAAGGTGCGTGCCGAGGCCGACCCGCGGCTGCGGGTCCGGCAGGTCGAGGCGGCCGTCGCCAAGCGCGGCGAGGACCCGCTGCCCGGCCTGGCCGAGCTGGTCGCGATGGCCCGCCGGGCCGCCGCCGACGCCGCGATCGAAGGCGCGCCGGTTGATGGCCGCCTCGACGTCTACGCCGAGCTGCCGTTGACGTTCGGGCTGATGGGGGCGCTGGACGCGCTCGCCGCGGCCCGCGCCGACGGGGTGCCGATCGCCGCGAAGTTCCGCACCGGCGGGCTGGCCGCGGAGCTCTTCCCCACCCCGGCCGAACTGGCCGCCGTGATCTGCGCCTGCCGCGACCGGGAGCTGCCGTTCAAGCTGACCGCCGGACTGCACCAGGCCGTCCGTCACCTCGATCCGGAGACCGGTTTCACCCACCACGGCTTCGGCAACGTGCTGGCCGCCACCGTGGCCGCGGCCGAGGGCGCCGCCACCAGCACCGTCGCCGAACTGCTCACCGCCGCCGACCCGCGCCCGCTGGTGCAGTGGGCCGAGCCGCGACTGGACACCGCGCGTCGGCTGTGGGTCGGCTTCGGGTCGTGCAGCATCCTGGAACCACTGACCGATCTGATCCGGCTGGGGCTGGTGAACGGGGGCAATGCGGCATGAGCTGGGTGACGGGTGCCGACGGTTCGCCGTACGGGGTGCACAACCTGCCGTACGGGGTGTTCCGCCACGGCGAGCGCGAGCCGCGGATCGGCGTACGGATCGGGGACTTCGTGCTCGACCTGGCCGGCGCGGAGGCGGCCGGTCTGGTGCTCGCCGCCGGGGCGCTCGGCCAGCCCACCCTCAACGGGTTCATGGCGCTCGGCCGTCCGCAGTGGACGGCGGTCCGGCAGCGGGTGACCGAGCTGCTCACCGACACCGCGCACCGGCCGGACGTGGAGCCGCTGCTGATCCCGCTCGACGAGGTACGGATGCAGCTGCCGTTCGAGGTGGCCGACTACGTGGACTTCTACTCCTCCGAGCACCACGCGGCCAACGTCGGGCAGATCTTCCGGCCGGGCCAGCCGCCGTTGCTGCCCAACTGGAAGCACCTGCCGATCGGCTACCACGGCCGGGCCGGCACCGTGGTGGTCTCCGGCACCCCGGTGGTGCGCCCCACCGGCCAGCGGGCCACCCCGCAGGGGCCGGTCGCCGGCCCGTCCGTGCGGCTGGACATCGAGGCCGAGGTCGGCTTCGTGGTGGGCGTGCCGAGCCCGCTGGGCAGCCGGGTGAGCGTCGACGACTTCGCCGACCACGTCTTCGGCGTGGTGCTGGTCAACGACTGGTCCGCCCGGGACATCCAGGCCTGGGAGTACCAGCCGCTCGGCCCGTTCCTGGGCAAGTCCTTCGCCACCTCGGTCTCCGCCTGGGTCACTCCGCTGGACGCGCTCGGCGACGCGTTCGTGCCCGCACCCGACCAGGATCCGCCGGTCGCGGACTACCTGCGGGACGTGCCGCACCTGGGGCTGGACCTGCGGCTGGCGGTGCGGTGGAACGGCGAGCAGGTCAGCGAGCCGCCGTTCGCCACGATGTACTGGACGCCGGCCCAGCAGCTGGCTCACCTGACCGTCAACGGCGCATCGCTGCGTACCGGCGACCTGTACGCCTCCGGCACCGTCTCCGGGCCGGAGCGGCACCAGGTCGGCTCGTTCCTGGAACTCACCTGGGGCGGCGCGGAGCCGGTGAAGTTCGCCGGTGGCGAGACCCGGACCTTCCTGGAGGACGGCGACACGGTGACGATCAGCGCCACCGCGCCCGGCCCGGACGGCACCACGGTGGCGCTGGGCGAGGTGACCGGGACCATCCTCCCGGCGCGCTGACCGACCCATTCGATCTCCCTGGGCCCTGGTCGCACCGAGTGTGCGACCGGGGCCCGGCACTGTCGCGTTGATCGCTCCGGATTCCGTCGCCGTGCCGCGCCGGACCGGGCCGGCGCCCCCCTTCCGGCTCCGGTCCGAACGCGGCACGGCGTCCCATCGACGCGAGGGAGATGACGACGATGAACGAGTTCGCGGGCGCGGTGTGGCGCACCAGCAGCCGCTCCAACGACCAGGGGCTCTGCGTGGAGGTGGCCGACAACCTGGTCGGCGTCCTCGGCGTGGTCGGGGTGCGCGACTCGAAGGACCAGGCCGGGCCGAGGCTCGCGGTGAGCTTGCCGGGGTGGACCGCGTTCGTGGCGGCGATCCGGGCCGGCCAGTTCCGCCCCTGACCCGCCGCTGACGGATCGGGTGGCCCGGCGCCGGCCGGGCCGCCGGCGAGGGCCACCGCTGATCGGGACCGGGCCGCCGGACGTGATCCCCGCACATGATCCGCACCGGGCGCGCGGGTTCGGGTGATGAAAGTTTCGCCGCGGAATCCCCGTTCCGCGCTCACCCGGCGTACCGTCGAGGCCACGGGAGGTGGCATGTCGACGGTGTCGGTTACCGAGTTCATCGAGGCGCACGCCGTCGACGTCTGGCGCCTCCTGGCCGATCCGCGGCTGCGCACCGCCCGCACCGGCGCCGCCGGCACGGTCGAACTGCTCACCGACGGCGGCTTCGGGCCGGGCACCGCCTGGCGGGAGACCCGGCGCCAGCCCGACGGCAGCGCCCTGGTCGAGGAGTTCGTGGTGGTCGAGGCGGAACCGCCGCGGCGGCTGGTGCTCAACTCGCCCGGCGCCGGCGTCGACTATCAGATCACCTGGACGCTGCGCGAGGTCGAGCGGCGCGGGCGGGGCTGCACCGAGGTGACCGTCGCGCAGGAGGCGGTGCCGACCAGGCCGTACGGCCGGGTGGTCGCGCTGCTCCTCGGCGGGCTGGCCGCCCGCGCCGTGGAGGGGGCGCTGCGGCGGGATCTCGCCGACCTCGCCGCCGCGGCGGCGGCCACCGCCGGCTCTGCCGAGGCCGCCTGACACCTGTCCGGCACGCCGCCGCCGACCACGCTCGGCCGGGCAGCCTGAGCACGCCGCCACCAGCTCCGCTGGGTAGGGTGCCGGGCGGAGGTGCGGGCATGGGGTTGGCGAAGGGCCGGCGGCGGATCGTGATCGCCGTCGCGGCGCTGCTCGTGCTCGCCGCGATCGCCGTGACGGTCTACCGGGTGCTCGCCCCCGCCGAGGTCAGTACGGTCGCCCGGGCGGACTACCCGCCGGCTGCCGCGCCGGCTGTCGGGGTGGTCGGCCGGCTGCCCGTCGCGCCGCTGATCGTGGACGGCCGGCTCCGGGTGTACGCGGGCCACCGGCAGGTCTACGCCGACCGTCCGGTCGACGGCCGGTACCGGACCACCCCGTTCTGGTCGTACCGCCGCTGGCCGGCGGAGCTGGACGGGGTGGTGGCGAGCGGAACCACCGTGGTCAGCCGCTGGTCGGACGGGCGGCTGGTGGCGCTGGACGCGCGGACCGGTCGGGTGGCGTGGCGCGCGGACGGACCCGAGCCGGCTGGCGACCGCACGGTGCGGCGCACCGGGGCGGCCATCGTCTGGGAACCGCGGGGACTGCTGGCGACCCGCGCCGCCGACGGCCGCGAGGTGGTGATCAGCTCGGGCGACGGCACGGTACGCGGCTTCGGGCTGGCCGACGGCCGGCAGCTGTGGCGGGCCGAGGTCGACCCGACCTGCCGGGACACCGTCGGCGCCACCGCCGCGGGTCGGTTGGTCACCGTGGACGCCTGTGCCGGGCCGGCCGCTGTCGAGTTCCGGGACGTCGGCACCGGCGCGGTGGCCGGTCGCTGGCGTCCGGCCGGGGCCGGTGAGGAGCTGACGGTCACCCCGCTCGGCTGCCGTACCGGTCGGGTCGGATGTACCGCGTTGCGCACTGCCGGGCCGGGGGACGGCACCGGGCGGGGCTGGCTGCTCGGCTCCGGCGAGCCGGTCGCCGCGCCCGCACTCGACCCGGCTAACGCCGAGCTGGTCGGCGAGCAGGCGGTCGCGCTCGTCGACGGGGTGCTGACCGGCCGGTCGGCGCGCACCGGGGCGGAGCTGTGGCGCCGGCCCGACCTCGGG
This sequence comes from Micromonospora echinaurantiaca, assembly GCF_900090235.1. Taxonomy (NCBI): domain Bacteria; kingdom Bacillati; phylum Actinomycetota; class Actinomycetes; order Micromonosporales; family Micromonosporaceae; genus Micromonospora; species Micromonospora echinaurantiaca. The sequence goes on along the minus strand of NZ_LT607750.1, from coordinate 5,941,649 downwards.
CCGGGCCGGTTGATCGTGGTCCAGTTGGGACGGGTGCACCTGCTGACCGAGGCGAACGACCTGGTGACGCTGGACTCGGCGACCGGCGTGCAGCTGTCCCGATTCCCGCTCAACGTCGGTTCGGACGGCACCGGCTGGACGCCCGGGGCGGTGTACGCGGACGGCCGGTGGGTGGCCGTCGAGCGGCTCCGGAGGCCGGTCGACCCGGACGGGGACGACCAGCGCTACTTCATCACCTCCGAGCCGGTGATCCTCGCCGCGACCTGACCCGCCGCACCGGCGAGCCACCTCGACAAAACGGACATAAGTTATTTATAGTCCCACTGTGCGACTCCTGGCAGCTCTGTTCGGTGCGTTCCTGATCCTGCTCACCCCGGCGCCGGTGGACGCCGCGCCGCCGGCGCCACGGATCGTGCAGCTCTCTTCGACGGTCGGGGTCGAGATCACCGTGCCGGCGAGCTGCGGCTCTCCGCCGGGCCCGGTGGCCTGTCGGCCGGTTCGGTGAAGGCCGAGGCGGAGACGCTCGCCCGGTTCCGGCAGCGGGTGGGGGCGGCCTGAGCCGTCCGGTCCGCGAGGGGATGGCGGACCGGACCGGCCCCAGGCTCAGGCCAGCGCCGACTCGGCGGCGGCGAGGAAGGCGTCGTTCTCGGCCGGGGTGCCGATGGTGACCCGGACCCCGTCGCCGGGGAACGGGCGGACGATCACCCCGCGCGCCTCGCACGCCTTGCCGAAGTCCACCGCCCGGTCGCCGAGCGGGAGCCAGACGAAGTTCGCCTGGCTGGTCGGCACGTCCGGGACCAGCTTGCGCAGCGCCTCGGTGACCCGCTCCCGCTCGGCCACCACCAGGGCGCAGCGCCGTTCCACCTCGGCGGCCTGGGCCAGCGCGGCGAGCGCGCCGGCCTGCGCGGCCATGCTGGTGGAGAAGGGCGTGACCACCTTGCGCACCGCCGCCGCCACCGCGGGCTGCGCCACCAGCCAGCCGATCCGCAGGCCGGCCAGGCCCCACGCCTTGGAGAGCGTGCGCAGCACCGCCACGTTCGGCCGGTCGAGGTAGCTCAGCCCGTCCGGCACCTCGGGGTCGGTGACGAACTCCCGGTACGCCTCGTCGATGACCACCAGCACGTCGTCCGGCACCGCGTCGAGGAACCGGTCCAGCTCCACCCGGCGCACCGCGGTGCCGGTCGGGTTGTTCGGGTTGCAGACCAGGATCATCCGGGTCCGGTCGGTCACCGCCGCGGCCATCGCCGCGAGGTCGTGCCCGTGCCCGGCGTCGTTGGGCACCCGCACGCTGGTCGCGCCGCTGGTCGCCGCGATGATCGGGTACGCCTCGAACGAGCGCCACGCGTAGAGCAGCTCGTCGCCGGGCAGGCAGGTGGCCCGGACCAGGTGCTCGGCCAGCGCCACCGAACCGCAGCCGGTGGCGATCCGGTCGGCGGCCACGCCGTACCGCTCGGCCAGCGCCTCGCGGAGCGCGATGACGCCCATGTCCGGGTAGCGGTGCACCCCGGCGGCGGCCTCGGTCACCGCCTCCACCACGCCGGGCAGCGGCCCGTACGGCACCTCGTTGCTGGCCAGCTTGATCGCCTCGGGCAGCCCCAGCTCGCGGGCCAGGTCGGCCGGGCTGCGGCCGGGTACGTAGTTGGGCAGCGCGTCCAGGTCGGCGCGGGTCAGCCGCAGCGCCGGCTGCTGGCGTCCGGTGTCGGTCATGGGGTGTCTCCCGGGGGGTTGGTGCGGTCGTTCGGGGTGGGGCGAGCGGGGGTGCGGGGCAACTGGACCACCACGGTCTGCGCGCGCTTGTCGTGCAGCGCCTGCCGCAGCGGGTGGTCGAACAGCGGCGAGAGCGCGTCGAGGAGTTGGAGCAGCAGGCCGAGGCCGCAGCAGTACCAGAGCAGGGTGGGCAGACCCAGGGTGTTCCACCGCCGCAGCGCCCGGCCGAAGCCGAGCGGCTGGTCGCCGGCGAGCGGCACCACCTTGACGCCCATCACCCGCTTGCCGAAGGTCTGCCCGGTGGAGGCCATCGTCGGCACCTCGTACGCGAGCCAGAGCGCGGTGGCGATGAGCAGGATGACGATCTGCAGCCCGCCGGCCTGCTCGCTCGGCTGCGGCAGCCCCTCGGTCGAGGTGTCGCCGGCCAACGCCCGCCGCCACACCTCCCGCCAGTACGGGGTGACCTCCTCGATCAGCCGCCAGACGAACCAGCCGTTCACCACCGCGTTCAGCGCGAAGACGATGCCGAAGTCGATCAGCCGGGCGACCAGCCGCGAGCCGAAGTTGGCCAGCGGCAGCCCATGCGGGCGCGGCTCCGGCGGCCGGCCGGGCCACTGCCCCGGTGGCCAGGACGGCGGCATGCCGAGCTGGGGATAGGGCTGCCCCGGGTACACCGGCCCCGGATGCGCCCCCCCGGACGGCCCGCCCGGCGCGGAAACCGGCGGACCGGACACGGTGACCGGCGCGGCCGGCGCGGCCGGCGTGACCGGGGCGGGCGGCGGGGCCGGGGCCGGTTCGGCCGGCGGTGGGCCCTCGGGCACGGCGGCGTCGACGGGGATCGGCGCGCCGATCCACCCCTCGCCGTCCCAGTACCGCCGGGTCTCCGGATCGGCGGGGTCGACGTACCAGCCCGGTTCCACGCTCACTGTGCCGCCTCTGTTCGCGACTGCGGGGCTCGCAGGCCCGGCTCACTCCTCGCGCTCACTGCGCTGCCCCGGTTCCCGACTGCGGGGCTCGCAGGCCCGGCTCACTCCTCGCGCTCACTGCGCTGCCCCGGTTCCCGACTGCGGGGCTCGTGGACCCGGCTCACTCCTCGCGCTCACGGAGCAACCTTAACGACGACCGTGCCGGCGAAGCGGTCGTGCAGGCACTGCTGCCACGGCTTGTCCCACAGCTGCCACAGTCCGTCGAGGTAGCCGAGGCCGGGAACCAGCCCGCCGACCTGCTGCACCAGGAACCGCCGCACGGCGGCCCGCCGGTCCAGCGAGCGGTCCGGGTCCAGCGGTACGACGCGCAGTTTCATGACCTTCTTGCCGTAGGTCTGGCCGGTGCGGAACATCATCTCGACGTAGTAGACGTAGGCGACCACGAACGAGATCGCCACGATGGCGAGTTCCATCCAGAGGAACGGCACGAGGAAGTCGCGCCACAGGTCCGGTTGCGCGACGGAGCCGTCCGGGGCGATCCGGACCAGGTCGGGCAGCACGACCGCGAAGAAGATAATCAACGCCGGCACCGCGAGCACGAGCCCGACGCCGTAGAAGACCGCGGCGTCGACCAGCGCGGCCAGCAGCCGGTCGGTGAAGCTGGCCAGCGGCTGCCCGGCCGGGGTGAGCGTCGGCGCCGGGCGGGGCGGCCCGACCGGACCCGGCGGCGGGACCCACCCGGGCGGCGGGTGACAGGCCGGGGTGAACTGCGGCGGCACCGCGTACCCCTGAGGGGTGGGACCGGCGGGCGGCGCGAAGCCGCCGGCGGTGGGCGCGGGCCCACCCGCCGGCGGCGTCGGGTACGTCGAAGGCTGCGTCACGCTCGACAGTGTTACAGGTTGCCGCGCTTCTCCTGCTCCCGCTCGATGGCCTCGAAGAGCGCCTTGAAGTTGCCCTTGCCGAAGCCGAGCGAGCCGTGCCGCTCGATCAGCTCGAAGAAGACGGTCGGCCGGTCCTGCACCGGCTTGGTGAAGATCTGCAGCAGGTAGCCGTCCTCGTCCCGGTCGACCAGGATCTTGCGGGACTTCAGCTCCTCGATCGGCACCCGCACCTGGCCGATCCGGGCGCGCAGCTGCGGGTCGTCGTAGTAGGAGTCCGGGGTTTCCAGGAACTCCACGCCGGCGGCCCGCATCGCGTCCACGCTGGCCAGGATGTCGTTGGTGGCGACCGCGATGTGCTGGGCGCCCGGGCCCTGGTAGAACTCCAGGTACTCGTCGATCTGCGACTTCTTGCGGGCGACCGCCGGCTCGTTCAGCGGGAACTTCACCTTGCGGGTGCCGTTGGCGACCACCTTGCTCATCAGCGCCGAGTAGTCGGTGGCGATGTCGTCGCCGATGAACTCCGCCATGTTCGAGAAGCCCATGACGCGCTTGTAGAACTCGACCCACTCGTCCATCCGGCCGAGTTCGACGTTGCCGACGACGTGGTCGACGGCCTGGAAGAAGCGCTTCGGCTGGACGCCGGCGTCGATCATCGGCTGCCGGTCCACGATCGGCCCGCGGGCCACGAAGCCGGGCAGGAACGGGCCGGTGTAGCGGGATCGGTCGACCAGGGTGTGCCGGGTGTCGCCGTAGGTGGCGATGGCGGCCAGCCGGACGGTGCCGTGCTCGTCGCTGACGTCGTGCGGCTCGACCAGGCCGGTGGCGCCCTGCGCGGTGGCGTGCGCGTACGCGGCGTCGACGTCCGGCACCTCCAGCGCGATGTCGCTGACCCCGTCGCTGTGCCGGGCGACGTGCTCGGCGCCCTCGGCGTCCGGGCGGACCGCGCCGGTCAGCACGAACCGGGCCGAGCCGCTGGTCAGCACGTACTGGGCGTGGTCCCGGTAGCCCTGCTCCGGGCCCCGGTACGCCACGCAGGTCATGCCGAACGCGGTGGAGTAGTAGTGGGCGGCCTGCTTGGCGTTGCCCACCAGGAAGTGCACGTGGTCGAGTCCCTTGACCGGGAACGGGTCACGGCTGATGTCGTGGTCGACCGCGCCGACGAGCGCGTCGACGTCGACCTCCTCGGTCGGGGTGGGTCGGTCGATCGCCTGGGTCATGGTGGCCTCCCTTGCGTACCGGCCGGCCTCATGGGCCGTCGCCGTGCGGATGTTCCTCCGCCGAGCATCGCGGTGACCGGCGTCACTGGGCAACTGGCTGCGGGATCGCTGGTCAGGTTGCGCATTCAGTAGGGTGTTCACCCATGAATGGTGGTCAGGGTGTACAGCTAGACGAGCTTGACGCCAGGTTGATCGAGTTGCTCGCCGAGGAGCCCCGGATCGGGGTGCTGGAGTGCTCCCGGCGGCTCGGCGTGGCCCGCGGCACCGTCCAGGCCCGGCTCGACAAGCTGGTCGGGCGGGGGGTGATCGGCGGGTTCGGGCCGGACATCTCGCCGGCCGCCATCGGGTTCGCGGTGACCAGCTTCGTCACGTTGGAGATCAGCCAGCGGCACGGGCACGACCCGGTCGCCGCGCACCTGGCCGCGATCCCCGAGGTGCTGGAGGCGCACACCATCACCGGCTCCAGCGACCTGCTCTGCCGGATCGTGGCCCGCTCGAACACCGACCTGCAGCGGGTGATCGACCAGATCGTCTCCTACGAGGGCATCACCCGCGCCTCGACGATCATCGCGCTGGCCGAGCAGATCCCCTACCGCACCCTGCCGCTGGTCCGTTCCGCCGCCGGGCGCTGACCGGCCGGTCGAGAAAGCGCGGCGACACGCGGCGCGGGAACCCGGGAGCACGGTGATCGTGACTACCGTGTCCGGTGTGGCTAAGGGGAGCGGCCTCGGCGTGCGTGGCGGGTTGCTGCTCGCGCTGATCGTGGTCGTCGTCCTCGCCGCGACCGGGGTGTGGAACCCGTTCCCCACCTTGTGGGACTGGGTCGACCGGAGCGAGCCGATCGCCGAGCCGGACGTGGTCTGGCAGCAGCGGATCGGCGGCACCCCGCGCAGCGTCACCATCGCCGGTGCCACGGTGGTGGTCGAGCAGCGTACCCGGGTGGAGGCCCGGGCGCTGGGCACCGGCAGCCAGCTGTGGGAGCGCAAGGCGGACTGGTCGGCGGTGGCCGGCGGCGACCGGGACGCCGTCGTCGTCGTGGGCAAGCTGCTGGTCAAGGGGTACGAGGTGCTCGACCCGACCACCGGGGTGACCCGCCGGCGCGACGACGACGCGGTGGCCGTGTGGACGTACCGCAACCTGCTGCTGGACGCGCACTGCGTCGACGCCACCGACTGCACGCTGAGCGCCTGGGACCCGCGCGGCAGCACCCCGCTCTGGACGGCCTTCATGCCCGGGGTGCGCAGCGGCCTGCTCGGCGACAACCCGGGCCTGCTCGGCACCCGCCGGCTCGACGCGGTGCGGATCGACGAGGAGGTGGCCGGGCCGGAGCCGGTGCCGCCGCTGCTCGGCTTCCCGGTGGACGGCCGGGTGCACGTGGTGGACACCGCCACCGGCCGGGTGCTGCAGAACGTCGAACCGGGCCGGGACGAGCGGCTCTCCGTGGTCGGCGGCCGGATGCTGCGGATCACCGCCCGGTCCCAGGACGGCAGCTGCTACTTCGCCATCTCCGGCCGGGACCCGGCGACCGGCCAGGAGACCTGGCGGCGCTCCGGGATCAACCTGCGCACCGCCGACAGCGCCGGCTGCGTCCAGCGCGAGGACCCACAGGGGGCGCGGAGCGTGCTGATCGGGGTGGCCCCGGACGGCCGGGAGGCGGTCCTCGACGGGTACGACGGGCGGCTGCTCTGGGTCGGCGCCGAGGGGGAGCGGCTGCTCGCCGTCGACGACCGCTACGCGCTGGCCCGGACGGCCGACAAGAGCACCGTCGTGAACCGGGAACTGGCCGGCGGCCAGGTGCGGTGGCGGCGGCCCGCCGGCGCGAAGGCCGGTGCCGCGCTCACCCCGTACGCAGCGCTGGTCGCCGACGAGAAGCCGTCCCGGCTGGTGGCGCTCGACCCCCGGAGCGGGCGGGAACTGGCCGTGCTGCGGACCGCCGCGAACGCGCTGGCGGTCGGCCCGAACGGCATGATCATCGGGGAGGGGCGGGAGATCGCGTACGTGCGCTTCTCCGGCGCGGCGGGGGCGCCCCCGCCCACCGGGAACGGCGGCGTCCCCAACCCGGGCAGCACCGGCCAGGTGGTCCCGGAGCCGGTCGACAGCTGTGGCCCGAAGCGGGAACTCTGCCCGGACCCCGACCGGGGCAAGGACGGGTGAGAGCGGCGTCCCAGGACGCACCCGGCGGGTGGGACCGTTCGACCGCTCTGCCCTAGGCTTGCCGGTCATGAGCAGTGCCGCCGCCTTCTCGTACGCTCCCCTGCTGCCGACCGGTCCCGACCAGACGGAGTACCGCCTGGTCACCGACGAGGGCGTCGACGTCGTCAACGGCCCCGGAGGTCGCCGGTTCCTCACCGTGGAGCCGGCCGCGCTCACCGCGCTGACCGCCGAGGCGATGCACGACATCGCGCACTTCCTGCGTCCCGCGCACCTGGCTCAGCTGCGCTCGATCATCGACGACCCGGCGGCCTCGCCGAACGACCGGTTCGTCGCGCTCGACCTGCTGCGCAACGCCAACATCGCGGCCGGCGGCGTGCTGCCGATGTGCCAGGACACCGGCACCGCGATCGTGATGGGCAAGCGCGGCCGGCACGTGCTCACCGACGGCACCGACGCCGAGGCCATCTCCCGCGGCGTCTGGCAGGCGTACACCCGGCTGAACCTGCGCTACTCGCAGCTCGCCCCGCTGACCATGTGGGAGGAGCGCAACACCGGCAGCAACCTGCCGGCGCAGGTGGAGCTCTACGCCGAGGACCCGGACGGCCACCCGGACGCGTACAAGTTCCTCTTCATGGCCAAGGGCGGCGGTTCGGCCAACAAGTCGTACCTCTACCAGGAGACCAAGGCGCTGTTGAACCCCACGCGGATGATGCAGTTCCTGGAGGAGAAGCTGCGGCTGATCGGCACCGCCGCGTGCCCGCCCTACCACCTGGCGATCGTCATCGGCGGCACCAGCGCCGAGTACGCCCTGAAGACGGCCAAGTACGCCAGCGCCAAGTACCTCGACGCGCTGCCCACCGCCGGCGCGATGACCGGCCACGGCTTCCGGGACCTGGAGCTGGAGGCCGAGGTGCTGGAGCTGACCCGCAACTTCGGCATCGGCGCGCAGTTCGGCGGCCGCTACTTCTGCCACGACGTGCGGGTGGTCCGGCTGCCCCGGCACGGTGCCTCCTGCCCGGTGGCGATCGCCGTCTCCTGCTCGGCCGACCGGCAGGCGGTCGCCAAGATCACCCCGTCCGGGGTGTGGCTGGAGCGCTTGGAAACCGACCCGGCCCGCTACCTGCCGGACGTCACCGAGGCGCAGCTGGACAGCTCCGAGGTGGTCCGGGTCGACCTCAACCGGCCGATGGACGAGATCCGCGCCGAGCTGTCCAAGTACCCGGTGAAGACCCGGCTCTCGCTGACCGGCCCGCTGGTGGTGGCCCGGGACATCGCGCACGCCAAGATTGCCGAGCGGCTGGACGCCGGCGAGCCGATGCCGCAGTACCTGCGCGACCACGCGGTCTACTACGCCGGCCCGGCCAAGACCCCGGAGGGCTACGCCTCCGGCTCGTTCGGCCCGACCACCGCCGGGCGGATGGACGCGTACGTGGAGAAGTTCCAGGCCGCCGGCGGCTCGCTGGTGATGCTGGCCAAGGGCAACCGGTCCGCCCAGGTGACCCGTTCCTGCCAGCAGCACGGCGGCTTCTACCTCGGCTCGATCGGCGGCCCGGCCGCCCGGCTGGCCCAGGACTGCATCAAGCACGTCGAGGTGCTCGAATACCCCGAGCTGGGCATGGAGGCGGTCTGGAAGATCGAGGTGGAGGACTTCCCGGCGTTCATCGTGGTCGACGACAAGGGCGAGGACTTCTTCGCCGAGGTCACCAAGCCCGTCCTCACCATCGGCAGCCGCCGCTGACCGGCATTCGGTTTCTTACAATTCTCAGATTGCTTAGAAGTCTCCTCGGTCTGTAGAGTCTGCAGATCGAGGAGGTTCCGCCATGCCGCAGGTTGAGGTCGATGACGGCACGGACGACTACCTCACCTTCGCGGCAAGTATCGCTGGTATCACCAAGGGTGAGGTGGTGGCGCGCCTGGTGGCCCAGGCGCGGGCCGGATCCGTGCCAGCTCCAGAGGAGAACGCCGACCAGGAGCCAGCGTCCGTACGCGTCTACGCCGACTACGCCGGCCACCGCACCTACGGCTTGTTCGTCCCGGGACCTGGACGGATCGAGATCACTTCCGGTCCGCTGTCCGGTCGATCGTTCCGGACGCCGAGTCAGGCGGCGCGGGAGATCGTGAAGCACTACAACCCCGACGTCTCGCCGCACCGCAACGGTTGGAGCTTCTTCGCCCTGGTGTCAACCGGGGCCCCGCTGCAGACCCTGCGGTACAGAGCGGTCTGAGGGGGCGACGTGGGACTGCACATCTTCGTGGACGAGACGAAGGAACGCGGCCTGAAGCTGGCGGCTGCCGTCGTCGAATCCGACGATGTCGCCGGTGCGCGGCAGACCGTCGGCCGCCTAACTCTGCCCGGCCAGCGCCGCATCCACTTCTGCAAGGAACGGGACGAGCGGCGCCGCAGCATCCTCACCGCGATCAGGCGGCTTCCGGTAGCCGTCACCATCTACGACGCCGCAGCCTTCCGCTGCCACAAGCAGGCCCGGGCGGCTTGCCTGCGAAGCCTCGTCGCAGACGCCGCCAAGGCGGAGCGTCTCGTGCTGGAGTTGGACGAATCCCGTCTCAAGGCTGACCGTGAGCTGCTCAACCTGCAGCTGCGGCGGACCGGCCTGGCGGGGCAGCTACGGTACCACCACCTGCGGGCCAAGGACGACTGTCTCCTTGCGATCCCGGACGCGGTGGCCTGGTCGTGGGCCAAAGGCGGGGAGTGGCGCTCGATGGTCCATCCGATGGTGCGGGATGTCCAGCGCCTCTGAGGGGCCGGAAGCGCGAAACCCGGCCCACCCACCGTCCGGAAGGCTGCCGGGTTCACTTCCAGGTAGCTACTGCTCCTGGCGACCGTAATGATACCCCTTGACGGCCGGACGCTCACCTGCCGCGAGATGCCCACTCGCACGAGTGGGCTGGCGCGCTGGCGTTCGTCGCGGACGGAGACGCCGGCGGGACATGGGCGGCCCTGTCCCGCCGAGCTGCGCCGGTCCGCTGGACGCGATCATCTGCACGGTGCCGTCGGGCGCGGCAGGATGGAACGCGTGACGACTCCAGAGGCGACGGGATACCGGATCGAACGCGACTCGATGGGCGAGGTGGAGGTGCCCGCCGAGGCGCTGTGGCGGGCGCAGACCCAGCGCGCGGTGCAGAACTTCCCGATCTCGGGCCGGGGCATCGAGCCGGCCCAGATCCGGGCGCTGGCCCAGATCAAGGGGGCGGCGGCCGAGGTCAACGGCGAGCTGGGGGTGATCGACGCGAACGTGGCGTCGGCGATCGCCGCGGCGGCCGCGCACGTGGCCGACGGCGGCTACGACGACCAGTTCCCGGTCGACGTCTTCCAGACCGGGTCGGGCACCTCGTCCAACATGAACACCAACGAGGTGATCGCCACCCTGGCCAGCCGTGAGCTGGGCCGCGACGTGCACCCGAACGACGACGTGAACGCCTCGCAGTCCAGTAACGACGTCTTCCCGTCCTCGATCCACCTGGCCGCGACCGAGGCGGTGGCCCGCGACCTGCTGCCCGCGCTGGACCACCTCGCCGGGGCGCTGGAGGCCAAGGCGGAGGAGTTCGAGACGGTGGTCAAGGCGGGGCGTACCCACCTGATGGACGCCACGCCGGTGACCCTCGGGCAGGAGTTCGGCGGTTACGCCGCCCAGGTCCGCTACGGCATCGAACGGCTGGAGGCGGCGCTGCCCCGGCTGGCCGAACTGCCGCTCGGCGGCACTGCGGTGGGCACCGGCATCAACACCCCGCTCGGCTTCGCCGCCGCCGTGATCGCCAAGCTGCGCGAGTCGACCGGGCTGCCGCTCACCGAGGCCCGCAACCACTTCGAGGCGCAGGGCGCCCGGGACGCCCTGGTGGAGACCTCCGGCCAGCTGCGTACCGTCGCGGTCGGGCTCTACAAGATGGCCAACGACATCCGCTGGATGGGTTCCGGCCCCCGGGCCGGCCTGCGCGAGCTGCGCATTCCCGACCTCCAGCCGGGCTCGTCGATCATGCCGGGCAAGGTCAACCCGGTGGTCTGCGAGGCGGTCCGGCAGGTCTGCGCCCAGGTGATCGGCAACGACGCGGCGGTCGGGTTCGCCGGCTCGCAGGGCGACTTCGAGCTGAACGTCATGCTGCCGGTGATGGCCCGCAACATCCTGGAGTCGATCCGGCTGCTGGCCGCGTCGAGCCGCCTGCTCGCCGACCGCTGCGTGGTCGGCCTGGTCGCGGACGCCGAGGTCTGCCTGGCGTACGCGGAGGGCTCGCCGTCGATCGTCACCCCGCTGAACCGGTACGTGGGCTATGACGAGGCCGCCTCGATCGCCAAGGAGGCGCTGGCCAAGCAGATCTCCATCCGCGAGGTGGTGATCGCCCGCGGGCACGTGGACTCCGGCAAGCTCAGCGAGACCCAGCTGGAGGAGGCGCTCGACCTGCTCCGGATGACCCACCCCTGAGTCCGGCCCGCACGCCGGCGGGGCGGTGGCACCCAGGGGTCAGCGTCGGGCGGCGGCCTTGAGTCCGGCCCGACGGCGGGGCGGGTGTCGCGGCGTCAGCGCTGGGCGGCGGCCGCCTTGCGGGCCCGGTAGGCGCTGACCGCGGCCCGGTTGCCGCAGCTGGCGTCGCAGAACCGGCGGGAGCGGTTCTTCGACAGGTCGACCAGCACGTCGTCGCAGCCGGGACGCTCGCAGGTCCGCAGCCGGCTCAGCTCGCCGCTGCGGACCAGGTCGGCGATCGCCATCGCCGCCTCGACCGCCATCCGGGTCGCCAGCGGCGCGTCCCGGGGCACGGCGTGGATGTGGTACGGCTCGTCGTCGTGCGTGATGAGCTGCGGCAGCGCGTTGTGCTCGCGGAGCAGGCCGTTGACGATCCGGACGATCTCGTCGGTGTCGGCGTGCCAGATCCGGCGGAGCCGGGGGCGTAGCTCGCGTACCGACTCCAACTCGGCCTCGGTGTGCTCGTGCCGTCCGCTGTAGGAGTGGGCCACGAAGAAGGCGTCCAGCGCGGCGACGTCGGGCAGGCCCTCGCCGTCGGTGCCGTCGGTGTTGACGAGTGCCGCGGCGGCGATCAGGGAACATTCGGTGTCATGAGCGAAGAGCAACTTGACTCCTGTCGGGGTGCCGGCCTAGCGTCATCGGCATAACCATAGTTTGCCCATGACGGCCCGCTCGTGCCAAGGAGAGCTCATGCGTCAACCACCCGCCGCCGGGGTCGGCCTCGGCCTGGCCCTGCTCTCCGCGGTCACCTTCGCCACCTCCGGCACGTTCGCCCGCTCGCTGATCGAGGCCGGTTGGTCGGCTCCCTCCGCCGTGATCGCCCGGGTCGGCATCGCCGCGCTGGTGGTGGCCGTGCCGGCGGTGATCTCGTTGCGCGGAAAGTGGCACGTGCTGCGTCGTAACCTCGGCGTGCTCGGCGTCTTCGGGCTGCTCGGGGTGGCGCTCGCCCAGGTCTGCTTCTTCAACGCGGTCCGCTACCTGCCGGTCGGCGTCGCGCTGCTGCTGGAGTACCTCGGCATCATCCTGGTCGTCGGCTGGACGTGGCTGGTCCACGGGCAGCGTCCCCGCCGGTTGACCGTGGGCGGTTCGGTGGCCGCCCTGGCCGGGCTGGTCTTCGTCCTCGACCTCACCGGCGCCGGCCGGCTCGACCCGGTGGGCGTGCTCTGGGGCCTCGGCGCGGCGGTCGGCCTGGCCGGCTACTTCGTCCTGGCCGGCCGGGTCGACGCCGAGCTGCCCTCGGTGGTGATGGCCAGCGGCGGGATGGCCGTCGGCGGCGCCATCCTGCTCGCGGTCGGGCTCACCGGCGCGCTGCCGCTGCACGCCACCTTCGGCGACGTCACCTTCGCCGGGCAGGTCACCAGCTGGCTGGTGCCGATCGCCGGCCTCTCCCTGGTGGCCGCCGTGGTCGCGTACCTGAGCGGGATCGCCGGCGCCCGGATCCTCGGCCCCCGGCTGTCGTCCTTCGTCGGGTTGACCGAGGTGATGTTCGCGGTGCTCATCGCCTGGCTGGTGCTGGCCGAGCTGCCGACGCTGGTGCAGCTGTTCGGCGGTGCGCTGATCGTCGCCGGCGTCGCCCTGGTCCGCCTCGACGAGCTGCGCGGGACAGACCTGGTGCCGGCGGCGGACACCGATCCGGCCCGACCGGTCCTCGCCGCCGACCGCTGATCCTCCCGATCTGGTGGTCGTGGCGCCCCCCCGGCGGGGTCGCCGTCCCGCCCAGGGGCTGCCACAGTGGTCGCGTGCTGACCACCGTGGTGTTCGACGCGGACGAGACCCTGCTGGACCTGCGCCCCGCGGTGACGGGCGGGCTGGTCGCCGTACTCGAGGAGATGCGGCGGCTGACCCCGGCGGCGGCCGGCGTGTCCCTCGCCGACCTGGAGTCGGACTGGGACGCGGTCTTCGGCGCGCACAGCGCGGAGCCGGTGCAGGAAATCCGCCGGGCGGCGCTGGCCCGGTCGTTGGCCCGCGCCGGGCTCGGTGACCACCTGGACGAGCTGGCGGCGCTCTTCTTCGCCCACCGGTTCGCGCTCACCCGGCCGTTCCCGGATGTGCGGCCGGCGCTCGCCGCCCTGCGGGAACGCTGGACGCTCGGCTTCGCCACGAACGGCAACAGCCGCGCCGAACGCTGCGGGCTCGCCGGCGAGTTCTCCTTCGAGCTGTACGCGCACGAGAACGGCCTGCCGAAGAAGCCCGCGCCGGACTTCTACGCGGCGGTGGTCGAGGCGGCCGGGGTGCCGGCCGCGCAGGTGGTGTACGTCGGCGACTCGCTGGCGCACGACGTGGCCGGACCGCAGCGGGCCGGCCTGCGGGCGATCTGGCTCAACCGGCTCGGCCTGCCCCGACCGCCCGACGTCCACCCGGACGCCGAGCTGGCCACCCTGGCCGACCTGCCGCACGCCCTGGTGGAGCTTGAACAACTCCGGATCGGCGATCTGGGGGCATCCCGCTGACGCGGATACCGCCACATCGGCGATACGGAGTCGATCACCTCGCGCGGCGTGCGGCCCGCGGCCGAGGTCAGCGTCGCCGGCCGCGTGCGGCCAGGGCGGACCGGACCTCCCGCAGCACTCCCGGAAAGTCGCGGTGCAGCCGGCGGCTGGTCACGTGCAGCACCAGCCAACCGGCGCTCACGAGCTGGTTGAGCCGCCGGCGGTCGGCGTGCAACTGGTCGGCGTCGGCGTGCCAGTGTCCGTCGTACTCCACGGCGGCCCGGCACTCTGGCCAGGCGAGATCGGGGTGAAGCACGAGGCCGTTCGGCAGGCGGACGGGGTGCTGCACGACCGGCCGGGGCAGCCCGGCCAGCACCAGCCGGACCCGCAGGTGGGACTCCGGCGGCGACTGTGCCCCCGGATCCGCCAGGCCGAACACCCAGCTCGCCCGCCGTCCGCCGGGTCGCTCGGCGTTGTGGGTGGCGACGTCCGCCAGCGCGGCGCGGGTGGTCAGCCCGCGTGCCAGCAGGCTGTCGACGATGCCCACCGCGCGGACCGGGTCGAGCCAGACGGCCGTCTCCCACGCTGCCGCCCCCGGATCGGACCGCTGCAGCATGCCGACGCTCACCGGTGGGCGGTGAGCGACTGGCTCGGACCCTCGGTGGGTGCCGACCTGCCCAGCGGCACCCGCCGTCGCAGCGAGGCGGCCGGCGGCGGAGTCGCCAACGCCGGGCCGGTCGCCAGCGGCGGGCCGAGTGCGGACGCCGGGCCGGTCGCCAGCGGCGGGTCGGTTGCCGATGCCGGGCCGGTTGTCGACGGCGGGCCGATCGCGGTCGCCGGAACGGTCGCCGGCACCGCGGCCTCCGGCGACGTCGGCGGTGGGCGGGAGCGGTCCGACGGAATGCACCCGGATGCCACGCTGCGAGTCGACCCGGATCGTCCGCGGTACCAGCACGTGCACCTCGTCGGTGAACGACGCCGCGTGTTCGATGCCGTGCAGGTATGCGGCGGACGGGCCGGCGATTGCCGCGTCGGGCGGTAGGCGCAGGAGGGCGGCCCGGCAGGTCAGACCGTGATCCCGGTCGAGCCGGGCGTCGGCGTACACGTCGTGCAGCAGCCGGATCCAGGAGGCGCTGCGGAGCTGATGTCTGGTGAGCAGGCCGCGGCGGATGGCGTCGGACCCGCGGAAGACCTGCCAGGCGAGAGAATCCGGCCGGTAAGGGTGAGGGGGCATGTCCCGAGCCTGGTGGCTGCGGTCCGCCCGTCGGCACCCCTGTGGACAACGGGCGGGTGCCGGTCGGCGGGAGCCTGTGGACAACCACGTCGGCCGCACGTCGTCGTGGTATGGATGATCGACTCCGAGTCGCCGGAGTGGCGGTGTCCGGGCCACGGCATGCCCCCATGCCGGGGTTGTGGAGTCGATCAAGCCGGCGTGAACCTGCCGGCGCGCCGGGCCGGTGGCGGGCAGGACGCTCCTATGCCGCGTCAAGTGGTTGGGGTGGGGTTTCGAGGCGTCGGTAGAGCTCTCGGGCGATGTAGCGCTTGAGGCAGCGTTTGATTTCGCGGTCGGTTTTGCCTTGGGCGCGGCGGCGGTCGGCGTAGGCGCGGGTGGGTTCGTCGCGTTGGAGGCGGGTCAGGGCGATGGTGTGTAGGGCGCGGTTGAGTTGGCGGTCTCCTGAGCGGTTGAGGCGGTAGCGGATGGTCTTGCCGGAGGAGGCGGGGATGGGTGCGGCGCCGGCGAGCATGGCGAACGCGGCGTCGTTGCGGCAGCGCCCGGGGTGGGACCAGGCGGTGAGCACGGTGGCCGCGACGATCGGTCCGACGCCGGTCAGCTGCAGCAGGTCCGGTCGCCAGGAACGCACGATCGTCCGGATGGCTTTCTCGTGCTCGAGGGCTTCGGCTTCGAGGAAGCGGACGCGGCGGGCGAGGTCCCGCAACACGGTCAAGCTCGTGAACACGTCCACCTCCGCGCTGGTGGTGGGACGTAGTCGGGTGGCGGTGGTGAGCATGAGGCGGGTGCTCTGGCCACGGAAACGGGCCCGCACGACCTCCGGGGCGGTGATCACCAACGCGTGCAGCTGCCGCTGGGCATCGGCGCTGGCTTCCACGGCTGCCCGGCGTGCGGTCAGTCGTGCCTGCAGCGCGGCCCGTTCGGGTCCGGTCTTGGGCTGCGCCAGGCGGGTGCGGGCCAGGGCGTCGCGGGCAGCCCGTTCGGCGTCGATCGCATCGGACTTCGCCCCGGCACGGCGCGCCGGTCGCACCGGCCGGTCCAGTTCCACGACCAGCTCACCGGCATCGGCCAGGTGCCGGGCCAGGCCGGCGCCGTAACCGCCGGAGCCTTCCAACGCCCAGGCCCGCAGCCCTGAGTGCTGCTCGGCCAGAGCCACCAACTCGGCATAGCCGTCCGGGTCGGTGTTCACCGTGGCCCTGGCCAGAACACCGCCAGTGCGGGTGTCGAGCAGCGCGGCGGTGTGAGTGTCTTTGTGGGTGTCGACGCCGACGACGACCTCGACCAGATCTGCCAGCATGGACATGCGTTCTCTCCTCACCGTGGGGACGCAAGGGTCCGGTCCGGTGCGGAGATGGCAGGACTGTGATGAGACACGCCAGCCGCTAACTGGCGGTCAAGCTCCTGATCAGGCCAAACGTCTCCCGCCGGGCCGGCGTCGGCAGCAGCAGACGGACAAGTCCCGCCAAAGGCACCAAGCCAGTCAGACGAAGAGTCACGCCCACTGCTGCCGACCATCAGCCCATCACCAGCGGACCGACCAAGCCAGCCTCACAGTCAGGCGAGGGCGGTGGCGATGGCCTCGGCGGCGGCGAGGACCTGGGCGCCGACCGCGCCGGTGTCCAGCGGGGCCAGCGCCACCACTCCGACGCTCGCCTCCAGGCCGGGCACCCCGAGCACCGGGGCGGCCACCCCGTACGCCCCGGACTGGAGTTCGCCGGCGCTGCTCACCGGGCCGGCGGCGCCCGACCGGCCGGCGAGGATGGCCCGCCCGGCCGCCCCGCGCTCCAGCGGATGCCGGGCCCCGGTCCGGTACGCGACGTGGAACGACGTCCAGCTCGGCTCGACCACCGCGATGGCGACCCCCTCGCCGCCCTCGACGACGGTCAGGTGGGCGGTGGCGCCGGCCTGCTCGGCGAGCCGGCGCAGCGCGGGCAGCGCCCCCTCGGCGAGCAGCGGCTGGGCCCGCCGGGCCAGGTGCAGCACCCCGGCGCCGAGGCGCAGCCGGCCCTCCCCGTCGCGGCGCAGCATGCCGTGCCCGGTCAGCGCGCCGACCAGCCGGTAGACCGCGGCCCGGCCGATGCCCAGCCGGTTCGCCGCCTCGGTGACGGTCAGCCCACCCGGCGCGTCGGCGACGAGGTGCAGCAGCCGCAGCCCCCGGTCCAGGGTCTGCGCGGTCTCGCCGCCACCGGACGCCCGGTCGCCGGGTGCCTGGGCGGAACGGTCGCCGGGTGCCAGGGCGGAACGGTCGACGGGTGCCAGGGCGGAACGGTCGACGGGTGCCGGGGCGGGGTGGTCGCCGGGTGGCGGGGCGGGACGGTCGCCGGGCTGACCGGTTCCGGGCGTCGAGCCCGGCGCCGGTCGGCCGCCCGCCCGGCCGCCCGGCCGGGTGGTCAGGTCGCCGGGCTCGCCGGGTCGCGCCGCCGTGTCCACAGCACGCAGCGTACGGCCCGGCTCCCGTCAACCCGGGAACCGCCCGGACGGCTACCCTTGTACGGTGACGCTACGCCTGTATGACACCGCCACCCGATCGGTGCGGGACTTCGTCCCGCGGGAAGCCGGCAAGGTGGGGGTCTACCTGTGTGGTCTCACCCTCCAGGCGCCGCCGCACATCGGCCACCTTCGTTCCGGGGTCAGCTACGACGTGCTGCGCCGCTGGCTGCTGGCCTCCGGCTACGAGGTCACCTTCATCCGCAACCTGACCGACATCGACGACAAGATCCTGGTCAAGGCGACGGAGCGGGAACGGCCGTTCTGGTCGATCGCGTACGTCAACGAGCTGACCCTGGCCGCGGCGTACCGCGAGCTCAACGTGCTGCCGCCGACGTACGAGCCGCGGGCCACCGGGCATATCCCGGAGATGCACGAGCTGATCGCCACGCTGATCGCCGACGGGCACGCCTACCCGGCGCTCGACGGCTCCGGTGACGTCTACTTCGACGTCAGCTCCTGGCCGGCGTACGGTTCGCTGTCCGGCCAGTCGCCGGACGCCATGCAGTCCGCCGGCGACGCCCCCGACCGGGGCAAGCGCGACCCGCGGGACTTCGCGCTCTGGAAGGGCGTCAAGCCCGACGAGCCGGCCGACGCCTACTGGCCGTCGCCGTGGGGGCGGGGTCGGCCGGGCTGGCACATCGAGTGCTCGGCGATGTGCTGGCGCTACCTCGGCGCCGAGTTCGACATCCACGGCGGCGGGCTCGACCTGATCTTCCCGCACCACGAGAACGAGCTGGCCCAGTCCCAGGCGGCCGGGCTGCCGTTCGCCCGCTACTGGGTGCATCACGGCCTGCTCAGCATCGGCGGGGCCAAGATGGGCAAGTCGCTGGGCAACACCCTCGACCTGGCGTACGTCGACTCGCTCGGGGTGCGCCCGGTCGAGCTGCGCTACTACTACGCCGCCGCGCACTACCGCTCGCTCATCGACTACTCCGAGGACGCGCTGCGCGAGGCGGCCACCGCGTACCGGCGGATCGAGGGCTTCGTGCAGCGGGCCGCCGAGCGGGTCGGCGCCGGCCAGCTCGGTGAGCTGCCGGCCGGGTTCGTGGCGGCCATGGACGACGACCTGAACACCTCCGCCGCGCTGGCCGTGCTCCAGGCCGTGCTCCGCGACGGCAACACCGCGCTGACCGCCGGCGACGATGTGACCGTCCGCACGACGCTCGCCACCGTCCGCGCCATGCTGGATATCCTCGGCGTCGACCCCCTGGACCCGGCGTGGACCGGTGATGGCCGGTCCGACGACCTGCGCGGCGTGGTGGATTCGCTGGTCGCGCTCGCGCTTGAGCAGCGCGCGCAGGCCCGCGGCCGCAAGGACTGGGCCGCCGCCGACGCGGTACGCGACCAGCTCAAGCAGGCCGGCGTGGTGGTCGAGGACACCCCCCAGGGCCCCCGTTGGACTATTGGAGAGCAGGACTGATGGCCGGCAATTCCCAGCGCCGTGGCCGGCGACTGACGCCGAAGGCGGGCGCCCCCAAGGGCTCCGGCGGCAAGAACCGGGAAGCCCTCGCCGGGCGCGGGCGTACCCTGCCCGCCGACGAGCGGCCCTGGCACAAGGCGTACTCGGGCACCGAGAAGCTGCCCCAGCGCACCGCCTGGAAGCAGGAGAAGGAGCGCCGGTCGGCCGCCGAGGAGGGGCGCGCCCCGAAGATCGGTCAGCCCGGCACGAAGGACACCACCTGGGGCAAGGGTGGTGGCCGGGGCGTGCCGGCGGGCGGTCGCGGGGCGGCCGGCCGGGGTGGCAAGGCCGGCGGCGGCCGGGGTGGGCCGCGGGTCGCGCCCGGGCGCAAGTTCAACCCGGCCAAGGACAGCCCCGAGCTGCTGGTCGGCCGGAACCCGGTGCTGGAGTCGCTGCGCGCCCAGGTGCCGGCGACCGCCCTCTACACCGCCCAGGGCATCGACATCGACGACCGGGTCAACGAGATCGTCCGCACCGCCGCCGACCGGGGCATCGCGATCCTGGAGGTCAGCCGAGCCGAACTGGACCGGATGACCGGTGGCGTGCTGCACCAGGGCGTCGGGCTCCAGGTCCCGCCGTTCGCGTACGAGCCGTTCGACGACCTGGTCGCCGCGGCCCTGGAGCAGACCGCCCCGCTGCTGGTGGCGCTGGACGGGGTGACCGACCCGCGCAACCTCGGTGCGGTGATCCGGTCCGCCGCCGCCTTCGGCGCGCAGGGGGTGTTCGTACCGGAGCGGCGGGCCGCCGGGATCACCGCGACCGCCTGGCGGACCAGCGCCGGCGCGGCCGCCCGGGTTCCGGTCGCCCAGGTGACCAACCTGACCCGGTCGCTGAAGGCCTGCCAGGACGCCGGGTTCGTGGTGGTCGGGCTGGACGCCGACGGCGAGACCGATCTCTACGACCTGGAGGCGGCCGTCGGCCCGCTGGTCGTCGTGGTCGGCTCCGAGGGCCGCGGGCTGTCCCGGCTGGTCGGGGAGACCTGCGACCTGACCGTGAGCATCCCGATGGTCTCCGAGGTCGAGTCGCTCAACGCCAGCGTCGCCGCGGCCGTCACCCTCGCCGAGGTGTCGCGCCGCCGCGCGGCCAGCTGAGCCACGACAGACGAAAGGGGCGGCCCGCCGATCGGCGGGCCGCCCCTTTTCGGTCGTACGTCAGATCCGCTTGCCGGTGGCGGCGTTGAACACGTGGCTACGGCCCTCGCGCGGCTTGACGAACACGGTGTCGCCCATGTTCGGCATCGTCCGCCGGTCGGTGCGGACGACGAAGCGCTCGGAAGCGCCACCCAGCGCGGCGTGGCCGTAGACGTTCGCGTCCGAGCCCAGGTCCTCGACCAGCTCGACCACGACCGGCATGCCGCCCTCGGTCGGGCTGACCAGGTCGCAGTCCTCCGGACGGAAGCCGACGGTCACCTTGCCGTCGCCACCCTCGGCCCGGGCCGCCTCGACCTGCTCCCGGGTGAGCGGGATGTTCATCTCGGCGAACGCGGCGCCCGAGTCGCTCAGCGGCACGGTCTTGATGTTCATGGCCGGGGAGCCCATGAAGCCGGCGACGAAGACGTTGGCCGGGGTGTCGTAGAGCGCCCGCGGGGTGTCCACCTGCTGGAGCTCACCGTCAAGCAGCACCGCGACCCGGTGACCCATGGTCATCGCCTCGACCTGGTCGTGCGTCACGTAGACGGTGGTGACGCCGAGCTTGGCCTGCAGCGAGGCGATCTGGGTACGGGTCTGCACCCGCAGCTTCGCGTCGAGGTTCGACAGCGGCTCGTCCATGAGGAAGACCTGCGGCTCGCGGACGATCGCCCGGCCCATCGCGACCCGCTGGCGCTGACCACCGGAGAGCGCCTTCGGCTTGCGACCCAGGAACTCCTCCAGCTGGAGCAGCGCGGCCGCCTCCTTGACCCGCCGGTCGATCTCCGACTTCGAGGTCTTGCGGAGCTTCAGGGCGAACGCCATGTTCTCGTACACCGTCATGTGCGGGTAGAGGGCGTAGTTCTGGAAGACCATCGCGATGTCGCGCGCCTTCGGCGGCAGGTGGGTGACGTCGCGGTCGTCGATGTAGATCGAGCCCTCGTCGACGTCCTCGAGGCCGGCGAGCATGCGCAGGCTGGTGGACTTGCCGCAACCGGAGGGGCCGACCAGGACGAGGAACTCGCCGTCGCCGATCTCCAGGTCCAGGGCGTTGACGGCGGGGCGCTCGGTGCCCGGGTAGATCCGGGACGCCTTCGAATAGGTGACCGTAGCCATGGTGGAGTGCTTCCTTTCACCGGCAGGAACGTGCCGGACGATCCGAGTGAAGGAGCGACCGGCACGATGCCGTGCCGGCCAACGGGCGACGTGCCGGTCACCGGGGGTGGTCGGGGTGTCGTCCGTGTCACTGCACGGTAAACGGTCTTGGCGGCGCTGCCAAGGCGCGCGTCGGCGGATGGGATCGACGACATACCGCATTACGGTCAGTCGGGCACGTCCGGACATCAATCGCCGCGAGGGTGGCCGGAGACCGTCGGGATGTTGACGTTTCCCGTGCTCGCAAGGCCTGCCGAGCGGGATATTCGGGCGTCGGTCGCTATGCTGACCACGACGCGACACGCCCCTGTAGCTCAGCTGGCCAGAGCACTCGCCTTGTAAGCGAGATGTCGCCGGTTCGATCCCGGCCGGGGGCTCCAAATCCACCAGGCAATTCGCGGCGGGCATCCGTGGGCGAGGGCCGGTTGACAGCAACGCTGACAGCAACCGCGCTCACGACAGCCGCCCGTCGAGCTTGCCAAGGGCCTGACGCATCGCGTCGAGGTTGGCGTGAGCGTAGACCTTCAGCGTGACCTTGACGTCGGCGTGCCGGGCGATGGCTTGGACGACGTGCGGCGGAACACCCAGCTCCATGAGCAGGGACACGACGGTGTGCCGGAGGTCGTGCAGGCGAACACCGGGCAGGCCGGCGA
This sequence comes from Micromonospora echinaurantiaca, assembly GCF_900090235.1. Classification (NCBI taxonomy): domain Bacteria; kingdom Bacillati; phylum Actinomycetota; class Actinomycetes; order Micromonosporales; family Micromonosporaceae; genus Micromonospora; species Micromonospora echinaurantiaca. The sequence continues at coordinate 5,919,748 of NZ_LT607750.1, read as the reverse complement.
CGTGCCGAAGCCGAGCGAACGAGCGGCTGAGGTTGGTCGGCTCCATCGGGGTGCCTCGCTCGGAGGGGAAGACCAGGTCGTGGTCCTGCCAGACCTCGGCCAGCGCCGCCCGCTCGGTCTGCTGGCGCTCCTGGTGCTCAAGGAGAGTGAGCCAGGTGACCTCGGGCAGCGGCAACACCGCTTCGGAGTCCTCGGTCTTGGCGTCCAGAACGTGGAGCTTCCCCGCCACCCGCTGGACGGTCTGCTGGACGCGCAGGGTGCCTTCGTCCAGGTCGACGTCCGACCAGCGGAGCCCGACCAGCTCGCCGCGCCGAAGACCCATCGTGGCCGCCACGACGTAGAGGGCGTGGAGCCGGTGACCGGCGGAGGCGGCGAGGATCTTGCGCACCTGGTCGACCGACAAGCCCTTGCCGACCTTGTAGCGGGGCGAGGGAACCCGGACGAGCTTGGCGACGTTGCGCGACACCAGCTCCTCCCGCATCGCGTGTTGGAGGGCGTTACGCAGCACGGCATGGACAAACTGAATCTGTCGGGCGCTCGGGTAACGCTCGCAGCATCGGCCGACGGAGCAGCATCGACGGTCGGCCGGACGGATCTGGTCGAGACCGTTGGTGCAGCAGAGGCACTTGCGCCGGAAGTCGTCCATGAATGCCTTGACGTGTTGTACCTGCAATCCGTCGAGGCGCTTGCTGCCGAGTGCCGGGATCAGGTGAAGCCGGACGGCGCTTTCGTAGCCCCGCGCCGTGGTGGGCTTGAGGTCGGTGACGTAGGCGGCCAGCCAGTAGGGCAGGTAGTCGGCGAGTTTCCAGGCCCGGTCGGGAACCGGTATGCCGCGTTGTGATCGTGATTTCAGCTCGACGAGCTTGGCGTGGGCTTCCTCCCAGGTGGCCCCGTAGACGAACTTGCGTTTGCGGGTGCCGTCGGTGGTGAGGACGTATGCCTGCCCGACCCAGCGGCCGTCGCTGGAGCGCTGGTAGATGGAGCCTTCGCCGTTGGGGTTGCGGCGGGCGGTGGACTGGCGTTGCTTCGGCTGTTTGGGCATCAGGCGGCTTCTTCCGTGAGCGTGGCGATCGTTTCGTCGATGGCGGCGGCGGGGATGAGGCGGCGGCTGCCGACCTTGAAGGAGCGCAGCCGGCCGGAGCGGATCAGGTCGTAGACGAGCGAGCGGCCAATGCCGAGCGCTCGGGCGGCTTCCTCCACGCGCAGCACGCGAGGAGTGATCGGGGTGGAGGTGTTGTCCAACTGGTGGCCTTCCTCGTGCGGCGGGACAGGATCAAGCGGCAGCCGGCGTGGTGCCGGCCGGGGTGGTGGCGTGTTCGTGGGCGAGTTCTTCGCGGCCGGTGGTTCGTCGTTCGCGGGCGAGGGCGGCGGCGGTGTTGGCGAGGAGTGCGTCTCCGGTGGTGTGCCAGCCGACGCCGGCGAAGGTGAGGGTGCCGACGATGAGGGTGGTGTCGTCGTCGAGGTGGTCGACGGCGCGAAGCTCGCTGCTGTGTTCGTCGGCCTGGTGGTGGTGTTCGTGCCGGCGGTAGGCGATGCGGGTGTCGCGCAGGAGTTGGAAGGTGACGGAGTAGCGGCGGCCTTTGGTGAGGAAGTGGCCGCCGTAGCCGAGCATGTGCGCCCAGCGCCGCAGGCGGGCGTACGGGTTTGTGCTGGCCGGTTTCGCCGGTTGGGCGTCAAGGGCGGCTTGACGGGTGGCGGTGCAGGTGGGGCAGGCGGCGTAGCGGGTGTGGGTGCCGCAGTCGGGGCACTGCCATGGCTGGACGAAGCCGGGTGTGGGCCGGTGGTCGCGGGGCCGGTCGAGCAGGGGCCGGGGTGTGTGGGTGGGTCGGCCGATGCGCCAACAGGCGTCGATGAGGCGGGCGGTGTGGTCGCCGTCGGGGTCGGCGTAGTCGCCGATGGTGTCGGCGGTTAGGCGGGTGCTGGTGTGCCCGGTGGCCTCGGTGCTCTTGGTGGCGTACTTGGCAAGGTAGCCGGCGACCATGCCCTCGGTGACGTCACCGTCGATCCCGGTGCTGATGGGGCGGATGTCGAGCTGCTCGCCCCATCCGATGAGCCACCCGTCTGGCCGGTCGGGGTGCGGCGGGGTGTGGAAAGCGACCTGGGCGGCGGCGTGCCGGAACGCGTCGACCAGGTCGTCGACGGTGAACCCGGCCGGTGGGGGAACGATGGCATCGGGGTCCTGGCCGTTGACGCCGTCGAGGCGGGCGATGGCGTGGAAGTGCACGGCTCCCCGGGCTTGCAGTTCGGCGACCTTGCCGGGCGAGAGCCGCACGGGCGGGACCTTGCGGATGTTGCCGGACTCGGTGATGACCTCGACGCGAGGGATGCCGCGTTGGCGGGCGAGTTTGGCGAGCCATCGTTCCGCGGCTTGTTTGGTGCGGTGCCACAGCTCGCCGGAGAAGATGTTCCAGACGACCTGGTGATCGTGGTCGTAGCAGTCCAGGCACAACGGCTGCCCGAGCACCGCGTCCCCGGCCTCATGGCGTGCCCAGCAGACGGCGGGCCGGCCGTGGGCGCAGCCGCCAACGTCGCGGCGGGCGTGGCAAGGTTCGGCGCGGCAGTCGCAGCGGCGGCGACTGCCACAGGTGTGCCGCTTGACAACCCGAGCATGCACGGGGCCAAACGACGGAGCCGTGAACGTCGGAAACACCGCCGGATGCGAGGCGACCGTCTCTGGCACGCCCTTGCCGCCGACCAGGCCGGCGCGCAGGAGCTGGAACGCGTCGCGCTGGTAGGTCTGTGCACACGACGGGCAAACGGTGGCGCGGCGGTTCCCGCACGCGGTGTAGATGGCCGAGTCGGGCATGGCGTCGGTGTGCCGCTGGCCGAGAACCCGCCCGGTCGACGCCTCAACGGTCAAGAGGCTGCCGGCGAGACGGATAGGCCGGGTGCAGCCGGCGGCGGCGCGGACGTGGTCCAGCCAGCCGAAGTAGTCCGGCTGGGTCGCGCGGATGAACGCGGAGCCGGCGGCGGTGTAGGCGTAGACGGGGATGGTGTCGGCGTTCGAGCCCACACCCCGGGCCGTGGTCCGGGGTGTGAGGTCCAGCGTCGACGCCATCAGGCGGCCACCTCGGGCCGGGTGGTGATGGTGTGTTGGGTGACGATGAGCCGGCAGGCGCCGCACTGGCGGTCGACCGGCTCGTGCCGATAGCAGGGAATGGTGGCGGTCACCTGGCCACAGCGGATGGTGACCGGGGTCCGGCAGGGGCCACCGGGGATGACATGGATGACCGTGCGTCGGGTGTCGAAGGGGTGCGGCTCGCCGGGCCAGGCCGGGCAGGAGTGGGTGACCTGCTCGATGTCGACGACGTGAATGGTCATCGGGCACCACCAGCGACCGAGGTGCCGTTGACGGCCGAGGTGTGGCCGGCGAGGGCGTGCAGCAGTTCCCGGGCGATGTCCGGGCCGACCGAGAGCAGGCCGGCGAGTTCGTCGACGGTGATCGGGCGGCCGTGGCTCTGCTCGTGACGGCCGATGACGAAGCGGGCGGTGGGCACCAGGTGCGCCGGCACTTCCGGCCGGACGATGGGTGCCGGGGTGACGGGCGCGGCGATGACAGCCGGCGTAGCCGGCGGTGGGGTGTCGACGGCCGGCGACGCGGCCGGGTCGGTGTCGACGGCCGGTGCGGTTGCCGGCCTGTCAGCGGGTTCACTGGCCGAGTCATCCTTGGCGGCCAGGTCACGGGCGGCGGTGAGCAGCGCCGAGGCTTCGGCTTCGATGGCGGCGAAGTCGGGTCGGATACGTCCGGCGACGAGTTCGACGCCGATGACGAGGACGACGACCAGGGCGAAGACCAGCCGCAGGCCGAGGCTGCCGGGTGAGGCGAAGTTGATGGTGGCCGACAACAGCGCGGCACCGGAGAAGACAACCAGTGCTCCGCGCTTGGCATCCTTCGCGATGCCGGAGGTGCGGACGACGGTCAGCATCGACACCATCGCGGCGTCGAAGATCAGCGGCACCAGGTAGGCGAAGTAGCCGGCGTTCTGGGTCCACAGGTAGTGGGCCTGGTGCAGGTAGCTGGTCGCCAGCGCGCCGAGCAGGACGAACCGGTTGTACCGCTTGATGGATGCAATCGCCTTCAGCATGGTGGGCACCGCGTTGCGGACGTACTCGGCGGCGAACTGTTCAGTGACAGTGGTCGGGTCAGTGGTGGGCATGGGGAGTCACCTCCGGAGCCGGAACCGTGTCGAGGGGGATGAGGTCGACCACGCCGGAGCAGTGGGCGCACATGATCGGGGCCAGCCCACGGGCGGCAAGTTGCTGCCGGAAGCAGGGCAGGCAGGTGAAGTCGGCCGGGAACAAGCCCTCGCCCTCGCAGAGGATGCAGCGGCCGAGGCAGACCGGGCAGGGCTTGTAGACGGGGCCGAGGACGTCGTGAATGCCGGCGGGGGTGCTGCCCTCGATGCACCACAGGCACGGGTCGGACAGGTGGAAGGTCATCGGGTGCCTCCGTCGTGGCAGTCGAGGCAGCAGCCGTAGCGGCGGGGGATGTAGTAGGGCTGCACCAGGCCGCAGAGGCGGCAGGTACGGCGAGCCCGAAGGGCTTTGGCGATGGCCTCGCGCTGGGCCGGGGTGGCGGTGCGTTTGGGTGCGGCGAGGTCGAGGCGGTAGAGGTAGGCGACGCGCTTGCCGCGCCGCCAGAGGATCTGGGCGACCGGGTCGTGACCGCCGGGACGAAGGCCGGCGGCGCGCAGCTGCCGGCGGGTGGCCAGCCCGTTGGGCGCGGCCTGGTAGGGGAAGGTGGGGAACCCGTAGCGGGTGCCGGCCGGGTCGTAGAACTCGACCCGGATGCCGGTGCGCTTGGCGAGTGCGTCGAGGTCGACGCTGCGAAGGTCGGTCATGACTGGCCTCCCCAGCGCTGCTGGGCGGCCTGCTTGCTGATGCCGAGCCGCTGGCCGATCTCCGCCCACGAGTAGCCGAAGGCCCGCAGGCCCATGACGGCCTCACCGATCGCCTCATCGAGCTGGGCGGACAGGGCGACCAGGTCGCGGAGGGCTTCCACGTCACCGGCGGCGACGCGGCGGCCGTGGGCGCGGATGATCCGGCGAGCGAAAGCGGCGAACTCGTCGTTCTCGACGACCTCACGCCGCTTGCGCCGGGTAGGGGTATGCGTCAAGGACGCCTTGACGGTGAACATCACCTCTCGCCTCCCTGCGTGTGGAGGCGGTCCCACTCCTTCGCGGCACCCTCAAGGGCCGCGATCACCGTCTCTGCCGTGCACAGCGGGTCGTCGTTCCAGGAGTAGGGGGAGGTGTGGTCGTCGATGACGTAGCCGTCCTCGTCGACGAGGAACAGCGGGTAGTGGATGTCGAGGTAGTCGACGAATGCGGCGAGCGCGGCGAGGTAGTCGGCCAGGGCGTCGCCGTCGAGCTGGGAGAAGTGCTCCACGGTGTGGCCGGCGCAGGCGATGCCGATGGCCCCGGCGGCACACGCCGGCGGGGTCGGGGTGTCGATGGTGGTGTCGTAGTAGGTGCCCTGGTGCCAGCCATGCCGGCGCAGGTAAAGGGCAGCCATCCGCAGCAGATCAGCAGTGGTGACCTGCGCGGCGGTGGGCGGTTTCTGGGTAGCCTTCATGGCAGCCACGTCCTTTCGGGGCCGTTGGTGGAGGTCGGCAGGACCAGCGGTTGCTGGCAGGCGTTGACTGGTCCTGTCGACCGGTTACGAGGAGCGGAGCCGCAGGTAGCGACGGTGACGGGTGTCCTCCGGCCCCATCTGATGCGGGGCGGAGACGAAGACGAGCCGGCCGGTACGGCTGGCGGCCTGGAGCATCACGGCCAGGTCGTCCGGTGAGCCGACGATCCACATTTCGGTGTATTGGGCGGCGCGTTGGTTGCTGGCGCGGGCGTAGGCGCGTTCGCGGGTGGTCATGCCACGGCCTCCCATTCATCCGGGGTGCCGGTCGGGGTGGGTCGGCGGATCCAGGCGGCGTAGTCGGCGATGCCCGAGATTTGGGCGTCGGTGAGGTAGGCGACCTTGATGCGGCGGGGAACGCCGCCTTCGGCGATGAGGTAGGCCGCGCCCTGGTTGGTCGGGGCGATGTCGGTAGCGGAGTAGCCCTGCTCGGCCCACCCGTGGCCCAGGACGATGTTCGACGAGTTCGGGGTGGTGCACCGGAACGCGGCCCGGTAGCCGAACAGGTCCCGCAGCGACGTGGGGATGATGTCGAAGCTCGGCCGCTGGGTGGCGGCCACGACCGGGATGCCGGCGGCCCGGCCACGGGCGACCAGGTCGCGGAGCAGGGCGACGAACTCTTCCTGCTCCTGCTTGCTGCCGACGGTCGCGGAGTAGAAGGCGATCTCGTCGACGAGGACGGTGATGACCGTCAGCCCGTCGGCTGCGGTGAGCTTGCGGCGCCCGTGGGCGCGCAGCCAGGCGTAGCGGTTGTTCATCACCATTTGGAGCCGTCGCAGGACGGCCAGGGCTTCGGTGATGTCGGGGCCGATGAAGGCGTCGGCGCAGTCTTCCCACTGCCCGAGTTCGACGAGCTTGCCGTCCAGCAGGACCAAGCGGGAGTCGACGGAGAGGGCGGCGTGGGCGGCGATGCAGTTGAGCAGGCCGGACTTACCGCCGCCGGGCTCACCGCCGGCGAGGAGGTTGCGGTAGGCGAGGGTGATGTAGACGGGTTGGCCGAACTCGTCGATGCCGATGAAGATGGGGTCGAACATCGACAGGCCAGGACCCACCGGCACGCCTCTGGTGGGGGCGGTGGCTGTGGTGGTCATCGTGTGCCCTCCTTGGGCGGTTGGTGGGCGCGAGGAGCCACACGAACGAGCCCGTAGGGCTCCCCGCGTCCGTGGTGGGGTTGGGATCAGATCCAGTCGGAGAGGTCGTCCTCCGGCGTTGAGGACGAAGCCGCGGGCTTGCCGCCGTTGGCGGTGCTGGCCGGCTTCTTCGTCGCCGGCTTGCCCTGTGCCGGGAGGGTGATCGTCGGTACGTCGACGTCCGGCAGGTCCAGGGCCGTCGGCACCGTCAGCGGTGCCTGCTCCACGGTCGGGGTGGTCGGGTCGATGACGTCGACCAGCGGCGAGGCGACATTGGCGGTCAGCACCTCGCGGCGCTTGATGTCGAACCGCAGATACGCGGCGTTGCTCTCCGAAGCGCGCTCGACGAGCACGGTGGAGGCGTGGCAGGCCACGGCGATCTTGTTGAGGCGGCCTTCCAGGTCCTTGGCCGACAGGCCGGGCCGCAGGTAGATCCAGACCCGCTCACCGACCGGCGTGGGGCGAGCCCAGAGGATCAGCGGGAGGCTGCCGGACTGGTTGGCGATGATGAACTGCGCGAAGCAGACGCGCAGCCGGTGCCGCACGAACAGGCACATGGCCCAGGCGAGGATGAACCGGCGGGACGCCGGGATCGCGGCGGGGACGCCGACGACCAGGGCGACCACCAGGAACGTCACCGGACCGGAGGTGTGGTTGGCGAGCTGCGTCCACCCGATGCCGAGCAGCGTGGTGATCCCGATTTCCGGGAGCCACCACCACAGCAGCCGCAGGACCGGCCAGATGCGGACCAGCACCCACACGATCCCGCCGGCCGGCACGCCGATGAGCGCGCCGACGATCAGGGCGAGGATCGGGTGCATGGAGGACGCGGCCACCACGGCCGCGAGCAGGCCGACGATGACCGCCGTCAGGATGAACGCCAGCCGGGCGTTGCGCGCGGAGGAGCGGTGAACCTTGGCCTCGATGACCGTCACCGTTCCGCTGGACTTCCCGCCGAAAGGGCGGCGGGGGCTAGACTTGGACACGACGAGTCCTCCCAATCACGAGTTGGGTCGGATGAGTTGGCGGCACCGGGGTCGGCAGATGTAGGAGTCAGTACCGACCCCGGGCCATTTCCTTTCGTCACCACCATCGGTGGCGACCAGGCCGGGAATGTAGGAGTCAGGAACACTCCCGGACCGCATCTTCAGGTTGGGTCAGCGGACCAGCCAGGCCGCTTCGCGAACCACGGACACCAGTGGCTCACACAGCACGACGTGCGAAGAGACCTACTTGCCAGCCGACGTGCCAGTCTTCGGCTTCAGCGACACCGCCCGGAACGCGACGCCGTTACGCCCGTTGGTCGCCCACGGAATGGCCTCCAACTGCTCGACCTCGACGAAGTCGCCCACCTTCACGCTCGGCTTCTCACCCGCCGTGGTGATGGTGATGACCTCGCCGCCCGTCTCGTCGAGCACGAAGACCTGGGTGGACCACATCGGCCGGCCCGTGTTCTTCTCGGACTTCTGGTTGCCGTTCTGGTCGTTCTTCGGCTCCGGGTCCTTCGACGCCGTCACCTGCTTGCGCGTGGTGTCCACGTACAGCTTCACAACAGACCTCCTGTGTCTGAGCGCGTCCCCTGTGGACGACTGCCCTTGGCTGCGAGGAATCTCGCATATGCACGATGCTAGTGCGTGACTATGCACGATGCAACGCGTAGACGCAGGCGAATTTCAGATCGTGCGATGCCTACCGGCGTCCGAAGAGGAGAGCTGCTAGTACGGCAACGGCTGCGGCAGTGAAGGCGGCAGCAGCCACCATGGGTGCGCGTAGGCCTGCGGAGGTTGCAACCAAGCCGCCCAGCATCGAGCCGATTGGGGCAGCCCCGTTGCCGATGAGCCGGAAGGCTGACACCACTCGCCCGAGCAGGTGGTCTGGTGCGAGCTGCTGCCGTGCAGATACCACGGCGACGGTTACGAGGGTTGATGTAGCGCCGAGGAGTACGAACGCCCCTCCGGCGATCCAGGGAGAGGTGGTGGCAGCTATGCCCAGCCATGCCATCCCCTGGACAAGGCAGGCCGCGACAACCGCGCCCTTGAGTGTCAGAAACCGAACGAGTGGAGCCGAAACCCAGCCCGTCACCGCCGCACCTACCGCAGCCGATGCGATGAGTAACCCGAATCCGAAGTCGCTGACGTGCAGGATGCTGGTCGCGAACAGCACCAGCGTTGCCGCCGCCAGGTTGTAGGCCAGGTTGTAGACCGTCAAACAGAATGCCAGTAGGAGGAGCGTTCGGTTGCTCAGGAGGTAACGGAAGCCCTCCTTGACCGCGGCGGTGACCGTCTGAGTTCGAGCCGACTTGGGTGGTGGCGGTGACGGAACCTTGGCAACCAGGGCGGCCGAGGCGACGAACGACGCCGAGTCAAGTGCGAAGGGTGCCCATGGGGCAGCGGAAAAGGCGAGGCCGCCCAGCGGAGGACCAACCAGGCTTTTGCCGACCGTGTCACTTGCGAACAGGCGTCCGTTTGCCTTGGCCAACCCGTCCTGCGACCGCCCAACGACATGCGGAAGCATCGCTTGAGCAGCGGCATCTGAGAAGCACTGGCCGGTCACGACGAGGAATGACGTGGCGGCGAGGAACGGGATCGAGGCACGGTCTGCAAGGATGAGGGCAACAAGTGCAGCGAGGGCCACTGCACGAACGAGTTCCGAGGCAACCATTACTGACCGGCGAGGGAAGCGGTCGACGATGGCGCCGGACCAGAAGCCCACAAGGAACCAGGGAGCAGCAGCGGCAGCGCTCACGACGGCGACGCCGATAGGGTCTCGGGTCAGGAACGCGGCCAGGAGAGGCGCAGCAGCGACGTATGCGCCATCGCCGACGCTTGACACGGCAGTAGAGCCCCAGAGGGCTCCGAAGCCGCGCCTCGCCTTCGATGTCTCGCACTCCACCTCGGTGATGGTGCCGGACATCTACTCGCCTCCCCAGACCACGTCCCTTGCCTACAGCTACCGTCGGTCGAGCTGCCTCGTCTTCAACCCACTTACGAAGCCAGTCCAGGCGGTCGGAGAGAAGGCCAGGACCGGGCCGGCGGCATCCTTGCTGTCACGCACCCCGACTACCTCGCCCTTGACTGTCGCGACCTCGATGCAGTTTCCGTCGCCACTGAGGCTGCTCTTACGCCAGATGACCGCTTCCAGGGTTGAGGGCTCCTGCACGTCTACCTCCTTCGACTGACTACCGACTGTCCACAAGGTCGCGAGCGGCCTTGCGGATCAACGCAAGTGAATCACTTGGTGACAGTGCGGAGGAAGACAGTTGCTCAAAGTTATCGATGAGACGCTCCACGGTCGGCGTGTCCGTCAGGTGATAGTCAGCCGCCGTGGTCTCAAGTAGTCCCCGGGCGGGAGCAGGAGGATCGAACCGGAAGACCATGAGCGGATGCTGCATGAACGAGGACTGCTCTTGGTCGAAGGCCAGGATGCGGAGGTCGACATTGTCGCGCGCTGCATACTCGGCGAGGTTGCCCAATTGCCGCGCCATGATGTCGGGCGGAACAGGCCGCCAGCGCAGAGCAGTCTCCAGTAGTACAACCCGATACCGGGGGGCGCTTCGGCCCAGCATCGTGAGTCGTCGAGCCAGCCGATACTCCACCGCCCGCTCCTCGTTCGAGGCTCCCGCCATGTCGATCACCCTGCGGGCGTACTCTTCGGACTGCATGTAACCAGGGAGCAGAACCGGGTTGTAGTGGTAGATCTCCGAGGCAGAGGCTTCCAGAGCGATGAAGTCCTGCTGACGCCGAGTCAGACCGACGCCGGTGGAGTTGCGCCAGGACCCAGCGGCCGCACGTTCAGCTAAGGCAATGACCTGATCGCGGGCCGATACCGGAACGTCTAGCAAGCCTAGAAGCGCCTGGATGTCGCTGACGGGGGCGCGAGTGCGCGCCTGCTCGATGCGGCTCACCTTGGACTGGGACCAACCGAGTTGAGCAGCGAGGTCCTGCCCGGTCAATCCCGCGCGTTCTCGCAGGCGACGCAGTTCCAGCCCGAGCTGATGCCGAGCAGCAACCTGCTCAGGCTCCGCTGATCCTGGCACTGATACCCCGACCCTCCGTGTATATGCACGATCCTACCGTTTGACCTGCAAAAGCGCCAGGACGCACGGCCGGTCCGACCGGAATATGCCATCATGGCCGGCCAGCTGCCGGCCAGCTGCCGGCGACCTGGTTCAAACTTTCTGTACGTCTTCAAGGCGGCCCTGAACGGGCCGCACGCGCCGCCGCCTGGGCGCGCGCCGGCCGCTGCCGCTGTCGCTCTGCGGCCGACACGCCGGATGCCCGGCGGCTGGCGCGAAGGGCGGGGAGCCCGGAGGGCCGCCGCAGAACGACAGACTGTTGACCGGGTGGTGTGGTGGGCCGGCAGCCGGCCGGGCCGCGCGGCCAGCAGTCCGCGCGGCGTAGGGGAGCGCACGCCGGCCACGTCGGCGAGCTGGCGGCGGTCACGGGATTGCGGCTACTGCGCCTCCGGCGGGGGCGCAACGGCTCCAGGATGGCCGGGGCTCCGTCGACGGGTCACGGTCCGTGGGTGGTGACGCAGGGCCATCCCGCCAGCCACCGACCCGGGCAAGCCGAGCAGACCACCGCCCGACCCGCCAGCGTCCGAACCTCCGTCAAGGTCCGCTTGACATGGCGGGCCGGGCGGCGGCCCGCTCCCCAGGAGGGCGGGTCGACGGCAGACGGGATGGCAGTTTGGGCCACGTATTCTGCGTGGCTGTGGAGCTGGACGACCCGACGCGAAGCAGAGCGCTGGCCCTTGTTCGTGAACTGCGCGATCCCGCCATTCCCGACGAGGAGACCGGGGTGCGAGTTGATGAGCTGGAACGCATCCTGTGTTGCCCGCACGTCATCTCCCTCATGTTCTTCAGAGAACCCGAGTTGAGTGACGAGGAAGTAATCGAAGAAGCTCTCAAGTACCAGCCATTTGCCCTCTAGGTGCCTGAGTAGCCGGGCTGGGTGACCAATCAGGGCCCGGCAAAGTCGTCAGGTGATGCCGAGTAGGGCGAGAGGGCGTGTGCTGTCGCGGGCGTGGTGGCGGTTGGCGGCGGCGATGTTGGTTATGCCGGCGGTGCGCAGGGCGCCGATCGCGGCGTTGCGTAGGGCTAGGGGTGACGAAAATATTGGTCACCAATTGTGGTATCTGTTGGCGTGAGGCGTCCCCGGCTGCAGCCGGGGACGCCTCATCATGGACGCATTTGGTGCGACTAGTCTAGGTCAGGCCGTAGGCCCGGATGACTGTCTGTGTGACGGTGTTGCCTTGTTTGTCCTCGGCAGTGGTGCGTAGTGAGACGTATTCCTTGCCGGTTGGGTGGTCGATTTTGGCCAGCCATTGACCGGTAGATTGCAATTCGACCTCTACTGGGTTCCAACTGTGGCCGTCGTCGAACGAGGCCTCGACGGTGAGGCTTTGGGTCGACACGAGCTCATTGTTAGTGTTGCGAACAGTTACGGGCACCATCTGGGAGTGTCCGCTTTCCGCCCGGTTTTCTAGATCGACTTTCGGAGTGAAGCTTACGGTGATCAGCGGCAGCGCTTGCCGCTCGGTGGTGTGGCTGGAGCGGAAGGTCCAGATGCATGACACGTCGGTAGAGTAGTGTGATCCGCTGTCGCGGGCGTTTACCGTCAACCGGTAGTCGGCCTCGTCCGGGGGCACCTCGAATAATCCGTACCCTGGGAGGTGGTACTCGCCGACTTGCTCGCCGTTGCGGTAGAGGCGAGTCCACCCGGTGTTCGTTTTTGCCGGAACGCCGGCATGCCCGGCCCCATCAGATCGCATAGGAATTTGGATCCAGATATTGTTGTGCGCCCGAACCGGACCCGTGTGGCCAGTCATGTGCCGAACATAGCCGGGGGACGGGAATCTGGGGGCAAACACGGAGCCGTTCCAGGTCTCGTGGTAGTCGCGGCCTGGCTGATAGGTGGCCTCGTCACTCACCAGGTATGCACCGTCGGGGTAGTGGAGACTAGCAAACCAGCGGACTCCGTCGGTGTTCAGGTACTCGGTCCTTGAGAACGGTAGTTGCATTGGCAGATCTCCGCGTCCTAGCAGGACGGGGAATTCCATAAGCATCTCGGCGGGCTGGGAGTACCAGGCCTTGGCTCCCGATTTGGCGGTGCTGTCATTGTGGTAGTCGACCCTGATTGCGGCGAGTTCCCCCGCCTGTACGTTCTTGGAGAACCCACCCAGCAAGTGGCCATATTCGTAGTAGGTCAGGTAGTACGCCCGAGGGCCATGTCGCATGTCGCCGTTGTTGTCGGGGGTGCCCCACATCCCCGCAATCCAGGAGGACATCCGGTTCTCGGGAACATCGGGACCGAATTGTGCGCTACTCATCCTCGACAGATTAGACGTTTGCACGGAGTCGCCGATATCCATTCGACCGGTTCCGCTGACCTGGCTGTAACCGACACTGCCAACTGCCAGTTTGGCCTCAGGATCGGGAAGCGTGATGGAGTTGATTTTGGCGGCGCGGGCGTCGAAGGCCACCGTGCCGCCTGCGGTCAGGTTATAGTCCGGCCAGGTTAGCAGGCTGGTGTGCTCGTCATCCCCAGTTTCCACGGCAGCACTCACTTGGTATCGACCTCTGGGAAGCCGCACCGTTACCGACCCGTTGCCGCCGTAAAACGTTGCCCGGTCCTTGACCTCGTCGATATCGACGAATCTGAGGAAATAATTAGTGGCGGGGGCTCCGTTGCGGTCGGTGAGGTTGACGGTGAGGTTGTAGCGCTCCTCCTCCACGGTGACGGCGATCGGTGTGGTTACCTGGGTTTCGCCGGCGGTGGCGGTCAGCCATGCCGAGTGGTGGCCGTACTGGGTTTGCGCCCGGGTGTCCACGGTGACGTCGACCGTGGCGGTCCCGCCCGCCGGTACGGTGACCGTCTGGGTGGACGTGGTGAACATGCCTGCTGGTGCCGGCTGGCCGTCTGGGGCCTGGCTGCGCAGGCTCAGCTGGTAGGTGACCTGCTGGCTGCCGGGATTGTGGTAGGTGATGGTCTTGTTGATGGGCGGGTCGTCGTGGTGGGGGTAAGCGGCGAGCCCGGCGGAGATGGTTGGCGGTGTGGCGTACCCGTTCTGGCTGACGGCCCGCGCGACGTCCACTCGTCCGCCGCCTTGGGCGTAGGCACCGACGGTGGGGTGCGTCTTCGCAGTACCGATCATGACGGCCTTGAGTTGGTCGGCATCCCAGTCTGGGTGCTGCTGGGCGAGAATCGCGACGGCGCCGGCGACGTGCGGGGTGGCCATCGAGGTGCCCTGGAGCATGGTGTAGCTTTCGCCCGGCTCACCCAGGTAGCCGTCTTTAGCGTTGGCGGCGACGATACCGACCCCTGGGGCAGTGATCTCCGGCTTCAACGCGGCGTCACCGATCCGCGGGCCACGACTGGAAAACGCCGCGAGTTGGTCAGACTTGTCGACGGCACCCACGGTCAACGCCGCGTCGGCGCTGCCGGGCGAGCCCACGGTCTCGTCACCGCTCTCGCCGTCGTTGCCGGCGGCGACCACGAACAAGGTGCCGTACTGTGCGGTGAGATCGTTGACCGCCTGCTCCAGCGGGTCCACCTCTGGCGTGTCTTCACCACCGAGAGACAGGTTCGCTACCGCGGCACCGGACTCGGCGGCCCATTGCATACCCGCCAGGATCGCCGACTCGTCACACCACGCGCCGCCGCACACCTTGCCGACCAGCAGGGTGACCTCCGGCGCAACACCCTTGTATCGGCCGCCACTCGCCGCCCCCGTGCCAGCGATCGTCGAGGCGACATGCGTCCCGTGGCCAACCGTGTCGTTCGCGTCAGGAGCGTCGCTGAAGTTGCGCACCTCGCCGAGCCGGCCGGCGAAATCTGGGTGAGTAGCGTCGATGCCAGTGTCGAGCACTGCGACCTTCACACCGCGACCGGTGAACCCAGACTGCCACGCGTGCGGCGCTCCGACCTGCGGCACACTGGCGTCCAGCAGCGCCTTACGCTTACCGTCCAGCCAGATCCGCTTAACGCCAGACCGCAAGGCGTTTCCGCTTCTCATGGAATCCCAAAACGCGCCCGCCGATCTCTTCGGCTGTCGCACTGCCGCCGCTTCGACACTCGGCAGCTTTCGAGTCACCCGGCCACCCGCATCATCGGTCAGCGGCGCGACACTGTCGGCGCTGACACCCTGTACCAGCAGCGGCAGATCCGGACGCTTCCCATCGTCGTGGCCGTATTCCAGCAGGGTGGACACGTCGAACAACCGCGGGTCCAGCTTGCCCTGCCTCAGCAAACCCATCGCATCACTGGGCACCACAGACAGTCGACCACCCGCCTGAGACACCATGAACCGAACAGCCTCACGACCCTTACCATGACGCACGTTCGGGACTTGCTGGCCACCCTGCTCACTGACCTCGACGGTGTCGCCAGTGACCAGGGTCACCATCCGAAGACTCCCACTACCCGGCTTCACCTTCGCCGCTGGCGACGGAGGCGCAGCCTCGGTCGCCGCCAAGGAAGGAACCACAGGCCCAACCCCAAACAGTGGTAGGCCAACCATCAACGCCGCTGCTAACAGCAGCGACCGGCGACGTTGCAATAACTCCACTCAGAACCTCCTAAAATAAGGTGCGGCACCGTCAGTTGATGGTGCCCGCGCTCGTTGCCGTTAAGATGCGCATAGACTGCTCAGCTACGGCCGTCACCTCTCGTTACTCCAGCACGCATCGGTCCTGCGAGGCTCAACCTTGATTGCCGCTGAGCCCGAGCCGTTGCCGACACAAATGCCGCAGATAACCCGGGCTCAACAGGTCGATGAAGTCGCGGAATCGGTGCGATCGCGCGCTAGCTCGCTCGCGGGGAAACGGGTACCTTGCCGGCGACGATCCATCGGCAGGTGACCTGCCTGAATGAGTGAGGCTCCGCTAGCCGGTGATATTCACAGCCCAGTCACCAGTCACATGCTGGGGTTCGATGGTGACGTCAACGTGATCTCCGGGCTTGCCCGGATTGTCGGTGTCACCGAGGATCATTTCTTCGACGCACTGATTGTTGATCTCGGTCTGGCTCGGCTTCGGGGATGTTTCGCTGTAGTCCCACTTCATGCACTTGGTAACCTCGCGGCCGTTAACGAGGACGCGGAGGATGCCAGGAGTTTGCATCTGCGCGAAGAAGGTTAGCTTTTGCTGCCAGTCAACCTTCACAGTGCGTGGGGCGAGCGGGTTCCCTGGCGTATTCCGCACGGTGTTGTCGGCGTCGGGCACGGTTACCAGCGGCGGCAATGTCGCAGGTTTCGGAGGCAGCGGGTACTTGTCAAAGGGGACTTGTTCGGCGACAGCGACCGCCATGCTTCCACTCGCCGGCAACGAGGCGGGCGCTTCCCCCTTGCTGGGACGCCCAACACCATCCGCTTTGAACACGACGGTCACCGATTCGCCCACCTTAATACCAAGGGATGATAGCGACTCCTCGGAAGGCACCTCACTGGGGGACCCGCAAGGACGCGATTCAGCCCCGCTAGGAAACGTTAGATAGATCCACATGTCCGATGAATCGCAGCGGGAGATGAATACCAAATCATGCGTCGTCGGCACGAATGTCAGACTCGCCGTCGTCTCGGGAAGCGAGGCCGACGCCGCGGCTAACACCCGCGTGCCATTAACATATTCCGGGAAGCCCTCGATCGTCTTCCCGTTTGGGCTGGAAGCGGTGGTGACACCACCGTCGGCAGGGCGATCAGGTTCCGGCCGCGCCTCACCGACGTTGACGATCAGGGATCCCACCGCCATCGCGGCAATTGCTAGCATCGCACCACCAGAAACCGCACGACGAGCACGGGCACGGGCAATCCTGCGCTGCACCGCGGCTGACCGCGCCTGGCGGCTAACCCCGACGGGTTCGCCAGCGGATCGGCCTTCGAACACTTCCCTCAGTAAACTACTCATGCTATCACTCCCAACGATTCATCCAGGCGCAATTTCGCCAACGCCCTGGATGCCTGACTTTTGACGGTTCCAACGGAGCAGCCCATAACCTCCGCGGTCTCGGCCTCACTTAGATCCTCGAAATACCGCAATACCAGCACAAGGCGTTGCCGCTTCGGTAATCGTCCCAGGGACTGCCACAGCTCATCCCGAACATCAACGGCCGCGAACTGATCCGATGCAACAGCCGTTCGCTCTGGCAGCTCCGCAATAGGCTCCTCGACGTTCCATCTACGCCGCCACCACGACACATACGTATTCGCGATGATCTTCCGCACGTAAGGCTCCGGATTCGGCTCAATCCGGCTCCACACAAACCATGCCTTCGATAGCGCAGTCTGCAGCAGATCCTCAGCCGCCACCCAATCCCGCGTAAGCAGAAACGCGACACGCAACAACCGAGGCGAGCGCGCCACCACAAACTCATCGAACTCCTGCTGTCTCGGCACTCCATCTCCTCCGACCCGGTCACACGGGAGATACAGGCCAGCCCCGGCGAAAGGTTGCCCGCACCCGCAAAAAATCTCCACGAGCCGCGGAAACCGCGGTGCCAGGGCCCGGCAAAGTCGTGGGCTGTCTGGCTTGAGGTGGTTGGAGTAGACGCGCCCTTGCTGGTGGTAGCAGGGCGGGCATGACTGCTTCAGAGTTCCCGTACGCCGCGCAGGCGCTGCAGATCCGCCGTCACCGACGACGTCTCGACCAGCCCAGATGCTTCACCACCGAGACCGTCTACGCGATCACCAGCCTGCGCCTGCACCAGGCCAAGCCCGCACAACTGGCCGCATGGATCCGCAGCCACTGGAACATCGAGAACAAAATCCACTGGGTGCGGGACGTCACCTACGACGAGGACCGTTCCCAGACCCGCATCGGCACTGGCCCTCAGGTCATGGCTGCCCTACGCAACGCCGCGATCGGCGCCCTGCGCACCGCCGGCATAACCAACATCGCCGCCGCCAACCGCCACCACGCCCGCGACAGCACACGCCCTCTCGCCCTACTCGGCATCACCTGACGACTTTGCCGGGGCCCTGGGTGACCAATTGGGTGACGACGGGTGCGGATAGCGCCGGACGCCCACAGAATCCGATGGACCGTGCAGACAGCTCACGGTGCTGTTGGCGCAGCTCATCGACGGCCGGTAATTCCTTCGGGACGAACGGGTCAAGCTCCGCCAGTGAGGCAGTCGGCGGAGCTTGGCTTCCGTCAAAACATCGGGATGAAAGGACCGTGCTCGAAAGGCAAAGACCATGCCGAGCTCGCCTACTGTTAGCTCCTGGTGCGGCGGATCTGGCCGTCGGCAGCCTCGTAGAGATCGAAGTTCCGCTCCGCCGTCAAGTACACCTCTCGCGACCGCCTCCGTGCCTCACCCGCAAAGTCCTGGTAGCGAATGTAAGGGGGATTGCCGATGACGACGTCATAGTGCGGCTTCGGGGTGACGGTGAAAAAGTCTGCCGTCAGTATGGTTGACGTAACGCCCGCCTGTTGAAGCAAGTCTCGGGCGGCCTGCGCGGACGCCTCGTGAAGTTCGACACCGTCAAGGCTGCCAGTACCCTGCGCGAGGGTGCCGGGACCGCGCAGTGCGGCGAGCCGGTCGACGGCTGCGAGCAGGAATGCCGCTTCGCCGCATGAGGGTTCCAACACCCGATCGTCTGGCGACCGGACTGCCCAGTCCGTGATGTGCCTCGCCAGTGGCTCCGGGGTGAAGAAGGCGCCGCGAGCCTTCCGCAGCGCGCCAGTGTCGATCGCGGCGGAAGGAAGGATCATGGTCGTCATCCTTCCCTAAGCCACCGACACCCCGAAACGCAGATCCCCCCATAGATCTTCGCAGCTCTGAACCCCCACAGGCGGGAGCCGCGCCGTAGGGCGACCGCGACGGTCGGGACCAGGACCAGCTCCCCCCGGCCGGGGGCGGCCTTGGTTGCCGGCCGAATAGCTGTCGACAGCAACGCTGACAGCAACGACGCCGGACGGCGGCAGGCTGATGAGCGCTGGCGCGGACGAAGCTCCGAGTGTGTAGCCGTTCCCGGACGTGTGCGGACGCGATGCACAGAGCTTGTAAGCGAGATGTCGCCGGTTCGATCCCGGCCGGGGGCTCCAATTCCACCAGGCACGTCCCCGACGGCGCTGCCGCCTGCCCGCCGGTTGACAGTACGCCGACGGCTTCGGGGGGCACGAGGACCACCCGTCGAGCCTGCCGAACGCCTGACGCTTCGCGTCGAGGTTGGCGTGGACCTCACGGGTGCCGGACCAGGACGGTCAGGTGATCGTTGCGGCCTCCCGTGAACCGTCCTGCCGCGGGGTGCGGATAACAGGTGTCGCTTCCCTACTCCGCGAGGGGCCTTGTGTGAGAGAACTCAGACCCATGTTGGATGCCGATGTCGGTGCGGTGACGGACGCCGCGATCATCGATCGCTCCGTGCGGGACCCGGAGGCGTTCTCGACGATCTTCGACCGGCACGCGCCCCACATCCACCGTTACCTGGCGCGGCGCCTCGGTGTGCCGGCCGCGGACGACCTGGTCGCGGAGACGTTCCTCGCGGCCTTCCGCCGCCGGGACCGATTCGACACCACCCATCCGGACGCGCGGCCGTGGCTGTACGGGATCGCCACCAGGATCGTCGGCCAGCACCGGCGGGATGAGGAGCGCGAGTACCGGCTGCGGCAGGCGTACGTGCCCGCGACGAGCGAGGCGTCGCACGCCAACCGGGTCGCCACCGTGGTGACGGCGCAATCACTACGCCGGCCCCTTCTCGAGGCGTTGGCCGAACTCTCCGACGGAGATCGCGACGTGTTGCTGCTGATCGCCTGGGAGGAACTCAGGTACGAGGACGTCGCCGCCGCACTGTCGATTCCGGTCGGCACCGTGCGGTCACGACTCAACCGAGCCCGCAGGCTGCTCCGTGAGCGGCTGGGCGGCGCACCCGCCAGCGCGATCGAGGAGGTACTGGGACATGGATGAGATGCGACTTCTCCAGCAGCTCGGCGACGAGACCGGGCTGCCGGCAGCCGAGCGGTTGAAGCCGGCCCGCGGCCGGCTGGCGGCCGCCATGGCCGCCACGGCTGCGGAACCTTCGGCACCCGCGGCGTCCACCCTGCCGGCGACGCCGCCCCGCTCGCGACGGCCGGCCTGGCGGCTGGTGCTCGGCGGGGTGGCGGCGGCAGGTCTGGCTGCGGCGATCGCTTCGGTACTGGTGCTCGCACCGGACCAGCTCGGTGGCAGCACGCCACCCGCCCGGGCCGACGCCCCCCAGGTGCTGCGGAACGCGGCGACCGCCGCGCTGCGGGCGCCCGATGTCGATCCCCGGCCGGACCAGTTCGTCTACATCCGCTCCCAGGAGGGGAGTGAGCTGCGGGAGAGCTGGAGGTCGGTGGACGGGACGCGGGACGGTCTGATCGTCGAGACCGCTGCCGCCGGCCGTACGAAGTGGGTCGTTCCCGGCTGCCGGAACGGGCGGGCGGTGGCGGTGAAGGGCAACCTGGTGGTGCCGGGCGAGACCGAGAGGTGCACCCCGGAGCCCGCCCACCGCGCCGACCTGCCCACCGACGCCGCCGCGATGCGGGCCTTCCTGGCGAAGAATGCCAGCGGGGAAACCGGCGACGCCAATGCCCTCGGCAAGGACGTCCTCTACTACCTCACCGACAGCTACCTGCGCCCCCGGACGCTGGCCGCGCTCTACGAGGCCGCGGCGACGATGCCGGACCTGCAGGCCGTGCCGTCCGCCAAGGACGCCGCGGGCCGGCCGGGCATCGGCATCACCTGGCCCTCGACGAACGGCTCGGGCGAACTCGTGCTCGTCTTCCACCCCGAGACCTACACCTTCCTCGGTGTGGGCGGGCCGGCGGGAGGCTCGGCCGTGTTGGCCGTCGCCGTCGTCGACCGAGTCGGCCAGACGGCTTGACGTCCGTACCAGCCCGGCTGTGGTGAGGGGCCTACCATGCGACTTCGGCGAGGGCGAACGAAGGATGCCGACGGCGGAGCATTGACGGACGCCGAAATAATCGCCTGGTCCGCGCAGGATCCCGACATCTTCTCGACAATCATCGACCGGCACGCCCGGGGCGTCCATCGTCACCTGGTGCGACGCCTCGGCGTGCCGGCCGCGGACGTACTCGTCGCCGAGACCTTCCTCGCGGCGTTCCGTCTTCGGCATCGGTTCGACATCAACCGGTCCGACGCTCGGCCCTGGCTCGACGGGCTCGCTACCGAGCTGGCCAACCAGTACCGGGCGGCAGGGAAGGCCGAACGATGAGTTGGTGGTCGGTGCGCGGTGGGGGCCGCACCGCATTAGGAAGGCCGGCCGGCGACACCTGCCCGTCAGGCCCGACTGCCCGCCATCGATCCGCCCGAGGCCGCGGACATGCTCCGGAGGATCTCCGCCGTCTGGCGGTTCGCCGGGAAGAACGTCTCGATGGAGATCTCGTCGAGCGTCACGTCCCGCGGCGAGCCGAACACCGTCGTCGTGTAGAGCAGGGCCAGCTCGCCGTGCTCGGTGGCCAGCCGCATCGGGATCACCAGGTCGTCCACCAGGCGGGTGCCGGTGCTCGCGGCGGGCTCCCGCGGCACCGGGTACGCCGCCAGCTCGGCCAGCAGCTCCGCCAGGCCCTCCGCCGCGGTGCGGGCGAGCTGCCGGCGCACCCGGCGCAGCAACTGGATACGCCACTGGGCGAGGTTCCGGATCTGCCGGGACAGGCCGTCCGGGTGCAGTGTCGCGCGCAGCACGTTGACCGGGGGTGTGCGCAGCTCCTCCGGGACGCCGTGCAGGAACGCCATCATGGCCCGGTTGGCGGTCAGCAGCTCCCAGCGGACGTTGACGGCGAGCGCCGGGTTGGGCTCGTGGCCGGCGAGTACGGCGTCGATGGCCGCCCGGGCCGCGCCGAGATCGGTGAGCGCGCGTTCGGTGTGCACGGGCGCGAACCCGGCGGCCAGGTAGAAGGCGTTGCGCTCGCGCAGCGGCACGTCGAGCTCGTCGCAGAGCCGCTCGATCATGCTCCGGCTCGGGTTGGCGCGCCCGGTCTCGATGAAGCTCAGATGCCGGGCGGACAGCTCGGCCGAGAGCGACACGTCGAGCTGTGAGCGGCCCCGGCGCTCCCGCCAGCGCCGTACCAGCACCCCGACCGGTTCGGTGTTGGTCATGTGGCAAGCCTGACCTGCCGGCGTACCCGGGGCAATGATCTCGCAGGTAATCGACGCGGACCGGTCCCCGGCCGCAGGGTCTCAGGTGTGGCCGACGCCGTGCCACCCACCGGGACGAAAGGAACAGCCATGACCGAGACCACCGCACCGTCGCGGCAGCACGAGGCGACCGTCGAGCGCTACCTGCGGTTCTGGAACGCCGGGACGCCGGAGGAGCAGCAGCGCCTCGCCGCGACGACCTTCACCGACGACATCGAGTACCACGCCCCGGTCGGCGTCCTCGCCGGCCGGCAGGCGCTGATCGACTTCCGGGACCGGTTCGCCCAGCACATGGGCACGGTGGCGTTCCGCGGCCGGGAGGAGCCCCAGATCCACCACGACCGCGCCCGGCTGCGCTGGGAGATCCAGGTCGGCGCGGAGTCCTTCGCGGCCGGCACCGACGTGCTGGCGTTCGACCCGGACGGCCGGATCAGCTCGGTCAGTGCCTTCCTGGACCGGGCACCCGAGGGCTTCGACCCGCACGCGCACGACTGACGCCGGTCAGGGCCGGCTCCGCGCCCGCCGCCGGTCCGCCCGGCGCACCGTGGCGACCGACGCCAACCGGTCCGTCTCCGGAGGTGCGCCTGAGCCGCCGGTCAGGGGCCGGCGGGGGCCACCCGCAAGCCGGCCGGGCACCCGTTCGCGACGGGTGCCCGGCCCGCATTGCCCGGAGCCGCCGCTCGGGCCAGGGCAACGGTCGCGGATCGGGAACGGGTACGGTGCGACCCGACCGGTCGAGGTGGATGGGGGACGTCGGATGCGGGTGACGGTACGTAGCGGGACCGCGGCGGACGCCGCGGCGTTGGCCGGCCTCCGGTGGCGGAGGGTCACCGAGGAACGCGGCTACACCGGGACGGACCGCGCCGACTTCCTGGCGATGTTCGCCGCCTGGGCGGCCGAGCACAGCTCCAGCCACCTGTCCTTCCTCGCCGAGGTGGACAACGAGGTGGTCGGCATGGCCTGGCTGATGGTGGCCGACCGGGTGCCGACGCCGGTGCGGCGGCACCGGCGCAGTGGCGACGTCCAGTCGGTGTACGTGGTGCCGGAGCTGCGGGACGCCGGGGTCGGCGCGATCCTGCTGGAGGCCGTGCTGGCCGAGGCGGCGAAGCTGGAGTTGGAGCAGGTCACGGTCCACTCGACGGAGCGGGCCATTCCCTTCTACCAGCGGGTGGGCTTCCAGCACGACCAGCGGTGGCTCCGCTGGCAGCCGGAGTGACGGCCGACCCGCGCTGACCCCGAGCGCGCGCGCCGCCGGCCCGTGCCAGCCCGGCCGCTACCGTGGCCGCGTTCTCGCGCGGCAGCGGCTGTCGCCTCGCCGAATGCCGGTGGGCCCGGAAAGGCGGCGGCGACCTCGGGAAACCCGCGCGGCGGCGGCATATCCTGGCTCCCGTCGAGGGGAGTCCGGTGAGTCGCGCGGTCGAGGAGTCGAACCGGGCGATGCTGCGCGCCCGGGACGCCATGGACCGGTCGTACGACAAGCCGCTGGACATCCCCGCGCTGGCCCGGATCGCGCACGTGTCGGAGGCGCACTTCATCCGGACCTTCCGGGCCACCTTCGGCGAGACCCCGCACCGCTACCTCCAGCGCCGGCGGGTCGAGCGGGCGATGTACCTGCTGCTGCAGACCGACCGGGACGTCACCGACATCTGCTACGCGGTGGGCTTCGGCAGCCTGGGCACGTTCAGCCGGACGTTCCGACAGATCGTCGGCGAGTCGCCCACCGAGTACCGCAAGCGGGTGGCGCCCGCGGCGGCGGTGCCGACCTGCTTCACCAAGGCCTGGACCAGACCCAGCAGTTTTGGATAAGCGGCAGGTCAGGACGGTCTTCTAGGGTCGTTGGCATGACGATGAACGCACTGACCCGCTCCCAGATCTACGTCCTCGACCAGAACGAGGCCCTCGACTTCTACGTCGGCAAGCTCGGCATGGAGGTGCACACCGACGCGGACCTCGGCTTCATGCGCTGGCTGACGGTCAACGTCCCCGGTGACCGGCAGCGGGAGATCCTGCTGGAGACCCCCGGCCCGCCGCGGCTGGACCCGAAGACCGCCGAGCAGGTCCGGGAACTGCTCACCAAGGGCGCGATGGGCGGCTCCCTCTTCCTCACCACCGACGACGCCCACAAGACGTACGCGGACCTGGTCGCCAAGGGCGTGGACATCACCGACGAGCCGACCGACCGCCCGTACGGGATCGACTTCGGCATCCGTGACCCGTTCGGCAACCACATCCGCATCGGCCAGATGCACGAGCAGGGCTGACCGATGAGCGAGCTGACCGTCGGCGCCCGGCCGGTGGACCGGGCAACCTGGGACCGGGCGCTGCTGGCCGGCGGCGCGCTGGCCGGGCCGCTCTGGGTGGTCGCCGCCCTGGCGCAGGGCCTGACCCGGGACGGCTTCGACTTCCGGCGGCACCCGGTGAGCGTGCTGAGCACCGGCGACCTGGGCTGGATCCAGATCGGCAGCTTCGTCCTCGCCGGCCTGCTCTGCCTGGGCGCGGCGGCCGCGCTGCGCCGGGTGCCGCATCCCGGCCTCGGGCCGCGTACCGCGCCCTGGCTCGTCGGTCAGTACGGCCTGGGCATGGTGCTCGCCGGTGTCTTCGTGGCGGACCCGCTGGACGGCTTCCCGACCGGTACGCCGGCCGGCCCGGGCGAGGTGAGTTGGCACGGCCTGGCACACCTCGGCGCCGGTGTGCTGGCCTTCACCGCGCTGATCGGGGCCTGCCTGGTCGCCGGGCGCCGGTTCGCCCGCCGGGGCGAGCGGGGCTGGGCGGCGTACAGCGTCGCCAGCGGGGGGTACTTCGCGGTGGCCTGGGTGGCGTTGATGGTCTCCGCCGGCAACCCGGTGGCGATGCTCGGGTTCGGGGCGGCCGCGGTGGTTGGCTGGGCCTGGATGTCGGCGACCCTGGTACGCGCCCTGCGGACGGGCTGACCGTGTCAGTCATGATCGGGAGGCGCGGCGCCCGTCGCGCCTCCCGACCCGTGTGAGGTGACCGCG
Organism: Micromonospora echinaurantiaca; assembly: GCF_900090235.1. Lineage (NCBI taxonomy): Bacteria > Bacillati > Actinomycetota > Actinomycetes > Micromonosporales > Micromonosporaceae > Micromonospora > Micromonospora echinaurantiaca. The sequence continues at coordinate 5,894,872 of NZ_LT607750.1, read as the reverse complement.
ATGGCGACCCGCCTGCTCTACCTGGCCCGGCACGGCGAGCAGGATCGCCCTCCGCAGACCCCACCGGGCGTCGACCCGCCGGAGACCGGGCTCTCCGCCCGCGGCCGCCGGCAGGCGACGCTGCTCGGCGAGCGGCTGCGCGGCGTACCGTTCGACGCCGTGCACCACGGCCCGCTGCCCCGGGCCGCGCAGACGGCCGAACTGATCGCCGCCGCCCTGCCCGGGATCCGGGTGCACGCGTCGGACGAGGTCGGCGACCACCTGCCGGACGACACCGACCCGGCCGGGCTGCCCGAGGCGTACGCCCGGTTCCTGGCCGGCTTCAGCGCGGCCGAGCGGGCCGACGGGCCGCGACTGACCGCGGCGGCCCTCCGCCGGTTCGCCACCGCGCCGGCCGACGGCGACCGACGCGACCTGATCGTCACCCACACGTTCCTGATCGCCTGGTTCGTCCGGCACGCACTGGACGCGCCGGAGCGGCGCTGGCTGGGCTTCAACGCGCACAACTGCGGGTTGACGGTGATCCGCTACCGGGACGGCGTGCCGCCGACCCTGATCGCGGTCAACGACGTCGCCCACCTGCCGCCGGACCTGCGCGCCACCGGCCTGCCCGCCGACTACGTGTTCTGAGCCTTGGCCGGCGCCGACAGGGCGCCGGCCAGGCACACCGACCGGCGGACCCGGCCCGCACGCCGGGCGGCGACCGCCGCCGAGGCCGGTGGCGGTCCGCCGGGTCAGCCGGTAGCCCGCGTCAGCAATGCCACCACCGGTCAGCCGGTAGCCCGCGTCAGCAATGCCACCACCGGTCAGCCGGTGGCCCGCGTCAGCAACGCCACCACGGCGCTGGTGACCTCGGGGAGGGCGCCGTCGGCGGGGCAGTCGACGTATCCGGTCTCGACGGTGTCGACGGTCAGCCGGTAGCTGAACGCGTCCTGGCACGCCGTGTCGACGTTGGCCCGGCCAGCTTCGGCGGGCAGCCGCGGGTCGGCGACCAGCCGGCGCAGCCGGTCGAGGTCGGCCTGGTCCAGCCGCCCGGTACGCCGCGATCCGGCCCGGTCGACGGCCGTCCACCGGCCGTCGGGCTCGACCGTGACGGTGTCGCCCCGGCCCGCGAAGCCGCCGCTGCGGGTGAGCACGATCCGGCCGGCGGTCGGTGCGGCGACCGTCCCGGTCGGAGCCGGCGCGACCGTCCCGCTCGGAGCCGGCGCGACCGTCCCGGTCGGGGCGACCGGTGTGGTGGGTACGGCCGACGGGGTGGCGGCACCGGTGCGGGTCTGGTCGGTGCGGGAGGGCTCGGCGGCCGAGCAGCCGGTGAGCAGCACGGTGACCAACGCGATCTTGACACCGGTCAACGGGGCTGATCTCATGCCAGTCGGACGGGTGGCGGCGCGGCGCGGTTCCCATCACCCGGGTTTCCCCGGGCACGGCCGGAGTCCGGGGCGGCGCGGCCTGCCCCTTTTCTGATCTACTCGTCGCCGCGTCCACATCCGCGACCACGCACGTCACACCACCCCCGCCCAGGAGGGCACGTGAGAAGACCCCTTGCCGCCATCGGCGCGGCTCTGCTCGCCGGCGGTCTGCTGACCGTCGCCACCCCGGCGACGGCGGCACCCACCCCCGCGCCCGTGCCCGTGCCGAACCCGGCCGCTCGCGCGGCGGCCGCGCTGCGCGCGAACCCGGGTGCCGTCCAGGGCGGCAGCGCCGAGTCCTACCAGGTGTACCGCACCAAGGTGGACGCCGACGGCAGCGCGCACGTCCGCTACACCCGGACCTACCGGGGGCTGCGGGTGCACGGCGGTGACTTCGTCATCCACACCGCCCCGGGTGGCGGCTACGCCGGCTCCTCGGTCGGCCTGACCGCCCCGCTGACCCTCGGCACCACCGCCAAGGTCTCCGCGGCGACCGCGAAGAAGGCCGCCCGTGCCCAGTTCACCGGGAAGGTCACCACGGTCGGCGCCCCGGAACTCTTCGTGGATGCCAGCTCCGGTACCGGCCGGCTGGCCTGGGAGACCGTGGTCAGCGGCTGGGCCGCGGACGGGCAGACCCCGTCCCGGCTGCACGTCGTCACCGACGCCACCACCGGCAAGCTGATCGGCACGTACGACGAGATCGAGTCGGTCTCCGGCACCGGCCACAGCCTCTACGCCGGCTCGGTGAGCGTTGAGACCACCCAGACCGGCAGCGTGTACCAGCTCATCGACCCGGCGCACGGCAACGGCTCCACGTGCGACATGAACAACGGCACGTCGACGTGCACCGCGTTCGTCGACGCGGACAACACCTGGGGCAGCGGCGCCAACGCCAACCGGCAGTCGGCCGCGATCGACGCCCACTTCGGCGCCGCGAAGACGTTCGACTACTTCAAGAACGTGCACGGCCGCAACGGCATCTTCGGTGACGGGCGCGGCGTGCCCAGCCGGGTGCACTACGGCCAGAACTACGACAACGCCTTCTGGGACGGCGCCCGGATGACGTACGGCGACGGCTACGCCAACGTCTCGCCGCTGGTCTCACTGGACGTGGCCGCGCACGAGATGACCCACGGTGTGACCGACAACGTGGTGCCCGGCGGCCTGACCTACGCCGGCGAGTCCGGCGGCCTCAACGAGGCCAGCAGCGACATCTTCGGCACCATGGTGGAGTTCTACGCCAACACCACGGCCGACCCGGGTGACTACCTGATCGGCGAGAAGATCAACATCAACCTCGACGGCACCCCGCTGCGGTACATGTACGACCCGGCGCAGGACGGCTGGTCCGACCGCTGCTGGTCCACCGCCACCAAGAACAAGGACGTGCACTTCTCGTCCGGGGTGGCCAACCACTTCTTCTTCAACCTGGCCGAGCGCACCGGCAGCACCGCGTACGGCTTCTCGCCGATCTGCGGCAGCGCGCCCGGGATGGTCGGCATCGGCCGGGACAAGGCGGCGAAGATCTGGTTCCGGGCGCTGGACGTGTACTTCACCTCCAACACGTCGTACGTCAACCCCACCAACCCGGCGAACACCGCGCGGGCGTACACCCTGCGGGCGGCGACCGACCTGTACGGCAGCTGCTCCACCGAGTACCGGGCCGTCCAGGCGGCCTGGACCGCGGTGAACGTGGCCGGCAACGACGCGACCTGCTCCACCGGCAGCGACTTCGGCGTCACGCTGTCGCCGACCGCCGGCGCGGTCGACCCGGGCGGCTCCGTCGCCACCACCGTCGCCACCACGACCACCAGCGGCTCGGCGCAGCCCGTGACGCTGTCGGCGACCGGCCTGCCGAGCGGGGCGACCGCCTCGTTCAGCCCGGCCACGGTGACCTCCGGCGGCTCGTCCACCCTCACCATCACCACCACGGCCGCGACCCCGCCCGGCGTCTACACCGTGCGGGTGAACGGGGCCGGCTCGGTCACCCGGAGCACCAGCTACACGCTGACCGTGCGCGGTTCCGGTGGCAGCTGCACCAGCCCCGGGCAGCAGCTCGGCAACCCGGGCTTCGAGTCCGGCGTCACCGGCTGGGCCCAGACCACCGGCGTGATCGGCCAGCACGGCACCCGGCAGCCCGCGCACAGCGGCAGCTGGAGCGCCTGGCTGGGTGGCTACGGCAGCACGCACGCCGACACGCTCACCCAGACGGTGAGCCTGCCGGCGGGCTGCACGTCGTACAACTTCAGCTTCTGGCTGCACATCGACTCGGCGGAGACCAACATCGGCACCGCGTACGACACGCTGCGGGTGCAGGTGATCGGCTCCACCGGGACGGTGCTGGCGACGCTGGCCACGTACTCGAACCTGGACCGGGCCACCGGGTACGACCGGAAGAGCTTCTCACTGGCCCCGTACGCCGGCCAGACGGTCACCCTGAAGTTCACCGGCACCGAGGACGCGTCGCTGCAGACCTCCTTCGTGCTCGACGACACCGCGGTCGACGTCAGCTGACCCGGCGACGACGCCAGCCCGGCTGACCACGGCGGGCCCGGCGGCCACCCCACGCGGGTGGCGGCCGGGCCCGCGCCGTTATGGTCAGCCGGACCGGGACGAGGGAGGCAGGACGTGGCGGACGCGGAACTCGTGGTCCAGGTGACCGGGCCGGTGGCGACCGTGGTGATCCACAACCCGGGGCGGCGCAACGCGATGACCCCGGCGATGTGGCGGCAGCTGCCGGTGCTCCTCGACGACCTGGAGGCCGACCCGGCGGTCCGGGCGCTGGTGCTCACCGGGGCCGACGGCACCTTCTGCGCCGGTGCCGACCTGGGCGACCTGGACGAGCTGCTGGCCGCCGGGGACGCCAGCATCGCGGTGCGCGCCGAGGAGCGGCTGGCGGCGTTCGCCAAGCCGACCGTGGCGGCGGTGCGGGGCGCCTGTGTGGGCGGCGGCTGCCAGCTCGCCGTCGCCTGCGACCTGCGGATCGCCGCCGCCGACGCCCGGTTCGGCGTGCCGCCCGCCCGGCTCGGCCTGGTCTACCCGACTCCGACCACCCGCCGGCTGGCCGGGCTGGTCGGCCCGTCCGCCGCCAAGCACCTGCTCTTCACCGCCGAGCTGGTGGACGCCGAACGGGCGCTGCGGATCGGCCTGGTCGACGAGGTGCTGCCGGTCGACCGGCTGACCGGCCGGGTGGACGAGCTCACCGCGGCGATCGCCGACCGCTCGCGGCTCACCGTCACCGCCGCCAAGGAGATCGTCGACGGCCGGGCGGACGCGGACCGGATCGCCTGGTGGCACCGGCAGGTGCTGGACAGCGGCGAGGCCCGCGAGGGCGTGGCGGCCTTCGTCGAGCGCCGCCCGCCGCGCTTCGGCTGGACGCCACCGGGCCGGACCTGACCCCCTCGGCCGCTCCGGCCGGCCGCGCCGGTCCACAGAGGACGGCCAATCCCCTTGTGGCCACTGCCGATCGGACACGTTTCGTGGGCCGCTGGTGTCCGGCGGCCGGGTACGGCAGGCTGTCCGTCGTGCAGCGTGATCAGTTGCTCGCCGGGCGTTACCGGCTCGGTGAGCGTCTCGGCGAGGGCGGCATGTCCGTGGTCCACCGGGCGCACGACGAGGTGCTGGAGCGCGACGTGGCGGTCAAGGTGCTGGTCGGCTCCGACGCGGTCGCCAGACGGCGGATCCGGGCGGAGGCGAAGGCGGCGGCCCGGATGTCCCACCCGAACGTCACCAACGTCTACGACTACGGCGAGTCGTCGCTGGCGGGCGAGCAGGTCCCGTTCGTGGTCATGGAGCTGCTCACCGGCCGTACGCTCGAACAGCGGCTCGCCGACGGGCCGCTGCCGCCCCGGGCCGCCCTACGGGTCTGCGCCGAGGTGGCGGCCGCCCTCGCGGCCGCGCACGCCCTCGGCCTGGTGCACCGGGACGTCAAGCCGGGCAACGTGATGCTCACCCCGACCGGGGCGAAGGTGCTCGACTTCGGCATCGCGGCGGTCGCCGGCGCGCCGGAGATCGACTTCGAGGGCCGGCTGCTCGGCACCCCGGCCTACCTCGCCCCGGAGCGGCTCGACGCCGGCGAGGTGCTGCCGGCCTCCGACGTCTACGCGCTCGGGCTGCTCCTGCACCGGGTGCTCGTCGGCCGGCTGCCCTGGCAGATGGCGACCCACACCGGGACGCTGCGCGCGCACGCGTACGCCGAGCCGGGCCCGCTGCCGGCGGTGGCCGGGGTGCCGGCCGAGGTGGACCGGCTGTACCGGCGGTGCGTGGCCAAGGACCCGCTGGACCGGCCGCCGGCCGCCGAGGTGGCCCGGGTGCTCGCCGCGGCGGTGGTCCGGATGGCCGAGCCGGACCCGGTCGCTGCCGACCAGCCGGCACCGGAGCGGTCCGGGGCGGACCGGCCCACGCTGCGCCCGCCGGGTGCCCCCGCCGCGGGCACCGGTCAGCCCGGTCGGCGGGCCACCCGGCTCGGCGGGCGGCTCGTACTGGCCGTGGGCACCGCGGTGGTGGCCGCGGTGGGTCTCGCGGGCACCCTCGGCGACCCGTCCGTGCGGCCGGCACCGGACGGCCAACCGCAGAGCGGCGCGACCACCAGCGGTACGGCCGCCGTCGGGTTGCCGGTCACCGCCGACGCCCCGGAGGAAGCCGAGCCGAGGCCGCCGACCGGCCGGGCGACCTCCGCCCCGGCAACCACCGCCGTGCCGGCCCCGCCCGCCCCGACCCGGAGCCGGCCGGCCCCGACCACCGACCGACCGTCGCCGACCGGGAGACCCGGGGTGCCGGTGTCGGCGCGCGGCGGAGTGGTCAGGGTCGCCTGTGACCGTCAGATGATCGAGGTGGTCAGCGTGACGGCGGCCGCCGGCTACCAGGTCGAGGCGTACGAGCCGGGGCCGGCGCGGGAGATCCGGGTCGAGTTCGTCTCCGCCGAGAACCGGAGCGTGGTGACTGTTCGCTGTGCCAACGGCCGGCCGGTGCCCCGGGTGAAGGAGCGGGCCCGCGAGGCGGCCATGCCGGCCGTCGCCCCCGATCGGCGACGGCCCGGGCACTGACCGCGGGCGCGCCGCTGCCGCTGAGGCGGGGCCGGCGGGCGCCACGCCGGGGCGTTCCCGACGTGGCCCCCCGTTCCCGCCGGCCGGTCCCTCAGCGGACGGCCAGTGCCGCCCAGCTCGGCGTCACGGGCTCCCGCCGCAGCGGCATGCCCGCCTCGGCCGGCGTCCGGTCGCCCTTGCGCTGGTTGCACGGGTAGCAGGCGGCGGTGGTGTTCTTCCAGGTGTTCCGGCCGCCGCGGGAGCGGGGCAGGATGTGGTCGATGGTGCTCGCCGGCCCGCCGCAGTACGCGCAGCACCGGCCGTCCCGGCGTAACACCCCGGCGCGGGACCAGGCCGGCCCGGCGCTGAACCGCCAGCGGGTCACCACGTACCGGACCAGCCGCACCACCCGGGGAACCGGGAAGACCCCGATCACCCGGTCCGGCTCGGCCTCGTGGATCTCGGCGACCCGGCGGCAGAGCATCCGGATCGCGTGCTGGACGGTGACCCGGTGCAGCGGGCCGAGGTCGGCGTTGATGACGAGGACGGCGTCCACCGGGATCTCCCTCCGAGACGGTGACGGACATCTGGCCCGGACGACGACAGAGCCGCCCGGTCCGGTTGCTGCGGAACGGGCGGCTCGACGTCGGGCACGCGTCAGTCGGGCCGGCCGCCCCGGTGGTCTTCGGCTCGGCAACCGCCGCCGGGCAGCACCGACCGCACGCGCGTGACGTGCGACATCGACATGACGGGCTCCCGTGGCGGTGGTTGACCTTGCGCGGATCACGGTAGGCGCGCCCGGTGGCGGGCGGCAACGCATTTCGATCTAGCGGCGCCTGGCCAGCAGGCCGCGCGGGCGGACCGAGTACACCGGCTCGGCCGCGCCGCCCGCCGCCCGCAGGATGTGGTTCGCGGCGACGATGCCGGTCGCGGCGGCGCGTTCCATCAGCGCGCTGGGGAAGTCCGTGGCGATCCCGTCCCCGGCCAGGTAGAGCCCGGCCGCGTCGGTGCGCACGCCGGGCCGGCCGGCGTTGCTGCCCGGGGTGAACGCCGGCGCCCGGGCCTCCACCCGGGCCCGCAGCTCACGGACCCGCAACCGGGCCGCCTCCGGCCAGAGCTCGGCCAGTTCGCCGCGCATCCGCTCGGCCAGCACCTCCGCCGGCACGTCCGGCTCGCAGGCGTACGCGTGCAGTTCCAGCACCGAGCCGCCGGTGCGCGCGGCCCAGCGCCGGGACTCGTTCTCCAGCCGGTGGTAGAGGGTCACCGAGTCCAGCGTGGGCTGCCGGGACACCCCGCTGAACACCGCCCGACCGGCGTCGACGTCCCCGTCGCACCAGTAGCGGGCCACCGCGTACGGCGGACCGGGCCGGCCGTAACCGGGCATCCGGGCCACCAGTTCCGGCGCGACCCGGGCCAGGTCGGGGGAGGCCGCCACCAGCGCGGCGAGCGCCGGCGGGTCGACCGCGAGCACCACGTGCCCGGCGCGGTAGGACGCTCCATCGCCGGTGGACACCCGCCAGCCGTCGGCCTCCCGGTGCAGCGCGGTGGCCGCCACGCCGGTGCGTACCCGCCCGCCGTGCCGCTCGACGTGCCGGGTCAGCGGGTCCCAGATCGCCGTGGCGTAGTCCTCGTCGGGGCAGTCGAAGGCCAGCCCTTCCGGGTTGCCGAGCAGGTAGAAGTGGAACTGGGCGACCAGTTCGGCGGCGGACATCTCCGCCTCGTGGTTGAAGAACGAGTGCGAGAAGACCTCGAAGAGCATGGCCCGGGCCCGGTCCGGCAGCCGCAGCGAGGTGAGCAGGTCGTCGGCGGTGGTGGTGTCCAGCTCGGCGTAGGTGCCCGCCCGGTCGTAGCTGAGCAGCGGCAGCGCCGCGTCCCGGTCCATCCCGCGCAGGTCGGCCAGGCGCACGCTGGGGCTGCGCAGCAGCAGCGCCAGCAGGTTCAGCGGCGGCGCGGGCGGCAGGTCGCCGAACTCCTCGGTCGGCCACCGCCGGCTCAGGATCGGATAGCCCGGGATCGGCTTGAGCAGGCTCAGACCGGGATCGACCCGGCGCAGGATGGCCCGCCAGTTGTAGTACTGCCGGAAGAACGCGTGGAAACCGTGCTCCACCCGCTGGACGCCGTCGGCGAGCGCCTCCGGCCAGGCCCCGAGCCGTCCGCCGAGGTTCGGCGCCGCCTCCAGCACGGTCACCGTGACGCCGCGCTCGGCGAGCACCACGGCCGCCGACATGCCGGCGATGCCGCCGCCCACCACCACGGTGTCCACCGGTTGCGGCACGCGGGGGGCGCCACCGCCGCCCGGGTCCACCACGTGCTGGCGTACGCCGACGAACCGGCCGAGCAACTGCGACAACGACACGGACACCTCCCGGCCGGTGGGTGTGTCCAGTCTGCCCGGTCAGCGCTCGGTCGGCAGCAGACAGCGCCGCTGACGGTCCGACGCCGGCCAGACGTACTCCAGGTCGGGCGGGACGTCGCCGAAGATCGGCCGGTAGTGCTCCGGATCCTTGCGGACCAGCGACGAGCGGTGGCTCAGGTGCAGGTCCTCCCGACCCAGCCAGGGCGGCAGCTCGCCGGCGGCGGCCAACTCCGGCTGGGCCCGGACCGTCTCGATGCCGCAGGCGGCGGCGAGGTCGCGGGTCATGGTGGCGGCGCAGGTGTCCGCCCGCCCCGGCTCGGACCAGACCGCGCACATGTCCAGCCCGTACCGGGTCAGCGCCTCCTCGTACCCGGCCCACATCTTCACCGCGGGATGGTTGCGCCAGCCGTACGTCGGCCAGGTCAGCCCGCGCAGCACCTGGATCGTCTCCACCCGCTGCTTGCCCAGCCGTTTCTGGTCCAGCGTGCGGGCGCTCGCCAGGAAGTCCGGGTACGGGAGGAACGTCTGCATGCCGCCTGCTCTACCCGCCGGCCGGACCGGCATGCCTGGCCGGTACGAACCGGACGGGGTCGCCCAGTGTGGTGGTGCTGACTACGATTCGGGCATGGGGGAGCCGTGGCGGGATCGGGCGCGACGGGCGGTCGAGTGGAACTGGCGGCTCCGGTCCACCGGTGATGCCCGACCGCACTACGTGATCTGCGGGCGGGACGCACTGGCCTACTACGTCGCCAAGGCGTTGCTGGAGACGGAACTGCCGGCCGGTGGCGCCCGGGTCACCGTGGTGGTGCCGGAGCGCTACCGGGTGGACGGGCCCGACGTGGCCGGCCTGCGCGGGGTGCGGGTGGTCCGCTCCGACCGGCTCGACGTGCCGACGTTCCAGGCCGCCGGCCTGGCCGGGGCGAGCGGGCTGGCCCTGCTGCACCAGGACGACGTCGGCAACCTGCACGCGGCACTCTGCGCCCAGGCGGTCGACGACGAGGTCCGCCAGGTGCTGCGGATGTTCAACAACACCCTGGCCGACGGGGTCCGTACCCTGCTCAAGGCCCGGGTCGAGGTGCTCTCCGACGCCGAGATGGCCGCCCCGGCGTTCGTCGCCGCGGCGCTCGGCGAGGTCGACCCCACCCACTTCCAGCACCGCGACCGCACGCTGCGGGTGGCCCGCCGCGCCGACGTACGCGAGCAGGACGTGGTCTGCGGGCTGGCCGACCTGAGCGATCCACAGCGGGTCCGGCTGCTCCCCGCCGACCAGACCACCGCCGACCTGGTGCTCGCCGAGGCCACCGGGCAGCCGCCCGGCACCGAGGTGGCCGCCCGGCGGCTGGTCCGGGCCCGCCGCCGGCGGCGGCCGGTAGCGGTCACCGTCCGCGCGATCCGCGGCTTCGCCACCCGCAAGATCGGTATCGCGGTGATGCTGGTGCTCGGGTTGATCGCGGTGCTCGGCGCGTTGATCTCCCGGGCCGAGGACGTGTCGCAGTTGGAGGCGATCTACCTCACCCTGGTCACCACGCTCAGCGGCGCCGACCCGGACACCACCAAGCCGCCGGACGCCCAGGTCATGCAGGTGGTGCTGAACCTCGCCGGCCTGGCGTTGATCCCGCTGATCACGGCCGTGGTGGTGGACGGGATCGTCAACGCCCGGCTGGCCCTGCACACCGGCCGGTTGCAGAGCGAGCACTCCGAGCACGTGGTGGTGGTCGGCCTCGGCAACGTGGGCACCCGGGTGATGGCGCAGCTGCGCGAGTACGACGTCGAGGTGGTGGCGATCGACAAGAACCCGGAGCCGCGCGGGGCCACCCTGGCCCGGCAGCTCGAGGTGCCGCTGATCGTCGGCGACGCCGCGCTGCCGGAGACGCTGGAGGCCGCGGCGATCCGCGACTGCCAGGCGCTGGTGGTGGTCTCCACCGACGACGTGGCCAACCTGGAGGCGGCGCTCGCCGCCCGGGACGTCCGCGAGGATCTGCGGGTGGTGCTGCGGCTCTTCGACGGCGACTTCGCCGAGCGGGTGGAGGAGGCGTTCGGCATCGGCGTCTCCCGCTCGGTCTCCTACCTGGCCGCCCCGGCGTTCACCGGCGCGCTGACCGAACGCGCGGTGATCGTCACCATCCCGGTCGGCCGGCACGCTCTGCCGGTGGCCGAGGTGCCGGTCGCCGCCGGGTCCGAGTTGGACGGCCGGCCGCTCAGCGCCGCCTCGCGGGACGGGCAGGTGCGGTTGATCGCCCGTACCCCGGCCGGTGGTGGTCGGACGAGCTGGCGGGACCTCGACCCCCGCCAGGTGATCTTCGCCGGCGACCGGCTCACCGTGGTGGCCCGCCGGGCCGGCCTGGACTGGCTGACCCGGCAGTGCGCACCCCCGGCCCCGCCGGCCCGGCCGGTGCCGACGTCCCGGTCGGCTGCCCTGCCCCGCGCCGCCAGCCCGCCGACGCCCGGTGCGCCGAACGTCCCACCGAGCGGTGGCGGTGTCCTGCCCGGGCAGCCCGCGGATCGGCCCGGGCCGGTCTCGGCGCCGCCGGCCGGCAACGGTGGCCCGCCGACCGGTCCGGTGCCGGACGACGGCGGGTCGGCCCGGCACCCGGACGGCACCGGCCAGCCGGCCTGACCCAGCCCGGTGCCGCGAGCAGTGGCGACCCGACGTCCAACCCGCGGAGTCGTCGGGCTCAGCGGCGGGGGCGGAGGGCGTACCAGGCGGCGCCGACGGCGAGCACGGCGAAGCCGGCCAGCACGCTGGACAGCGGCAGGTTGACCGCGAGCAGCAGGCAGCCGATCAGCCCCAGCGCCGCCAGCACCTGGACCGGCAGCCTGCGGGCCGGGTCGCGGCCCAGGGTCAGCGCGGCGGCGTTGGTGATCGCGTAGTAGACGAGCACGGTGCAGCTGGAGAAGCCGATCGCGTCGCGTACGTCGCCGAGCGCGACGACCAGGATCACCACCGCGGCCACCGCCAGCTCGGCGCGGTGCGGCACCTGGCGTACCGGGTGCACGGTGGCCAGCGCGCCGGGCAGGTCGTGGCGGCGGGCCATCGCCAGCGCGGTACGGCCCACCCCGGCGAGCAGGGAGAGCAGCACGCCGGTCACCGCGACCGTCGCCCCGGCCCGGACCACCCAGGCCAGGCCGGGCAGCCCGGCGGCGGTCACCACGTCGGCCAGCGGCGCGGCGGAGGCGGCCAGCCGGTCGGCGCCGAGCACGCCGACCGCGACCACGGCCAGCACCAGGTAGATCGCCAGCACCAGGCCGAGGGCGAGCGGCACGGCCCGGGGGATGGTCCGCTCCGGTTCGCGGACCTCCTCGCCGAGGGTGGCGATCCGGGCGTACCCGGCGAAGGCGAAGAAGAGCAGACCGGCGGCGGTGAGCACGCCCCCGGCCGAGCCGCCGGCCGCGCCGAGCCGGTCCGCCGAGACGTCGGGCACGCCGGTGACCGCGACCAGGGCCAGCACCGCCAGCACCAGCCCGACCAGGACCTTCGTCGCGGTCGCGGTCTTGCCGATGCCGCGCAGGTTGACAGCGGTCACCGCCAGCACCGCCGCGACCGCCACCGGCCGGGCCTGCCCCGGCCAGAGATACGCCCCGATGGTCAGCGCCATCGCCGCGCAGCTCGCCGTCTTGCCGACCACGAACCCCCAGCCGGCGAGGAAGCCGGCGAACGGGCCGAGCCGCTCCCGCCCGTAGACGTAGGTGCCGCCGGACTCGGGGTAGCGGGCGGCCAGCCGGGCCGAACTGGTCGCGTTGCAGAACGCGATGAAGCCGGCCAGCGCCAGCGCCGCCAGCAGCCCGGCCCCGCCGGCGGCGGCCGCGGCGGGTGCGAAGACCACGAAGACGCCCGCGCCGAGCATCGAGCCCAGCCCGATCACCACCGCGTCGGGTACGCCCAGCCGGCGTGCCAGTTGGTTCACGTCGGGCAGGTTAGGTGACGGAGGTGAACGGACGGTCCCAGGCGCGCAGCGCGCCGGGCAACGGCAGGTCGTCCCAGGGCACCCGGTGCAGCAGCCGGTCCAGCAGCAGGCCCAGCAGCAGCCCGGCCACCGAGTCGGTCAGCCAGTGCCAACCCAGGTACGTGGTGGTGCAGAGCACGACCAGCGGCGGCACCACCCGGATCACGGTGACCAGCCGGGGCGGCATGGCACGCCCGTAGCCGCGCAGCAGCGGGGCGAGCAGCAGGGCGATCACGCCGTACCAGACGATGGCGTTGGCGACGTGCCCGGACGGATACGACTGGGCGAACCGGACCGGCAGGTCGTCCTGGAAGAGCGGCAGCGTCCGCTCCGGCGGCAGGAACGGTTCCTTGACGCTGGCGCTCGGCGCCGGTCGGGCCGTCCACACCTTGAGCGGGCCGATGGTCAGGTAGGTGAACACGAACGCGAGCACCGGCGGCAGCACCGGCCGCACCGATCTGAGCCGGACCGCCAGCAGCACCCCGAGCCCCAGCGCGATCAGCGTCAACGGCGTGCCCTGACCGAGGTAGTTGAGCACCACCGCGGTCCAGTGCGCGACCGCCGGCCGGTGCGCGGCCGACCAGTCGGCGACCGCCCGGTCGATTCCGAAGAGCCGGTCGGTGGCGAGCGCCACGGTCAGCCCGACGAGCGCGACCAGCAGCGCGGCGTCGAACCACCAGCCGGCCGGGCGGACCGGTCGCAGCCGCACCGTCCGCCGTACCGTCGTGGTCTCCCGCACGCGACCACGCTACCGGCCGGGCGCGCGGGCCGGCCCGTCCGGCCCGGCCCGGTGCCCTGGCCGGTCCGCGCGGGCCGGCGGTGGCTGTGTGCCGAGCCACGTGGGGGAGCGCTCGGGCGGGGCGAGGCGTCAGACTTGTCCCCGTGCGGATCACCTCGGCCCTCGTCGACCCGGCGCTGCTCGACCTTCCCTGGTCGACCCCGCTGGAGGAGTGGCCTGCCCAGCACCTGGTCGCGCTGCCGCAGGGCATCTCGCGGCACGTCGTCCGTTTCGTCCGGCTCGGCGGCTACGTCTACGCGGTGAAGGAAACCGGCGAGCGGGTGGCCGAGCGCGAGTACGACCTGCTCCGCGCGCTGGAGCGGATCGACTTCCCGTCGGTCGAGGCGGTGGCGATCGTCGCCGACCGGCAGCGCGACGATGGCGAGCCGCTCGACCCCGTGCTGATCACCCGGCACCTGCAGTTCTCGCTGCCCTACCGGGCGCTCTTCTCGCACACCCTCCGGCCGGAGACGATGGGCCGGCTGCTCGACGCGCTGGCCGCGCTGCTGGTCCGGATGCACCTGACCGGCTTCTTCTGGGGCGACTGCTCGCTGTCCAACACGTTGTTCCGGCGGGACGCGGGCGCGTTCGCCGCGTACCTGGTGGATGCCGAGACCGGGGCGCTGCACCACTCGCTCTCCAACGGCCAGCGCGGCGAGGACCTGGAGATCGCCCGGGTCAACATCTTCGGCGAGGCGCTGGACCTGCAGGCCGCCGGGCTGCTGCACGAGTCGATCGACCCCGAGGTGGTCTGCGAGGAGGTCGTGCAGCGCTACGAGCGGCTCTGGCACGAGATCACCTACGAGCAGCAGGTCGAGCGGGACGCCCGGCACGACATCGAGGGGCGGATCCGGCGCCTCAACGAGCTGGGCTTCGACGTGGCCGAGGTGGCCATGTCCACCATCGACGACGGCCGCTACCTGATCCGGCCGAAGGTGGTCGACGCCGGCTACCACACCCGCCGGCTGCTCCGGCTCACCGGTCTGGACGCCGAGGAGAACCAGGCCCGCCGGCTGCTCAACGACCTGGACGCGTACCGGGCGGAGAGCTACCTGACCGACGAGCAGCAGGCCGCCCACCGTTGGCTGACCGAGGTCTTCGAGCCGGTGGTCCGGGCGGTCCCCGCGCACCTGCGCCGCAAGCTGGAGCCGCAGGAGCTGTTCGCGCAGATCATCGAGCACAAGTGGCTGCTCTCCGAGCGGGCCGGCCGGGACGTCGGGATGGCCCCGGCCGTGCAGTCGTTCCTGTCGGACGTGCTGGTGCACCGCCCCGACGAGCAGGCCGTGCTCGGCGTCGAGGTCCCGACCGCCGGCTGACCCGTCCGCGGTCCGAGTCTCGGCCCGCGGCGCCGCACCGCGAGCATTCCCTGGGCGGTTGCCGGCCTGAACCACGGCGTCCGCGGGGGCGGCCGGGGCACACCTCCCGTGGGCCCTTTGGAGCTGATGTCACAAACGATTCAGCCGCCAACCGCGGGCGGCCAGCCAGGCTGATGTCGTTGGTGAATCAGCTCCAAAGGGCGTCGCAGCTCAGCGCCAGCCGCGCGGGAGCAAGGGCGACGGCTCGGCTTTGGCACTTTCGGCGCAGCGGCTGGCCCATGCGCCGCTGGGAAGCGGCTGGCCCATGCGCCGCTGGGAAGCGGCGCCGCCGCGCCGCCGCGCATCAGTCCTGCCAGGCGCCGCCGCGCATCACCCGGACCACGTTCAGGTCGTCGTCGAGCACCACCAGGTCGGCGCGGAGCCCGACCTGGAGGGCGCCCAGCCGGTCGCCGAGGCCGATCGCCCTTGCCGGGGTGGTGGCCACCATCCGGGCCGCGTCGGCCATCGGGATGCCCGCCGCCAGGGCGTGCCGCAGCGCGGCGTCCATGGTGAGCGTGCTGCCGGCGATCGCGCCGTCGCGGGACAGCCGGGCCACCCCGTCGGCCACGGTGACCGCCTGGCCACCCAGCTCGTACTCGCCGTCGGGCATCCCGGCGGCGGCCATCGCGTCGGTGACCAGCGCGGAGCGTTCCGGGCCGGCGACCGAGGACGCGAAGGTGAGCATGCCGTCGTGCAGGTGCACGCCGTCGGCGACCAGCTCGCAGACCACGTTCGGGGCGTCCAGCAGGGCCACCACCGGGCCGGGTTCGCGGTGGTGCACCGGTCGCATCCCGTTGAACAGGTGGGTGCCGACGCTCGCGCCGGCCGCCACCGCCGCGCGGGTCTCGTCGTACGTCGCGTCGGTGTGGCCGACCGCGGCGACCACCCGGTGGGCGGTGAGCAGCTTGACCGCCTCCAGCGCGCCGTCGCGCTCCGGGGCCAGCGTCACCATCCGGATCGCGTCGCCGCCCAACTCGATCAGCTCGGCCAGTTCCTCCGTCGAGGGGTCGCGGAGGAACTCCGGGTTCTGCGCGCCGCAGCGGGCCGCGGAGAGGTACGGCCCCTCGAAGTGGATGCCGGCCAGCACGCCCTCGGTGACCAGCGGCCGGTAGGCGGCGGTGGCCGACCGCATCAGCTCGAACGGCGAGCTGACCAGGCTGGCCAGCAGGGTGGTGGTGCCGTGCCGCAGGTGGAACGCGGCGGCCTGCCGGGCCTGCTCGGCGTCGCCGGTGGTGAAGGTGTGCCCGCCGCCGCCGTGGGTGTGCATGTCGACGAAGCCGGGCAGGATCCAGTGCCCGTCACGTACCGAGGGGTACTCGGCCACCGCGGTGATCCGGTCGCCGTTGATTTCCACGCAGCCCTGCCGGATCACGCCGGTCGGGGTCACCACCTTGCCGTTGACCCGCACGGTCATCGTTTCTCCAGGTCGTCGAGGGCGAGCAGGGCGGCGCCGAGGCAGCCGGCCTCGTCGCCGAGGGCGGCCGCGACCAGGCGCGGCTCCCGGTGGAAGGTCATCCGTTCGTGCAGCGCCGCGCGCAGCGGGTCGAGCAGTTGGGCACCGGCCTGGGCCAGCCCGCCGCCGAGCACGATGGTCGCCACGTCGAAGAGCGCCTGACCGCTGGCGAGGCCGTCGGCGAGGGCCTCGACGGTCTCCCGCCAGACCTGCCCGGCCAGCGCCTCGCCGGCCGCCGCCCGAGCCGCCACCTCGGCCGCGGTCGCCGGTTCTCCGGCCAGCTCCGCGTACCGGCGGCCGACCGCGGACGCCGAGGCCACCGCCTCCAGGCAGCCGGGGCGGCCGCAGCCGCAGCGGGGGCCGCCCGGGCGGACCAGGATGTGCCCGATCTCGCCGGCCGCACCGTGCGCGCCGACCGCGGCCGCGCCGTCGACCACGTGGGCCGCGGCGATGCCGGTGCCGATCGCGACGAAGAGCACGTGCCCGGCGCCCCGGCCGGCACCGATCCGGGCCTCGGCGAGGCCGCCGGCCCGCACGTCGTGGCCGAGCGCCGCGGGCAGCCCGAGCCGCGCCTGCGCCAGCTCTCGCAGCGGTACGTCCCGGAAGCCCACGTTCGCCGACCAGACCGCCACCCCGCGCGCCTCGTCGACCACCCCCGGCACGGCGATGCCGACGGCCACCGGCGTTCGCCCGTCGGCGCGGGCCTTGCCGGCCAGCCCCTCGGCGACCTCCAGGACCGTGTCGACCACGGCCGCCGGACCCCGCTCGGCGCCGGTCGGGTGCCGTTCGGTGTGCAGCACGGTGCCGTCCGGGTCCACCAGGGCGCACTTCATCCCGGTGCCGCCGACGTCCAGCGCGACGACGGCGTCGGCTGAAGTCACGCCAGCACCACGGAGCGGGTCAGGTGGCGCGGGGCGTCCGGGTCGAGGCCCCGGCTGGTGGCCAGCGTGACGGCGAACCGCTGGGCCAGGATCAGGTCGGCCATCGGATCGACCGGCGTACGACCGGCCGCCCAGCTGCTCAGCACGGTGCGGCAGCCGTGCGTGCGGCTGTGCACGAAGGTGGCGCCGGTGGCCGCGACGTCCTCCGCCAGCCCGTCGGGCAGTTCGCCGAACGCCCAGACCAGCCGGCCGGGCGCGGCGATCGAGATGGGGCCGTGCCGGTAGTCCATCGCCGGGTACGCCTCGGCCCAGAAGGTGGCCGCCTCGCGGCACTTCAGCGCGGCCTCCTGGGCCAGCCCGACCGTCCAGCCGCGACCGAGGAAGGTGACCTGCTCGATCCGGGCCGGGTCGATCGGCAGCGGGGCGCGGACCGCCACCTCGGCGTCGGCGGCCAGCGTGCCGACGTTGTCGCCCAGGTGGGCGCGGAGCAGCGCCAGCGCGGTGGTCGCGAAGCGGGTCTGCACCACCGAGCGTTCGTCGGCGAAGGGCATGGTCACCGCGGCGTCGGCCAGCCCGACCGCCGGGGAGTCGGGGTCGCCGACCAGCACCGTGCTGGGCACCTGCCCACGCAGCGCGGTGAGCAGTTCGAGCACCTCGGTGGTGGTGCCGGAGCGGGTGATCGCGACGAGCCGGTCGTAGCGGCGGCCGGCGGGGAACTCGGACGCCTGGAAGGCGTCGGTCTCGCCCTGGCCGGCGGCCTCGCGGCGGGCCGCGTACGCCATCGCCATGAACCAGGACGTGCCGCAACCGACCACGGCGACCCGCTCGCCGGGGCGGGGCAGGTGCCCGGCGACCGTGCCCACCAGTTGCGCCGCCTCCCGCCAGCATTCGGGCTGGCTGGCAATCTCCGCGTCCACGTACGCCATGAGAACTCCTCGCAGGGGAGAACGGTGCGCAATACGGCTCGTTTGACCCGTCTTTCGCGCGTCATTCTGCGTGAACCCGGTGGGCCGTGGCAACCGGTGGCGCGATCGAGCAGGCCAGGGTTTTGCGCCCTCGTAGTTTCGCGCACTAGTGTGCACGCAATCAATCACCGACCGCGCAGTAACTGGAGGCCCCGGGGTGGACCGCTACGCCCGCTGGAACGCCCTGCTCGAAATGCTGACCGACAGCGGGCGGGTCACCGTCGAGGAGGCCGCCGAGCGGTTGGACGTCTCGCAGGCCACCATCCGGCGCGACTTCGACCAGCTGGCCCAGCAGCAGATGATCACCCGGACCCGGGGCGGCGCGGTCGCCAACGGGGTCTCCTACGACCTGCCGCTGCGCTACAAGACGGCCAAGCACTCGGCCGAGAAGCAGCGGATCGGCGCGGCCGCGGCGGCGCTGGTCTCGCCGGGCACCGTGGTCGGCCTGAACGGCGGCACCACCAGCACCGAGGTGGCCCGCGCGCTGGCCGTCCGGCCGGACCTGAACACCAGTGCCGAGGGCGCCCAGCTCACCGTGGTCACCAACGCGCTGAACATCGCCAACGAGCTGCTGGTCCGCTCCCGGATGAAGGTGGTGGTGGCTGGCGGTGTGGTGCGCCCGAAGTCGTTCGAGCTGGTCGGGCCGCTCGGCGGGGCGCTGCTGCGCGAGGTCACCCTGGACGTCGCGCTGCTCGGCGTGGACGCCATCGACCCACAGCTCGGCGCCGCCGCCCACCACGAGGGGGAGGCGGCGATGAACAATCTCATGGTCGCCCGGGCCAAGCGCGTCGTCATCATCGCCGACTCGTCCAAGCTGGGCGGGCACGCCTTCGCCCGGATCTGCCCGGTGGACCGGGTGGAGACGCTGGTCACCGACTCCGGCGCCAACCCGGAGGTGGTCGAGGCGTTCCGGGCCGCCGGGGTCAGCGTCATCTGCGCCTGATCCACTCGTTTCCTTACTGTCGGTAGTCATCCGGCGCGGCGATGCATACCGGGTATTGCGGTGCGCTGCATACCGCGTATGGTGTCGGCTGTCATAGCGCCCGTATCGGGGGAGGTGCAGCTTGCCAGCTGTCCTGGAGATAGAAGGTCTACGTAAGACGTACAAGAGTCGCCGGCGCGGCACCCGCAACGCCCTGGACGGCTTCGACATGCGCGTCGAGGCGGGGCAGGTGCACGGCTTCCTGGGCCCGAACGGCTCCGGCAAGACCACCACGCTGCGTACGCTGCTCGGCCTGATCCGGCCGAACGGCGGGCGGATGGCCATCCTCGGGCACGAGGTGCCCGCGGCGCTGCCCACGGTCGCCGGCCAGGTCGGCGCCATCGTGGAGAGCCCGCAGTTCTTCCCGCACTTCTCCGCCCGGGACACGCTCTCCCTGCTGGCCGGCGCGGGGGGCGTCCCGGCCACCCGGATCGACGAGGTGCTGGAGCTGGTCGGCCTGCGCGACCGGGCCGGCGAGCGGGTCAAGACGTACTCGCTCGGCATGAAGCAGCGGCTCGCGGTCGCCTCCGCCCTGCTGAAGAATCCGAAGCTGCTGATCCTCGACGAGCCGGCGAACGGTCTGGACCCGGGCGGCATCCGGGAGATGCGCACGCTGATGCGCAACCTCGCCGAGTCGGGCATGACCGTGGTGCTCTCCAGCCACATCCTCGGCGAGATCCAGCTGATCTGCGACTCGGTCACCATCATCTCGCTGGGGCGGCGGGTGGCCTTCGGCCCGGTCGAGCAGGTGCTGGCGCAGCACTCCTCCGGCGCGGTGCGGGTACGGCTGGAGGCGGTCACCGACCTGCCGATGGCCACCGAGGCGCTCACCGGCGCCGGGATCCGGGTGACCGGCCACCCGGACCACCTGATGCTCACCGGGGTCGACAAGCCGGCCACGGTGACCCGGCTGCTCGCCGAGCGGGGCCTGTACGTGAGCGAACTGGCCCCGGTCGCCGTCGACCTGGAGAGCGTCTTCCTCGAACTGACCGCCACCGCGCCGGTACCCGGCCAGCACCGGCAGGTCGACCAGTCCACGAAGGTCGGTGGGGCGGGGCAGCCCGGCGCCACCGGAGGAGGTTGGGGCGCGTGAGTCTCTACCGTACCGAGCTGCGCCGGCTCACCAAGCGGCGCTTCACCCGCTGGATGACGCTGCTCGGCCTGCTGGTGCTGGCCACCGTGATGATCGGCGTCTTCTTCAGCAACCAGAAGATCGACGCCGCCGCGCTGGCCAAGGCCGAGCGCCAGGCCGAGCAGCAGTACCAGGAGCAGGTCCGCTGGAGCGAGCAGGAACGCCTCGCCTGCGAGCGGTCGAAGACCGAGGGTACGGCGGACCCCAACCGCTTCCCGGCGGACTGCTCGGTGATCACCCCGCCGCCGCCGGAGGCGATCGAGGCGCAGTGGTTCCTGCCGTCCACCTTCGACTTCCGGGAGAGCTTCGGCTTCACCCTGTTGCCGTTCGCGGCGATCCTGGCGCTGGTCGGGTTCGTGGTCGGCGCCTCGTTCGTCGGGGCGGAGTGGAGCACCGGCGGCATGATGAACCTGCTGCTGTGGCGGCCGAAGCGGTTGACAGTGCTGCTCACCAAGCTGGCGGCGCTGCTCACCGGCGTACTGGCGGTGGCGTTGCCGGCCGCGGTGGCGTGGTTCGGCGGGTTCTGGCTGGTGGCCGTGTACCGGGGCAGCACCGAGAAGGTGACCTCGGGCGTCTGGCAGTCCTTCGCGCTGACCGGGCTCCGCGGCATCGTGCTGGCGCTGCTCATGGCGACCGTCGGGTTCGCGCTGGCCTCGCTGGGCCGGCACACCGCGATGGCACTCGGCGGGGCGATCGCGGTGATGGTGGTCGGCCAGTTCGGCCTGGCCATCCTGCTCGACATGGCCGGGGTGCGGTTCGCCGAGGCCTGGCTGCTGCCCACGTACGCGGTGGCGTGGATGCAGAAGAAGGTGACCCTGGAGGACTGGGAGGCGTGCAACGCCACCTTCACCGGGGAATGCCGGCCGGAGACCTTCGACGTCACCTGGCAGCAGTCCTCGGTGCTGCTGGGCGTCGGGCTGGTGGTGATCCTCGGCGCGGCGCTCTGGGTGATGCGCCGGCGGGACATCTCCTGACGTACGGCGGTGACGCGGCCCGGGTCCTCCCCGACCCGGGCCGCGCCACGGCGTCTGTGCGGTCCGAGTCGACCCTGGTTAGGCTGAGGGTCCCCCGGTCGGCCCCGTCGCGTCGGCCGCCCGTCGCCCGCGAGGAGCCCCATGCAGCCCGCCGACGCCGCCCCGGCCAGCGAGACCGCCGCGGCCGGCCAGGGTGGGCGGACGGGTGGCTCCCGCGCCGGCGTACCGACACCGCGCCCGGCACCGGCCCCGGAGGCCGCCCCGGTCCCACCGCCGCGCACCGCCCCGGAGGCAGAGGCCGCGCCCCGCTCCCCGGCGCCGGCGCCCCGGGCGGAGCCGGCGGGTCGCGCCGCGGCGGCGGACGCGACGCCCGGTCCGGAGGCCCTGGCCGGCGGCGTCACCGACCCACCGGGCCCGGCCGACGCGGCGCTGCCCGCCGCCGGTGACCCGCCCGCCCCGGCCACCGCGCTCACCGAGCGGGAACGCGCGATCATCGCCTTCGAACAGCAGTGGTGGCGGCACGCCGGTGCCAAGGAACAGGCCATCCGGGACACCTTCGGCCTCTCCGCCACCCGCTACTACCAGTTGCTGAACGCGCTGCTCGACCACCCGGCCGCGCTGGCCGCCGAGCCCGTGCTGATCGGGCGGTTGCGCCGGCTGCGCTCCTCCCGGGCCCGCAACCGCCGTCGCTGACCGCCGGCGCCCCGCTCGGCGCCTAGCGGAACGCGTGGAGGTGGCGCCGGACCCAGTCGGCGAAGGTACGCGGGGCGCGGCCCAGGATCCGCTCCGTGTCCGGGCTGATCCGCTGCTCCGCCGGCGTCGGCTCGCCGAGGATCGCCAGGGTCCCGTCGACCACCGGCTCGGGCATGAACCCCAGCAGCTGCGCGCGAGCCTCCGCCGGCGTCTGTTCGACGAACCGGACCGGCTGCCCCAGCGCCTCGGCGATGTCCCGGACCCGCTGCCGCGGCGTGGTCAGCGCCGGCCCCGTCAGCTCGTAGATCCGGCCGCCGTGCCGCTCCTGACGCAGGACCGTGGCGGCGACCTCCGCGATGTCGGCCGGGTCGACGACCGGCAGGCCGACGTCGCCGAACGGCGCCGCCACCGTGCGTCGGGTCCGCACCGAATCCGCCCAGGCGTACGCGTTGGACGCGAAGCCGCCCGGCCGCAGGATGGTCCAGGACATGCCGGATCGCTGTACGACCTCCTCGATGCCGCGCAGCGGCGCGTGCGAGACGGACCGGGGGCGCGTCCCGGCGGCCTGCGAGGACAGCAGGACGATGCGCTCGACCCCACCGGCTTTCGCGACATCGAGGATGTCGTCGGGGTTCAGATCCGCGCCAGCGCCGGCGACCAGCAGGAACAGTGCCCGGGCTCCGTCCACGGCGGAGCGCAGGCTCTCCGGTTCGGCCAGATCGGCCCGGTGGTGCCGCGTTCCGTCCGGAATGGACACCGGCGACGTTCCCCGGGACACCGCGGTCACCTGCTCACCGGCGCTGGTCAGTGCTTCCACGAGTACCCGACCGACGTTGCCGGTCGCCCCCGTCACCACGATCATCATCGGCTCCTCTGCGTCGATTGCCACCCATGCCGTCGCTGGGTGCGATTTCGCGCCGGTCCGGTCTCCTCGGCGCGACCCGGAGAAGCTAGCATCGCCGGTATAGTAGGTACCTACAGGAAAGTGACTATCTGGAGGGCGTGTGCAGCGCGACCAAGCAACCTGGGCGCCCTCGGCGTCGGCCGACCCCGAGCAGGCCTGTCCGGTCGCCCCGGTCGTGGACATCGTCTTCAGCCGGTGGACGACACCGATCCTGTGGACGCTCAACTACCAGGGGCGGCAACGTTTCGTCGAGTTGCAGCGGCGGATCACCACCATCACGCCGAAGGTGCTGACCCAGCGACTGCGGCAGCTCGAACGCGACGGGCTCGTCGTGCGTACCTACCACCCGGAGGTTCCGCCCCGGGTCGAGTACGAGATCAGCGACCTCGGTCGCAGCCTCGCCCCGCTCTTCGCCCACCTGGCCGAATGGGCCACCAGCCACCTCGACGACGTGGAACGCGCACGGCGCGCCTACGACACGACGCAGCGGTAAGTTCCCGGTCTGCGGCCGGCGGATCGTGCTGACCTGATCGGCGCGTGCCCGGCCGTCCTCGTCGACCGCCGTCGCACCCGCCGAGCCGTCCACCCCGCCCACCGACCGTTGGTCCGGATTTCGATCCTGCCCCGACGCCCGGGACGGAATGCCGGCGAGCCGTGCGGGTAGGCGGATGGCGTTCCGGGCCGCGAGTGTCGCGGCCGGTCCACGTTCCGGGGCGCGACCGCCGCCCCGGGGCCGACGGAGGGAGCGGGCTAATGACGGGGATCAACCCGAGCCGGCCACCGGACGGTGCTACCGGCGCCGGGCAGCAGGCCCGGCAGCAGGCGTCGCGGGTCGGGCACCAGGCGACCCAGGCCGGCGGGCAGATGGCCCACGCCGCGGCCGAACAGGGCGGCCACATCGCCCACGAGGCCCGGCAACAGATGCGGAACCTGACCGGCGAGGCCAACACCCAGTTGCGCGGCCAGGCCCATGCGCAGAAGCAGCGGGCCGCGGACGGCCTGCGCGGGTTCGGCCGCGAACTCAGTTCGATGGCGGAATGCAGCCAGGACTCCGGGATGGCCGCCCAAGCGGTCCGTCGGGCGGCCCACGCCGCCGAGCAGGCGGCCGGCTGGATCGAGCACAACGAGCCGGCGGCGATGATGGACGACGTGCGGGCGTACGCGCGCCGGCATCCGGGCACCTTCCTGGCCGGCGCGGCGGTGGCCGGGCTGCTGTTCGGGCGGCTCACGCGGAGCCTGACCGGGGGCGGCGACGGCCGGGGCGCGCCGAGCGAGGCGCCGCAACCGGGTGCCGCCGGTGTCCAGCCCGGTGAGATGCAGGCCGGACAGCGGCCCTACGAGCGGACGGTCACCGCGCCGTACGAGGCCGAGTCGCCCTACGTGGGTGCGTCCCGGGTGCGCAGCTCGACGCCGCCGGGCCGGCCGGAGGGCGAGATTCCCGGCGGGGTGGCGCCATGAGCGCCCCCGAGAAGGAGCGGACCCAGGCGTCCGTCGGCGAACTGTTCGGCGACGTGACCCGGGACTTCTCCACGCTGATGCGTAAGGAGGTCGAGCTGGCCAAGGCGGAGCTCCGCGAGGAGGCGAGCCAGGCCGGCAAGGCCGGTGGACTGTTCGGCGGCGCCGGTCTGGCCGGCTTCCTGGCCGTGCTGTTCGTGTCGTACGCGGTGTGGTGGGGCCTGTCCAACGTGATGGACCAGGGCTGGGCCGCGCTGCTCGTGGCGATCGCCTGGGCCGTGATCGGGGGTGTCCTGCTCGCCAACGCGCGCGCCAGACTGCGCGAGATGCGCGGCGTGCTACCCCGTACGCAGGAGACCGCACGGCAACTGCCGAACGCGATACGTGGCCGGTGAACCGACCGGGAGGGAGCAGACGATGTCCGATCCGGACCGGATCCGGTGGGAGATCGAGAACACCCGGAACGAGTTGAGCAGTGACATCGACGCGTTGGCCGACCGGGTCAACCCGCGACGAATGGCCGGTGAGCGTTTCGGGCAGGCCCGCGGCGCGCTGACCAGGGTGAAGGAGAAGGTGATGGGTGCACAGTCGGACGGGCACGGCGCCAGTCAGCGGATGTCCCAGGCCACGGGCGCGGCCCGGCAGTTCGGGCAGCAGTCGCGTGAGCAGATGTCGCACGCGGCGGGTTCGGCCCGGCAGTTCGGGCAGCAGTCGCGTGAGCAGATGTCGCACGCGACGGATTCGGCCCGTCATCTCGGGCAGCAGTACCGCGAGCAGGCGCAGGGCAATCCACTGGCCGCCGGCCTGATCGCTTTCGGCGCCGGGCTGCTGGTGTCGTCCCTGATCCCGCCGAGCCGCCCCGAGCGGCAGTGGGCCGGGCAGGCCCGTGGCAAGGTCAGCGACCACTCGGACATGCTGCGGCAGCAGGCCAGCCAGCTGGGTCACCAGGTCCGCGACGGCATGCGCGACAACATGCGCGAGCCGGTGCGGCACGCCGCGTCGTCGGTGGGCTCGACCGCTATGCACGGCGCGTCGTCGGTGGGCTCGACCGCGATGCACGGCGCGTCCTCGGTGGCGCACGAGGGCCGGTCGGCCGCCCACCAGGTGCGGGAGCAGGCGCATGAGACAGCCGACGAGCTCCGCCGCCGCTGAGGCCACCCGGGTCGTCGGGGCGGCGCGGACGATGCGGGTAAGCTCCGCGTCCGCGCCGCCCCCCGGCCGTGCGCTCAACGAGGACCTCGTCTTCCGGTTCGGGCCGCTGGTCGGGGTGCTGGACGGCGCGACCGTGCCGGAGGGCTTCGACACCGGCTGCGTGCACGGGCCGTCCTGGTACGTCCAGCACCTGGCCGCCCGGCTCGGGCTGGCCGAGGCGGCCCGGCCGACCGCCACCCTGATGAGCAACCTCGCGGCGGCGATCCTGGCCGTCCGGTCCGACCACGGCGACCGGTGCGACCTGGACCATCCGGGCACCCCGTCCAGCACCGTCTGCCTGCTGCGCGACGGTGGCCACCATGTCGACTACCTGGTGCTCTGTGACAGCCCGCTGGTGCTCGACGCGGGTGGGCAGGTGAGCGTGGTCTCCGACGAGCGGCTGGACGTCGCGATGGGCGAGTTGCGCGAGACCGTGGCCGCGATGCCGGCCGGCCCGGCCGACCGGACCACCCGGTTCCGGCAGGCCGTCGCGGTGCAGCGGGAGCGGATGAACCGTACCCACGGCTACTGGGTGGCCGCCGCCGACCCGGACGCCGCGTTCCACGCGGTGGCCGGCACGCTGCCGTTACGCGGCCAGGGCGCGGTACGCCGGGCGGTGCTGCTCAGCGACGGCGCCTCGGCGGTGGTGGAGCAGTTCGGGCTGCTCGACTGGGCGGGGCTGCTGGACGTGGTGACCGCCGAGGGTCCGGGCGGGCTGGTCGACCGGGTGCGGGCGGCCGAGCGCGACCACCCGGACCGGTCGCGCCGGCACAAGCCGGCCGACGACGCCTCGGTGGTGCTCTGCGAGTTCGACACCGGGGCTTCCTGACCGCCGCCGGACACGACGCGAGCCCGGCCCCGCCGGACGGGACCGGGCTCGACGAACGTCCGGCTCAGTACGCGGCCAGCACCGAGCCCTGGTACTTCTCCGCGATGAACGCCTTCACCTCGGCGGAGTGCAGCAGCTGCTCCAGCTTGACCACGCGCGGGTCGTCCTCGTCGCCGTCGCGGACCACCACCAGGTTCGCGTTCGGGTTGTTCTCGGCCTTCTCCAGCGCCAGCGCGTCGGTGGCCGGCTTCAGGCCGCTCTCGATCGCGTAGTTGCCGTTGATCACCGAGGCGTCGGTGTCGTCCAGGCTGCGCGGCAGCTGGGCCGCCTCCAGCTCCTTGAACTCCAGCCGCTTCGGGTTGTCGGCGATGTCCCGCTGGGTGGCGGCAACGCCGGCGCCGTCCTTCAGCGTGATCACGCCGTGCTGGGCGAGCAGGTTGAGCGCCCGGCCGGAGTTGGTCGGGTCGTTGGGGATCGCCACCACCGCCCCGGTCGGCAGGTTGGCGAGGCTGTCCACCTTCTTCGAGTAGAGGCCCAGCGGCTCGATGTGCACCGGCTTCAGCGCGGTGAACGCGTAGCCCTTGGACTTCTTCTCGGTCTCCAGGTAGGGCACCGTCTGGAAGTAGTTGGCGTCGAGCTGCTTCTCCTGGAGCGCGCGGTTCGGCTGGACGTAGTCGGTGAACTCGACGATCTCCAGCTTCAGCCCGGCCTGCTCGGCGAGGTTGTCCTTGATGTAGGTGAGGATCTCCCCGTGCGGTACGGGGCTGACGCCGACCTTCAGCGCTGCGTTCGGGTCGCTCGCGTCGCCGCCGTCGGCCCCGCACGCGGCGAGGCCCAGGGCGAGCGCGGCCGCGGCGAGGGTTGCGGTGATGCGTCGCACGGTTTTGCCTTTCTTCGGATCTGACCGGCTCGCCCGTCGAGGGCGGGGCCGGGTGGTCGGGTCGGCCGCGCTGGTGGGCGCGGGCCGGTTCCGGCCGGCCGGGTGGGCCTGCGCCGGGTTCACTCGTCCGGGGTCACCGGTGGGAGAGTCTTCGGGTGATCACGTCGCCGACCACCTGGACCAGCTGGACGAAGGCGACCAGCAGCACCACGGTGGCGATCATGACGTCGTTCTCGAACCGCTGGTAGCCGTAGCGCAGGGCCAGGTCGCCCAGGCCCCCGCCGCCGATCACCCCGGCCATCGCCGAGTAGCCGATCAGCGCCACCACGGTGAGCGTGAAGCCGGCGACCAGGCCGGGCCGGGCCTCGCGGAGCAGCACCTTGCCGACGATCTGCCGGCGGTTCGCGCCCATCGCCCGGGCCGCCGCGATGACGTCCCGGTCGACCTCCCGGAGCGCGGTCTCCACGATCCGGGCGTAGAACGGGATCGCGCTGACCGTGAGCGGGACGATGGCGGCGGTGGTGCCGATGGTGGTGCCGACCACCGCCCGGGTGACCGGAATGATCGCCACCAGCAGGATGATGAAGGGCAGCGAGCGGCCGACGTTGACGACCAGCCCGAGCAGCGCGTTCACCGGCCGCGCGGGCAGCAGGCCGTCGCGTCCGGTGAGCACCAGCAGGACGCCGACCAGCAGCCCGCCCAGCGCCGAGAGCAGCGCCGCCACGGCGACCATGTACGCGGTCTCGCGCAGCCCCTGGGTCAGCAGCGGCACGAGGTCGTCGGCGATCACGCGGCCACCTCCACGGCGAGCCCGGCGGCGCGCAGGTGGGCCACCGCCGGGGCGGTCCGCTCGGCGTCGCCGGGCAGGGCCAGCCGCAGCCGGCCGGCGCGCCCGCCGGCGAGCTGCTCGACGGTGCCGCCGAGGATCCGGGCGTCGAGGTCGAAGCGGCGGGTCAGCTCGGCGACGAAGGCGGCGTCCGCGTCCGGGCCGGCCACCGTGACGTCGACGACCGTGCTGCCGGGCAGCGCCGGGGGCGTCCCGAGCGGGAAGACCTCGGCCGCGAGTTCCGAGCCGGGCCGGGCGATCAGTTCGGTGACCCGACCGGACTCGGTGAACCGGCCGTCGCGCATCACCGCCGCCGAGTCGCAGAGCCGCTTGACCACGTCCATCTCGTGGGTGATCAGCAGGATGGTCAGCCCGAGCCGCTGGTTGAGGTCGCGGAGCAGGCCGAGGATCGAGCGGGTGGTCTCCGGGTCGAGCGCCGAGGTGGCCTCGTCGCAGAGCAGCACCTTCGGCCGTCCGGCCAGCGCCCGGGCGATGCCGACCCGCTGCTTCTGCCCGCCGGAGAGCTGGGCCGGGTAGGCGTCGGCCCGGTCGGTGAGCCCGACCAGGTCGAGCAGTTCGGCGACCCGCCGCGCCCGTTCCCGGCGGGGCACACCCATCACCTCCAGGGCGAAGGCGACGTTGCCCGCCGCGGTGCGGGAGCTGAGCAGGGCGAAGTGCTGGTGGACCATGCCGATCCGCTGCCGGGCGGCGCGCAGTCGGTCCCCGCCGAGCGCGGTCAGCTCCACCCCGTCCACCGTGACGGTGCCCTCGTCCGGGCGCTCCAGCAGGTTGACGCAGCGCAGCAGGGTGCTCTTGCCGGCACCGCTGCGCCCCACCACGCCGAACACCTCGCCGGGGCGTACCGAGAGGCTGACGCCGTCGACGGCCACCACCGACCGCCCCCGAGCGCGGTACGTGCGGCGCAGCCCGTCGAGCTCGATCACAGCTGATCCCGTCCTCGTCGCCTCGCGGCGGGAGCGGTCGCTCCCGGATTGTCTACCGGCTCAGTAGGTTAATCCGCAGATCCGCGTTTGACAGCGGAGCGTGAGGCGGAACACGATCCGGCCCGACCGGCCGATACCCTCCGACGTACCGGCAGTCGGTGCCGAACGGGGTGGACTTGGGCCGGTGGGGGCGGCAGACTGCGGCACGTGGCGGGAACGGTCCGGCTGGAGCCGGTGGACGAGCGAAACCTTGAGCCGTTGCTCTCCGTAGCGGCGGCCGAGGCGGAGCCCGGCGACGTCATGCCGCCGGTGGAGGCGCCGGCGGGGTGGTCGCACGCCCGCCGGGAGGCGTTCCGGGGGTTCCACCGGGCCAGTTTCGGCGGGCTGGCCGGCCCCACCCGTACCCAGATGTACGCGATCCTGGTCGGCGGCGAGGTGGTCGGCATGATCCGGATGGCCCGCCGGGACGAGCCGGGCGCGGTCGAGACCGGGATGTGGCTGGGCCGGTCCGCGCGCGGCCAGGGGGTGGGCGCGGCGGCGCTGCGTGAACTGCTGAACGAGGCGGCGGCGGCCGGTATGCGACTCGTCGTGGCGGAGACCACCCGGGACAATTCCGGGGCGATCGCGGTGCTTGAGAAATGCGGCGCTAAATTGCGCGAGGACGGCGATCGGGTGCACGCCGAGATATGCCTCGATTCGACGCCGCCGACTTTCTGATTCCGCTTTAGTCACTTACTGCCGCCTTGGCGTTGGCGCTGCTCGTCCGGGCATCTCTGTCCGTAATGCCGGTTTGGTGAAACGGGCTGTCCGAGCCTCCGCCGCTGGCCGGGTTCACTGGTCGTGAATGTTTTGCGGATTGGCCACCGGGTACTGCCCGCCGGGTCCGCTAAATGGGACACCTGATTTTTGCGGCCCGGCTCGCGCTGTTTCCCCGGTAGCTCATTCGGCCGCTGCCGATCAGGTGTCTCCGCGCCGGGGAGCGAAGGAGAGTTGATGAACAGCGGAGCACGAATCGGGTTGGCGGTCGGCTTCGGCTACCTGCTGGGTCGCCGACGCAAGCTGCGTACCGCGCTGACCCTGGCCGCCGCGGTAGCGATCGGCCGGGCCAGCCGGGACCCGGGCGGGCTGCTGGGTCGGGCCACCGACCTGTTGCAGTCGTCCCCCCACTTGAGCAACCTCAGCCACCTCGGCAAGCCGCTCGCCTCGGCGGGCAAGGCGGCCGCGACCGCCGCCGCCGGCAGTGGCATCGACGCGATCAGCGGGAAGCTGCGCGGCTCGGCCGACGCGCTGCGCCGCCGGGCCGCCGGCCAGACCGACGACGGCGACCAGACCGACGACGGCGACCGGTTGGACGACGCCGACCGGCCCGAGGACGACGAGGACCGGCCGCAGCGGGAGACCGCCGGGTCCGGTCGACGGGGGCGGTGAGCATGGCGGAGACGAATCCGGGCGCCCTCGCCGGGAAGGTCCGCGGCCAG
The DNA here is from genome assembly GCF_900090235.1 of Micromonospora echinaurantiaca. Classification (NCBI taxonomy): domain Bacteria; kingdom Bacillati; phylum Actinomycetota; class Actinomycetes; order Micromonosporales; family Micromonosporaceae; genus Micromonospora; species Micromonospora echinaurantiaca. The sequence goes on along the minus strand of NZ_LT607750.1, from coordinate 5,864,419 downwards.
CTCGTTGACGACGTCAAGGACCTGGCCAGCGCCATCGGCGAGCGCGCGGTCGCCGCGGTCACCGAGCGGATCACCGGCGCGACCGGCCGGCTCAGCGAGTACGCGAAGCAGGGTGGCGGGCCGGGCCTGATCGCCGCCGCCACCGGTGCGCAGAAGCTGGCCGAGGGCAGCTCACCGGTGAAGGCGATGTTCCATGCCGGGCTGGCCGGCGGTAAGGAGAAGGTGATGTCGGCCGTCGGCCGGGGTGGCAAGGGTGGCCGGAAGCAGAAGGTCACCAACATCGTGGAGACCATCGAGGTCGGTGTGCCGGTCCGGGTCGCCTACAACCAGTGGACGCAGTTCGGCGACTTCCCGAGCTTCATCAAGAAGGTCGAGAACGTCGACACCGACTCGGACGAGAAGCTCACCTGGAAGGCGCAGGTCTTCTGGTCGCACCGGACGTGGGAGTCCACCATCGTCCGGCAGATCCCGGACAAGTTGATCCACTGGCGCTCCAAGGGCGAGAAGGGCTCGGTGGACGGCACCGTCAGCTTCCACGAGCTGACGCCCGACCTGACCCGCATCCTGGTCGTGCTGGAGTACCACCCGCAGGGCCTCTTCGAGCACACCGGCAACCTGTGGCGGGCTCAGGGCCGCCGGGTCCGGCTGGAACTCAAGCACTTCGTCCGGCACGTGATGACGCGGACCGTCCTCGACCCGGACGCGGTGCAGGGCTGGCGCGGCGAGATCCAGGACTCCCAGGTGGTCAAGGACCACGACACCGCCCTCCGAGAGGAGCAGGAGCGGCGCGAGGAGCAGGAACGGCGCGAGGAGCAGGGGCGGCGCGAGGAGCGCGCCGAGCCCGAGGAGCGGGAGCGGCCCGAGCGGGAGCCGCGCGGGCGGCGTGGCCGCCCGGAGCCGGAGCCGGAAGAGGCCGAGGAGGAGCCGGAAGAGGCCGAGGAGGAGCCGCGCGAGGAGCGACCCGCCGCCCGTGGGCGCCGCCGCCCGCCCGCGCGCCGTCGTCCCCCGGCCGAGGAGGAGTACGACGAGTACGAGGACGAGTACGACGACGAGTACGAGTCCTACCGGGAGGGCGAGCCGGACGAGGCGCCCGAGGAACAGCCCAAGCCGCGCCGCCGCGCGCCGGCCCGCCGGGAGGAGCCGCGGGAGGAGACGCCCCGCCGTCGTCCGGCCGCACGCCGGGCCCCGGAGGCGCCGCGCCGGCCGGTGGTGCGCCGTCGTCGGGAGGAGCGGGACGAGTGACCGTAGCGACAACAGGTGGAGATCAGACCGGCGGTGCGCTGGAGCGCGGTGGCACCAGCCTGGCCGACGTGGTGGAGACCGTGCTGGACAAGGGCGTGGTGATCGACGCCCAGGTGTCGGTCGCCGTGGTCGGCATCCAGCTGCTGGAGATCAACGCCCGGATCGTCATCGCCAGCGTCGAGACGTACCTGCGCTTCGCCGAGGCGGTCGACCGGTTCGACATCACCCCGAAGAACCAGAAGGGCCTGCCCGACCTGGTCGAGGGCGCCTCCGGCGCGGTCGGCAAGGGCAAGGCCATGTCCGGCCTCGGCAAGGCGGCCAAGGAGATCAGCGGCGCGGTCGCCGACTCGCTGGGCGATCGGGACACCGACCGGGACCGGGAGCGCCCCCGCCGGCGGCGCCGGGACGAGGAGCGCTGAGATGGCCGAGGAGATCGGATTGTTCATCTACGGCATCGTGCCCGGCGACGTGGAGCCGACCGCGGACGCGGTCGGCGTGGGCGAACCGCCGGGGGAGGTGGACGCGATCCGGCACGGCGAGCTGGCCGCGCTGGTCAGCGAGGTGCCGCTGGAGGGTCCGCTGGGCCGCCCGGCGGACCTGACCGCGTACCAGGAGCTGCTGGACGGCACGGCGGCGGTGGCGCCGGTGCTGCCGGTGCGGTTCGGCACGGTGGTGACCGGGGCGGACGCGGTGGCCGACCTGCTGGAGGCGCACCAGGACAGGTTCGCCGCGGCCCTCGACGAGTTCGAGGGCCGGATCCAGTACATCGTGCACGGCCGCTACGAGGAGCCGGCGCTGATCGGCGAGGTGCTGGCCGACAACCCGGCCGCCGCTGAGCTGGCCGACCAGGTGCGCGGGCAGCCGGCCGAGGCCACCCGGCCGCAGCGCATCCGGCTCGGCGAGATGATCAGCCAGGCGGTGGAGCTGCGCCGGGAGGCGGAGAACCGGCAGCTCCTCGACGAGTTGGGCCAGCTCGCGGTGGCCACCGCGCCCCGGCCACCGAGCAACGAGCTGGACGCGGGCGCCGCCGCGTTCCTGGTCGACCGGGACCGCGAGGACGAGTTCGTGGACGCGGTTGAGGCGTACGCCGAGCAGCGCCGGGAGCTGATCCGGACCCGGCTGCTGGGCCCGCTGGCGCCGTACGACTTCGTCAGCGCACACCAGCTGGTGGAGTGACCGGTGGACATCCTCTGGACGCTGCTGACCCTGCCGTACGCGCCGGTGCGCGGGCTGACCGCGGTGGTCAAGGTGATCGCCCGGGAGGCGGAGGCGCAGCAGTACAGCCCGACCAGCATCCGGCGCGAGCTGGAGGAGCTGGACGCGGCGGCCGCCGCCGGCGACATCACGCCGGAGGAGCGGGACCGCGGGCAGCAGCAGGTGCTGGACCGGCTGACCGGCACCGTTGGACGGCAGTCGGCTCCGGGCGGCGAGGCGGACACCCGCAGCGCGGCCCGGGGCCGCCCCGCCGTCCGGCGCGGCGCCGCCGGCCAGGACCCGGGGCAGGGCGGCGGCCGGCAGCCGGTCCGGCGGGGGAACGGGCGGGCCCGCCCGGTGGTGGAACGGGTGCGGCGCGCCGGGCCGGGCGCGCCGCGCGACGGCGGCGAGGGAGGTGAGCGCGGTGGCGGAGCGGATCCGCGGCGACGACGGCCGGGCCCGTAGCAACGAGCCGGCCGAGCAGCCGTACGACGACGAGTACGACGACGAGTACGAGGACGAGGAGGAGGAGTACGAACCGATCTCGGCGGCCGAGGCGGCCCGGGAGGGGCTGCGGCAGATCGTGGCGCTGACCGGTCGGGACGCGGTGGGCACCACCTCGCTGAAGTCCGTCCGGGACGGTTGGCTGGTCGGGGTGGAGGTGATCGAGGACCACCGGATCCCCGCCTCCACCGACCTGCTCGGCCTCTACGAGGTGGAACTCGACCTGGAAGGCGGCCTGCTCGGCTACCGGCGGGTGCGGCGCTACCAGCGCGGAAAGGGCGAGGTGGGCTGAGATGAGCATGCAACCCCCGTCGGTGGTGCAGAACTCCGGGCAGGTGCTGCCCGCCGGCCACGAGCCGGCCAACCTCGGCGACATCCTGGAACGGGTGCTGGACCGGGGCATCGTGATCGCCGGCGACATCCGGGTCAGCCTGCTCGACATCGAGCTGCTCACCCTCAAGCTGCGACTGGTGATCGCCTCGGTCGACACCGCCCGGCAGATCGGCATCGACTGGTGGGAGCACGATCCCTGGCTCAGCTCGCGAGCCCGCCCGCCGGTGGAGCCGGGCCCCCGGGATCCGGAACAGGTCGAGGCGGAACGCCGGCCGCGGGTGGCCCGGCGGGCCGCCCGGAGGGAGGAGTTCGATGAGTTCGACGCCTGACCTGGCCGCCGACGCCGACCGACCCGAGGTCGGCACCGGCGTCTGGCTGCACGGCGTGGTCCGCGACGTCGATCCGGCGGTGCTCGCCGCCATCCCGGGGATGGCCGGCGCGCCGGTCCGGGCGGTGCGCGCCGCCGGCCTGTCGGCCGTGGTCAGCACCGCCCCGCTGACCGAGTACGGCGAGCAGGCGCTGCGCCGCAACCTGGAGGACCTGGCCTGGCTGGAACGGGCCGCCCGGGCGCATCACGCGGTGGTCGACGCGCTGGCCCGCCGGGGGCCGGTGGTGCCGGCCCGGCTGGCCACCGTGCACCACGACGACGCCCGGGTGGCCGGCCAGCTGGCCGCGCGGCGGACCGAGCTGACCGGCCTGCTGGACCGGCTCACCGACCGGGGCGAGTGGGGCGTCAAGGGCTACCAGGTGCCGGGCGCCCTGCCCCGGGCGGCCGAGGAAACCGGCACGGGCGGGGCCGGCGCGGCGTACCTGCGGCGGCGGCGGGCCCAGCTGACCGCTCGCGAGCAGGGGCAGCGGATCGCGGCCGAGGTCGCCGCGGCGGTGCACGACACGCTGGCCGGGTACGCGGTCGCCGCGCGGCGGCACGCCCCGCAGGACCGCCGGCTCTCCGGCGCGCCCACCCCGATGGTGCTCAACGGCGCGTACCTGGTGGAGAGCGCCCGGCTGGCCGGCTTCACCGCCCTGGTCGCCGCGCTCGGCGAGCGGCATCCGGAGCTGCGGCTGGAGCTGACCGGCCCGTGGCCGCCGTACTCGTTCGCGGAGGAGCGCCCGGCCGGCCCGGCGCTGACCGTCCGGGAGCCGGCGTGCTGACCGGACCCCGCGCCCGATCGGACGGCGCCCGGGGGCCGGCATGGTGACCACCGCGCTCGCGCCGAACAGCGCCGACGACCCGCTGGCCTACCGGCCGGTGGCCCTGGTCGACCTGCTCGACCGGGTGCTCGCCACCGGCGTGGTGATCAGCGGCGACATCACCATCGCGATCGCCGACGTGGACCTGGTCCGGGTCTCGCTGCGGGCGCTGGTCGCCTCGGTCGGCGCGCTCGCCCCGCCGGAGCTGACGGGCGACGAGGGGCCGCCGCCGGCGGCGGGATCATGACCGGCGGACCGGACGCGGGCCGTCGCGACCCGGCCCGCCCGGCCCGGTCGGCCCGGCCCGGCCTGGACGAGGCGGCCGAGCTGGCCGCGGCGCTCGGCGAGCCGCAGCCGTGGCAGCAGCCCCGGGTCACCCCGCTGGACCGTCGGCTCGCCGTCGACCGGGACTCCGTCGAGCGGGGACTGGCCAGCCTCGTGCTCACCGTGATCGAGCTGCTCCGGCAGCTGGTGGAACGCCAGGCGCTGCGCCGGGTCGACCTCGGCGACCTCTCCGAGGAGCAGGTCGAGCGGATCGGCGTGACCCTGATGGCGCTGGAGGAGCAGATGGCCGGGCTGCGCGAGTACTTCGGGCTGGCCCCGGAGGACCTCAACCTCGACCTCGGCCCGCTCGGCCCGCTGCTGCCCACCGACTGACCGCGCGCCGGTGGCCGGCGGGCCAGGGGCGGGGCCACCGCCGTCGTTCCCGCCCGATCTGGAGGGCTGCCGGACGCCCTTTGGAGCTGAGTCACTGACGACATCAGGCCGGGCTGGCGTCGGCGATGGGCCGCTGAATCGTTTGTGACATCAGCTCCAAAGGGCCGGTGAAGACGTGCGGCCGGTGCTGACCTCCGCACCCGCCTCGCGGCGTGGCGAGCGCTCAGCCGGCGTCGCCGGGCCGGCGGCTCGCCCGCAGCAGCGCGCCGACGTCGCCGACCCGGTCGACGTTCCGCAACTTGTCCGGATTGACGATCGAGTGGATGGTCTGGATCTGGCCGTCGGCGATGCTGAGGCCCATGACCCCCACCAGCCGGTCCTGCGCGTCGAAGGCCATGATGCCGGGGTTGCCGTTGACCTCGCCGAGCTGGATCCGGTAGCCCCGACGCGCCAGGGTGGACATCCCGGCCGACAGGGTCCGGGCCACGCGCTCCCGGCCGTACGCCGGCCGTGCCATCGCCGGCACCTTGCCGCCGCCGTCGACGTGCAGCGCCACGTCCTGCGCCAGCAGCGCCTCCAGCGCCCGCAGGTCGCCCTGCCCGGCGGCGGCGAAGAAGCGCTGCGCCAGCTCCTCCCGCTGCCGTCGGGAGGCGTGGTAGCGCGGTCGGCGTTCCCGGACGTGGTGGCGGGCCCGCGCGACCAGGTGCCGGGTGCTGTCCACGTCGGTACCGATGATCTCGGCGACCTCCGGGTAGGGGTACTCGAACACCTCCCGGAGCAGGAACGCGGCCCGCTGCTGCGGCGACAGGCTCTCCAGCAGCACCAGGAACGCCAGCGACAGCGAGTCGGCGGTCTCCGCGTGCTCGGCCGGGGACGGGTCGGTGACCAGCGGCTCCGGCAGCCATTCGCCCACGTACCGCTCCCGCCGGACCCGCGCCGAGCGGAGCTGGTCGATGGCCAGCCGGGTGGCCAGCGTGGCGATGTACGCGCGCGGCGAGGTGATCGGCTCGTCGCGTTGCAGGGTCTGGTGCATCCGCAGGAACGCCTCCTGCACCACGTCCTCGGCTTCGCTGACGCTGCCGAGCATCTGGTAGGCGATGGCGAACGCCCGGGGCCGGAGCTCGCCGTACAGGTCCGAGGCGGACATCCCGACTACTTCAATCCCTCGACGAAACCCGTACGCCAGGTCGGGTAGCGCGGCGTCCAGCCCAGCTCGCGCTTGATCTTCTCGCTGGAGATCCCCGGGGTCCGGGTCATCAGGTCCACCGGGCCCTCGCCGGCCACCAGGCGCACCAGCCAGGCGGGCACCCGGCGCGGCGGCTTGGCGCCGACCGCGCGGGCCAGTACCGGCAGCCACTCGCGCACCGGCGCCGGGTCGTCGTCGGCGACGTGGTAGATCCCGCGCCTGCCGCGTTCGATGGCCGCGACCGTGGCCGACGCGGCGTCGGTGATGTGGACCAGCGACCACACCCCACCACCGCCGCCGACGATCGGGAACTTCCGCCGGCGGACCTGCTCGGTCATGACGGCGTCCGGCGCGGCGCTGAGGCCGGTCCCTGGGCCATAGAAGCCACCGTAGCGAAGGGCGATGCCGTCGGCCCAGCTGATGCCGGTGACCGCCGCCTCCAGGTGGCGCAGCGCGGCCACCGCCTCGGCGGCGTCCGCCGGCGGGTTCGGCTCGATCCGGCCGTTCTCGTCGGCGACCGGCGCGCCAGCGCGTTCCATCCACATGGCGTTGCTCTGCGCCACGAACCGGCGGACGCCGACGGCGCGCGCGGCGGCCAGCAGATGGTCGGTGCCCTCGGTGCGCAACCGGTTGGTGGCGGCCGCCATCCGCTTCGCGTGCCGGAAGTCCGGCGGTCCGCCCAGCGCGGTGAGCTGGTGCACGATCACCTCGGGTTCGGCCTTGGCCACGACGTCGGCCACCGAGTCGGGGTCGAGCGCGTCGACGACCACCGGTTCGGCCCCGAGCGCCCGCAGCGCGCCGGTCTTGGCGGCCGAGCGGGTCGTGCCGACCACCTCGTGGCCGCGCGCCACGAGCTGGGAAACGAGGTGGCTGCCGATCGCGCCCGACGCGCCGGCGATGAAGATCTTCATGGCGTCTCCGTTCGTTCGGTGCTGCTCACCAACTCAAGACGGGACGACACCGCCGCCCATGAACGGCAGTTACCCAGCTCACAGGTCCGGGGCGGCAGACGCGAGCGCCCGCCCTCGGCGGGGACGGGCGCTCACCGCCGGTCAACGCGCGGACGGGACGGCGGGTCAGCAGCGGGGCACGCCGGGGATGAAACCGTCGTGGCCGGTCAGCACGTAGGCGTCGGAGATGTAGCGGTTGGTGCCGATCCGGTTCCAGACGTTGCTGGTGCCGTAGGTGCCGGTGACCGTGGTGCCGGTGGCCTGGCAGTAGATGCTGACGCCGGCCCCGTCGGCCACCGAGCCGACGACGGCGTAGCCGGTGCCGGGACCGGAGCGGACGTTGAGGCTCGACCCGCTGGTCCCCACCGTGCCGGAGCCGATGCCGGTGATCCCGTTGACCAGCTGCAGGTAGTAGGTCCAGTTCCAGTTCGGGCCGGGATCGGTGTGGGTGGCGCCGGGCACCTCGCGGTGGCCGATGATGTGCGTCCGGTCCCGAGGGATGCCGTACCTGCTGGTGAGGTTGCGGGTGAGCGCCGCCGAGGCGCGGTACATCGCGTCCGTGAACCAGCTGGGGTTGTCCACGTACCCCTCGTGCTCGATGCCGATGGACTGGGTGTTGTACGTCCAGTTGCCGGCGTGCCACGCGATGTCCTTCTCCCGGACGGACTGGGTGACCGCCCCGTCCGAGGAGCGGAACGTGTAGTGCGCGCTGACCTTGGCGGCCGGGTTCTGGAACCAGCTGATCGAACCGGCGTAGGAGCCCTGGGTCACGTGGATGACGACGTACCTGACCGGGTGGCTGGTGGGCCGGCTGGCCACTGTGTAGTTGCTGGTGCTGGCCGGCGCCCAGGCGGCCGGCCCGTAGTCGGTGCTGAGGGTGCCGATTCCGCCGGTCGGCGACACCTGGCCGAGGGCTCCCCGGTGCGGCGCGACCGGGCGGCCGGCGACCGTCACCGCCGCCTCGGCGCCGGCGGTGAAGCCGGTACGCAGCAGGTCGTAGACGGCGTCGGCGTAGAGCCGGGCGACGGCCGGGTCGCTCGCGCCGCCGTACCGGGCGATCGGCTCGTACCAGCGGTCGACGTCCGCGCGCTCGGCCCGGCCGAGGCCGGCCTGGTCGGCGTAGGAGCGCAGCACCGCCGCCGCGCCGGTGACGTTCGCGGCCGGGTCGGTGCGCAACGCCGGCAGGTCGAGCCCGGTCAGCCGGGCCGCCTCCTCCAGGGTGTGCACCCGAGGGTTGCTCACCAGGTGCATGACGCCGTACCCGCCGGACGCGCTGGCCTCGCCGGCGTGCCCGTCCAGCCGGGTCTCCGCCTGGCCGAGGGCCACCAGCAGGTCGCGGGGGACGTCGTAACGGGCGGCCGCGCCGTCGAAGGCGGCGGCCAGGGCGCCGGGCGTCGACGCCGTCCGGGCCGCGGCCGGTGCGGCGGCCGTGCCGACCGCGCCGGCCAGGCCGAGGGTGGCGACCAGCACGGCGCCGAGCAGGCGCCGAGGTCGTGGTACGCGAGATCGAACGCTCACTGCCACTCCTTTGATCGACTCATGGAGATGTCTCTATGGATGAGGAGTGACGATAGGCAGCGTTTCAAAAGTTGTCTACAGCCTGTGCTGTCTCTGCGAAGTTTTCCTTCGGCGTCGGGCCGGCCGGTTCCGCCGGGCGGTCAGCCGGCCCGCTGCTCGGCGTACGCGGCGAGCCAGGCGACCTGGGCCGGGTCCAGCGACGGGCGGACCCGGGCGCGGGCAGCCGCGACGTGCGCGGCGGTGACCGTGGAGGCGGTCAGCGACTCCCGCATCGCGGCCAGCGCCGCCTCCCGCACCAGCGCCGCGCAGTCCGCCGCCGAGAAACCGTCCAGCTCCTCGCCCAGCCCGGCCAGGTCCACCTCCGCAGCCAGCGGCACGTTCCGGGCGGCGGCCCGCAGGATCTCGGCCCGGGCCGGCCCGTCCGGTGGTGGCACGTAGACCAGCCGTTCCAGCCGCCCGGGTCGCAGCAGCGCCGGGTCGACCAGGTCCGGCCGGTTGGTCGCGCCGACGACCACCACGTTGCGCAGCGCCTCCACCCCGTCCAGCTCGGTGAGCAGGGCGGCCACCACCCGATCGGTGGTGCCCCCGTCGGTGGCCTGGCCGCGTACCGGGGCCAGCGCGTCCACCTCGTCCAGGAAGACCAGCGTGGGCGCCGCCTCCCGGGCCCGGCGGAACAGCTCACGGACCGCCCGCTCGCTCTCGCCGACCCACTTGGAGAGCAGCTCCGCGCCCTTGACCGAGAGCACGTTCGCCCGTCCCGACCCGGCCAACGCGGTGACCAGGTAGGTCTTGCCGCAGCCGGGCGGGCCGTAGAGCAGCACGCCGCGCGGCGGTTGCACGCCCAGCCGGGCGAAGGTGTCCGGGTAGGTCAGCGGCCAGAGCACGGACTCGGTGAGCCGCTCCTTCACCTCGACCAGGTCGCCCACGTCGTCCAGGGTCACCGTGGCCAGCTCCAGCGTGGACGCCGCCATCGTGGTCGGCCGGACCACCTCCAGCGCGGCGGTGAAGTCGGCCATCGCCACCGTCGGCGTCTCGGCCGACTTCTGCCGCAGCGCCGCCCGGATCCCGGCCTCGCGGACCAGCGCGGCCAGGTCGGCGGCGACGAACCCGGGGGTACGCCCGGCGACCTCGTCCAGCCGGACGTCGTCGGCCAGCGGCACCTGCCGGGTGAGCACGGTCAACTGCTCGCGGCGCAGCGCCGGATCCGGCAGCGGAACGGTGATCCGCAGCGAGAGCAGGTCCGGCGCGCGCAGCGCCGGGTCGACCGCCTCGGGGCGGCCGGTGGTGCAGACCACCGCCGCCCCGGCCCGGACGGTCTCGGCGAGCACCTGGCGGAACACGGTGGCCACCGGGCCCGGTTCGTCGGCCGGGGCGAGCGCCTCCACGTCGGTGACCAGCAGCACCGCCGGTCCGGCCGCGCGTACCTCGGCGGCGGCGGCGCGCAGCCGTTCGGCGGCGGCCTGGTTGGTCAGCGCGGCCACCTCCGGGGCCCAGAGCGGGCAGACCCGGGCGCCGACCCGGGCGGCCACCGCGCGCACCAGCGCCGACTTGCCCGAGCCGGCCGGCCCGCTGAGCAGCACCCCGAGCGAGACCGTGGTGCCCAGCCGGCCGAGCACCTCCCGGTGGTGGAAGCCGAGGTCGAGCAGTTCGGTCAGCTCCTCGGCCTGCGCCCGCAACCCGGGCAGCTCGTCCACCGACGGGGCGCTCTCCGCTTCCGCCGCGGCGTCGCCGGTGCCGGCACGGGCCGCCGGCTCGGCCGGTGACCAGGCGCCACCGGTGGCCGGGCCGGGCCGGGTCGCCGCTCGGGTCCCGCCCCCGCGTGGACCCGCGGCGGCCGGAGCGCCGGTGCCGGTTGGCGGGCCGCCGGGCGCGCCGGTGGCCGGGCCCACCGCCGACGTGCCGGCGGAGCCGTGGGTGACCGGGCCGTGCTCCCAGCCGACCAGGGTGTCCATGGTGACCAGCGCACCCTCCGGCTCGGCGGCGACCACCCCGAGCAGGGTGCTGGTCCAGGCGTAGCCGACCCGGTTGGACAGGCTGCGCCGGGCCGCCTCGACCAGGCCGCGGGTCGCGGCGTCCGGCAGCACGTCCTGCGGCAGCAGCGACACGTCGTCGCCGGTGGTCACCACCTTGCCGAGCAGGGCGAGCCGGAGCATCTCCGGGGAGACCACGGCGGCGATCTCGGCCGGCCCGGCGAGCAGCACCCGGCGGGCCGGGATGACCGGGGCGGGGCTGACCGTGACCTGGCCGCCGTCCCGGACGCCGAGGTTGCCCAGGGTCAGGTCGTCGGCGTAGAGCAGGGCGGTGCTCGCGGTCGGCTCGGCCGCCGCCACGATGCCGGCGGTCACCCGCCGGCCGGCCAGCCGCACCGGGTCGCCCGGGCGCAGCCCGAGCGCGGTGAGCACCTCCGGGTGCAGCCGGACGACGCCCCGCCGGGCGTCCAACGCCGCCGGCCGCAGGCTCGCGGTCAGGGTCAGGTCGGGTCGATCCACCGCCCGACCCTAGCCGCCGGCGTCACCCCCGCGCCCGGTCACCGGGGAGGGTCGCCGTCGGCCAGCAGGGTGGGGTCCCGGCGGATCAGTTCGGCGAGCCGGGCCGCCGGGTCAGGGCGTACCCCGTCCCGGCCGGAGGGCAGGTCGGGCACGGTGTTGACCGACAGCGGCCAGGCCGGCGGCGGAGCCGGCTCCGCGTGGACCGCCACGTCCGGCCCGGACCAGGCCACCCGCAGCGGGTACGCCTGCCCGTCCTGCTCGACCCGGACGCTGACCGCCAACCCCGGGTGGCCGGCGACCACCCGACGTACCGCCTCGGCCACCTCCTCGACCGGGTCCCGCCCGGCGGTGTCGGCGGCGCGGTGACTGCCCACCCCGCCGCCGCGTTCCCGGCCGGCCACCCCGCCGCCGCCGCGTTCCCGGCCGTCCGCGCGGCGCGGGCCCGGGTCCGGGCCGTCCGTCCGGCGCGGCACCGGGGGGTCGGCCCAGCCCGGCCCGGCGTTGCGGCCGGTCTCGGTCCGACCCGGGCCGGGCTCCGGCCGCTCGGTCGGATCCGACGCGCCGGCCGGCTCGGCGGCCCGCCGCCGCAACGCCTCCTCGCGCCGCGCCAACCGGGCCAGTGTCTCGTCCAAACCACCCCTCATCACGACCACCCCTTCGATGAAACGGGTCTGAGCGCCCGGGAGTTCAGTCCCCCCGCTCCCGGGTGGCCCGGTCCAGCGCCCGGTCCAGGACGACCAGCAGGGCGTCCCGCACCGAGAGCCGGTCCCGGGCGTCGAACTGCACCAGCGGCACGTGGTCGCCGATGGCCAGCGCCCACCGGATCGCGCCGAGGTCGTGCGCCAGCCGCCCGTCGAAGGCGTTCACCCCGACCGCGAAGGGCAGCCCGGCGCGCTCGAAGAAGTCGATGGCCGGGTAGCAGTCGTCCAGCCGGCTGCTGTCCACCACGACCAGCGCGCCCAGCGCGCCACGGGCCAGGTCGTCCCACATGAAGCCGAACCGGGCCTGCCCCGGCGTGCCGAACAGGTACAGCTTCAGGCTGCGGTCGATGGTGACGCAGCCGAAGTCCATCGCCACGGTGGTGGTGGTCTTCGCGGTGCGTACGCCCGGGTCGTCGACGCCGATCCCGGCCGTGGTCATCTCCGCCTCGGTGGTCAGCGGGGCGATCTCCGAGATGGCGCCCACCGTGGTGGTCTTGCCGACCCCGAAGCCGCCGGCGATCAGGATCTTCACCGGGATCGGCGGCGCGGCGCGTCCGGTCGGGGCCGCGCGGGGCGCCGGGACACGTCCGGCGGACGGGGCCGGCGGTCGCGGCGGCGTCGCCCGGCCGACCGGTGGCGGCGTGCCGCTCGGGGCGCCGTACCGGGCGGCGGCGCTGTTGGTAGCGACCGCGCCCTGCGGGGCGCCCGGCCAGTCAGGAGATCGCACGAAGTCCATCAATCACTCGCAGGATGAGGTCGGGGTCGTGGGCGTCGTCGGCGTCGGTGACGTGCACGTCCAGGTGGCCGGCGGCGCGCAGGTCGCCGACCAGCACCCGGGTCACGCCGAAGTGCAGCCGGGTCCGGGCGGAGATCTCCGCGACCGAGATCGGTTCGGCGCAGAGCGCGACGATCGCCGCCAGTTCCGGGGCGAGCCGGGCCGGCGGGACCGTCCACAGGTTGGTGTCCGGCCGGGCGGTCACCTGGGTCTCCAGCCCGATCGCCGGGTCGGCGCCGGTCACCCGGCCGGCGGTGAGCACGAACGGGCGCGGCCCGGCCGGCCCGGCCGGCTCGGGCTCCGGCTCGTCCACCGTCGCGGGTACGCCCGGGTCCTCGGCGGACGCCCGCAGGTAGGGCCGGATCCGGACCAGCGGTTCCGGATCGGGCTCGCCGGGGGCGTCCGGGATCATTGCTGGGCGGCGTTCTTCAACTCGGCGATCAGGCGGGGGGTGAGCGCGCCGCCGGCCCGGCCGGCGAAGAGCGTCATCTCGTACGCGACGGTGCCCAGGTTGGCCGTCCGGTCGGCGACCACGCCGAGCACCGACCCGCTGCTGATCGCGGTGATCAGCAGGTAGCCCTCGGCCATGTCGACGACCACCCGGTTCAACCCGCCGAGCGCGTACCAGCTCGCGGCACCGCCGGCCAGACTGGTCATGCCGGAGACCACGGCGGCGAGCCGCTCCGCGTTGGACCGGTCCTTGATCGCGGACATCGCCATCAGCAGCCCGTCCGAGGAGACCGCGATCGCCTCCAGCACGCCGGCCGTGCCGGAGGTGAAGGAGTCCAGCAGCCAGTTGAAGGTGCGGGCCTCCGGGCTGAGGTCACCGCCGGAGTCGGGCTGGTTCTGGTGGTCGAGGCTGTCGTGCGGGAAGGTGCTGGTCACCGTGATGTTCCCTCTTCGTCGGGCCGGTCTGGGCGGACTTCGTGCAGAGCGCGGGCGACGCCCGCCTCGAACGCGGTGATGAGGTCGCGGACCTCGGCCGGGTCACCGGGGTGGTGGCTGACCGGCTGCTGGGCCGGGGAGGTGGTCAGGTTCGCCCCGGGCACCCGCCGGTTCAGCGCCGGCCCGGCGGGCGTACCGGGATGGTCGGCCGGGCCGACGTGGTGGGGCGGGCCGGCGGGCCGGGCGGGCTCGACCGGCCCCGGCACACCGGCGGGGAGGGTCAGCTCGGCCCGGCGTACGCCGGACTCGAACGACTCCAGCAACGCCCGGGCGGCGGCCGGGTCGGTGCCGGTGGCGTCCACCGGCCGGGTCGGTGCGGCGGCCGGGGGCAGGCTGGCACCGGGCACCCGCTGCCGGATGCCGACCCCGGGACGGGCCGGCCCGTCCGGCCCGTCCGGCGCGACCGTGCTCGCCGGCGCTCCGGTTGCGTCGGGGGGCGGCGGGTTCCGGCGCGCCCGCCGGGGCAGCCCGGCCGGGGTCGTCCCGGGCTCGCCCGGCGCGACCGGGCCGGTGGGCGCGAGACCGGCGGGCGGGCCGGTCGGGGCGAGGCTCGCGGGCGACCCGGTCACGGCGGGGCCGGCGGACGCCCCGGTGGGGGCGGGGCCGGCGGGCGACCCGGTGGGCGCGAGGTCGGCGGGCGGGCGGCCGGCGACTCCGAACCCGTCCGGTGCGCTGATCTCCAGGAACGCGGTGGCCCCGGCCGGCGCGGCGGCCACGTCACCGGCGCCGAACCGATCGGACCCGCCGGCCACCTCGCCGGCGAACTGCCCGGACTCCCCGGGCGGGCCGCCGGCGCCGAAGGCGTCCCAGGACTCGCCGGACTCCAGGCTGCGGGTGGCCCGGCCGAGCAGCCCCGGGTCGAAGCCGGCCGGCGCGTCCGCCGCCGGGGAGGGCGCGGCCGCCGGCCGTCCCGCGACCGCCGCGGCCAGCGCCCGCCCGCCCGTCGCGTCGACCACCCGGGGCGGCAGCCGCCGCTCCCGGGCCGGCACGGTGGCCCGCGCCACCGTGGCACCGGCCCGCTCGGTGGGCGGCACCACCAGCGCGGCCAGCGGTACGTCCAGCAGGACCGTCACCCCGCCGCCGATGGTCGGGGTCAGCCGTACCGCCCACCCGTGCCGCCGGGCCAGCCGGCCCACCACGAAGAGGCCGAGCACCTCGGTGGGGGCGAGGTCGAGCCGCTCCCGGCGGGTGAGCCGGGTGTTCTCCTCGGCCAGCCGCTCCGCGGTCATGCCGATCCCCTGGTCCACCACGGCCAGCCGGGCGCCGGCGCCGATCAGCTCACCGGTCACCACCACCCGGGTGTGCGGCGGAGAGAAGGCGGTGGCGTTCTCCATCAGCTCGGCCAGCGCCAGCACCAGGTCGCCGACCGTGCCGGGGGCGGCCGAGACACCGGGCGGCACCCGGACGTCCACCCGGGTGTAGTCCTCGATCTCGCCGAGCGCCAACCGCACCACGTCGCCGAGCGGCACCGGCGCCACGTGGGCGTCGGCGCCGGTCGACCCGGAGAGCACCACCAGGCTGCCGGCGTTGCGGCGCAGCCGGCTGGAGATGTGGTCGAGCCGGTACAGGTGCTCCAGCCGGGCCGGGTCGGTCTCCTGCCGTTCCAGCCGGTCGATCAGCGCGAGCTGCCGGCCGACCAGGTTCTGGGTACGCCGGCCGACGTGGCCGAACATCTGCGCCACGTTGCGCCGGCCGGCCACCTGCCGCTCCACCAGCCCGGCCGCGGTGGCCTGCACCCGGTCGAACGCCCGGGCCAGGTCGCCGATCTCGTCCCGGGCCCGTACGTCGACCGGATCGAGCCGTACCGGCGGGACGTTCTCGGCGTCGTCGTCGACGACCCGGACCAGCTCGGCCTCGGCGAGCCGGGCCACCCGGTCGGCGGAGCGGGTGAGCCGGGTCAGCGGCCGGGCCACCGTCCGGGCGACCGCGACGCTGAGCAGCAGCACCACCGCGAGGATCAGCGCGGCCAGTCCGCCCACCAGGTAGGCGGCGGTCAGCGCCCGGCGCTGCTCGCCGGTCACCTCGGCGAGTACGTCCGCCACGATCTTCTTCTCGATGAACTGGCCCAGGGTGATCATCGAGCGGGCCGACGGGAAGAGCGCGTCCAGCGTCACGTTCCGAACCGCGCCGGACGGGTCGATCACGCTGGTGGTCAGGAAGTCGGCGCTGGTCCGGGCGGCCACCGCCGCGTCGTTCAGCACGGCCAGCTTGAGCTGCTCGGGAGTGATCAGGCGGCGGAACCGGCGGTTGTCCACGGTGAGCGCGGACATGCAGGCGACGAAGGCCGCGTTGGTCGTCGGATCGTTGCTCGCCTTGACCAGCACGATCAGCGTGGCGCAGGCGCCCAGCCCCTCGTCGGCCCGCAGCAGCGCGTCCAGG
This sequence comes from Micromonospora echinaurantiaca, assembly GCF_900090235.1. Lineage (NCBI taxonomy): Bacteria > Bacillati > Actinomycetota > Actinomycetes > Micromonosporales > Micromonosporaceae > Micromonospora > Micromonospora echinaurantiaca. The sequence continues at coordinate 5,848,355 of NZ_LT607750.1, read as the reverse complement.
GCGAGCCCCTGCCGCCCGGCCGCGGTCTCGGTGTCCACACTGAACGGCAGTCGCAGGGACTCGATCAGCGCCAGGTCGACCGGCCCGTACGCGTCCATGATCTGGCTCGGGGTTGCGGTGCCGGCGAGCACCGCGCGGCGCAGGTCGGTCAGCGACCGCACCCCGTCCAGCGCGTCGGCGACCGGCGCCGGCAGCGCATCGCCCTGCTCGGCCCGCAGGTCGGCCACCCGGTCGTCCACGGTGGCGCTCTTGCGCACCAGTTCGGTGCGGCTGACCCGGCCGAGCAGCAGGCCGACCGAGAGGATGCGTTCCTGCTGCAGGTCCTGCACCAGGGTGCCGATCCGGCTGGCCAGCCGGACCCGCTCGGCGATGTCGCCGGCCCGCTGCGCGGCGGCCACCCGGTCGATCACCACGGGTACGGCGAGACCGACGGTGCTGATCAGCGGGATGACCACGAGCAGCGCGAGCTTGCCGCGGATCCGGAGCCTACCGAGCAGCATCGACCGACCCCCACTGCGCGGCGACCGGGTCGCCGGCCGGGCCGACCGGTTGGAGCGGCCGGGGCTCGTCGGGGCGCGAGCCGGCCGGCGGTCGCCACGCGTCGCTCTCCGGCGCGGCGCCGGGCTCCGCCCGGGCGCGCCGTGCCTCGGCCGCCCGGCGCCGGGCCCGGCGGGCCGCGGCGAGCAGCACCCCGCCCAGCGCGGCCAGCAGCAGGACGGCGAGCCCGACGGCACCGAGCGCGAGCCGGCGGTCCTGGTCCAGCGCGTCGACGCGCTCGGCGAGCAGGGCGTCGAGTTCGGCGAGGATGACCGGCTGGAGCTGGGTGGCCGCCGCCTGCGCGTTCAGCCGGGCCGCGGCGACCTGCGCCGGGTCGACCACTCCGGTGCGGGCGGCCGGGTTGGAGGCGGCGGCCAGCGCCTCGACCGCGCGCTGGTAGGTGTCGAGCGGGGTGAGCACGTTGGTGCCCAGGTCGGTGCTCTCCGTGCTGTCGACCGCCGCCCGCAGGTCGGTGACCAGATCGCCGGCCGGGGTCAGGGCGGCCACCCGGAGGGCGGCGAGGTCGGTGGCGGTGCGCAGTCGGTCGGCGGCCGGCCGGCGGGCGGCGAGCGTGGTCAGGTCGGCCAGCCGCCCGGTGGCGACCACCGCCTCGGGCAGTTCCTGACCCGCCCCGTCCTGGAGGAAGAAGGAGTCCGGCCCCGGGTCGCGGACCAGGCCGGAGCTCTCCCGTACCTTGCGGTACAGGTCGAGCAGCAGGTCGGTGACCTCGCCGTACGCCGCGAACGCGGCCTCGGGCTCGGCGGGCGGCCGGTCGCGCAGCGCCTCCAGCTTCGCCCGCAGCCCGGCCCAGCGTTCCTGGCTGCGCAGCTCGCGCCCGATCCGGGCGTCGACGGTGGCGGCGGCCTCGACCGCGCGGGTCAGCGGTTCCCCGGGCACCGGCCGGCCGGCGACCGCGGCGGACTGGGCGTCGACCAGCGCGTCGGTGACCGGAGCCAGGGCCGACAGGTAGGTCACGCCCAGCCGCTCCCGGGCGGCCAGCGCCCGGTCGTCGTCGGTGTGCCGCCAGGTCAGGCCGAACAGCAGCGCGACCGGCGCCAGCAGGGCCACCACGAGCAGCGGCGGCAGCAGGCGGGCCGGTGCGGAGGGTCGGCGACGGGCCCGCGGGGCGGGGACGGTCATGGTCGATTTCCTCCGGCGGGTTCGCGGGAAGGGGAAACGGCCGGTGCGGGAGTGTCGTGGGTGGAGTCCCGTCCGCCGGACCGGAAACGTAACCGAACCTCCCCGCACAGTTGCCCCCCGTCAATCAGTCGGCTTCGCGTCACTTCGCGCCATGTCACCTGACACGGAGGCGACGAGTACGCTCCGTGCGATTCACGGAGTGACATGGATGGATCGGCGAGGTTTCCGCCGAAGATCCGAATTCACGTGATCCGAATTCGCCACGCTGGGACGGGGCTGGACCGTGCGCGGACGCACCGCACCGGACGCCGATCGGGGCAACCGGACGGACGTACGGAGGATCTCAGCCAACGCTCAGCCTCCGGCCCGTACCGTGTGCCGCATGAGATCGCCGTTGTCGGTCGCGCGGATCCGGCGTGCCCTGCCCACCCGCCGCCGTCGCGTGGTCGCCGCGGCGGCGGCCGTCGTGCTGCTCGCCGCCGCCGTCACCTGGGCGGTGTGGCCGCAGCAGCCGCCGGTACGCGCCGAGGCCGCGATGCTCACCGTCCGCTCCGGACCGGCCGGCGACCAGCCGGTCGACCTGGACACCACGCTCTACCTGCCCCAGGAGGCCTCGGCCAGCCGGAAGGTGCCGGCGGTGCTGCTGGCGCACGGCTTCGGCGGCACCAAGGACTCGGTGCGCGCCGACGCCGAGGAGTTCGCCGGGCGGGGCTACGCCGTGCTGACCTGGACCGCCCGCGGCTTCGGTCGCAGCGGCGGCCAGATCCACCTGGACCACCCGGACTACGAGGTCCGCGACGCCGAGCGCCTGCTGGACTGGCTGGCCGCCCGGCCGGAGATCCGCACCGACGCCACCGGGGACCCCCGGGTCGGCGTGGTCGGCGGCTCGTACGGCGGCGGCCTGGCGCTGCTGCTCGCCGCGCAGGACCGGCGGGTCGACGCGATCGTCCCGATGATCACCTGGCACGACCTGTCCCGGGCGTTCCTGCCGGAGAGCACCGGCCGGGAGCCGGTCGACGGGGTGTTCAAGAAGGGCTGGGCCGGGCTCTTCTTCGGTGGCGGCGGCAATGTCGGCACCGGGCCGGCCGGGCTCTCCGGGACGGCCGCCGCCCAGCCGGAGGGTGCTCCGGCGTCCGCCGGCCCGCCCGCTCCCGGGCCGGGTGCCGGGCCGGGGACCGGTCCGGGCGGTGCCCCGGCCGGGGCCGCCGACCCGTCCTGCGGCCGGTTCGCCGCCGACGTCTGCGCCGCGTACCTGCGGATCGCCACCACCGGCCGGGCCGACCAGGCCGCCGTGGACCTGCTGCGCCGGTCCAGCCCGGCCGGCGTGCTGGACCGGATCAGCGCGCCGACGTTGCTGGTGCAGGGCGAGGCGGACACCCTCTTCCCGCTGACCGAGGCGGACGCCAACGCCCGGGGCATCGCGGCCGCCGGCACCCCCGTCCGGGTCGCCTGGTTCACCGGCGGCCACGACGGCGGCGAAGGCCCGAAGACCGACTCCGACCGGGTGCGGTACCTGACCATCCAGTGGCTGGACCACTACGTCAAGGGCGCGGGCGACGCCCCGGGCGACGACTTCACCTGGTCCCGGATCGCCGGTTTCGACGCCCTCGACCGGGGCCTGGTGGCCACCGGCTACCGCACCGCCGACTACCCGGGCACCGCCGGCGACGCCCGCCGGGAGATCGCGGTGGCCGGCCCGGCGCAGCCGATCGCCAACCCGCCGGCCGGCAACCCGGCCGCCCTCTCCTCGGTGCCCTTCGCCGGGGAGCTCTCCGCGCTGCTCGGCGGGGTGGCCGGGGACGTGCCCGGCCAGCACGCCCGGTTCGAGTCCGCGCCGCTGGCCGAGGCGGTGGACGTGGTCGGCACACCGACCGTGTCGGTCCGGGTCGCGTCGCCGACCGGGGAGGCGGTGCTCTTCGTCAAGCTCTACGACGTCGAGCCGGGCGGTGCGGCCACGCTGCCGAACGGGCTGGTCGCCCCGGTCCGGCTCACCGGCCTGCCGAGTCAGATCGACGCGGCGCGGCCGGTCACGGTCACCTTGCCGGCGATCGTCCGGCGGATCGAGGCCGGGCACCGGCTCCGGGTGGTGGTGGCCACCTCCGACCAGGCGTACGCCACGCCGGTCGAGCCGACCGTCTACACGGTGGCCCCCGGCGACGGGCCGGTGACGCTGCCCACGGTGACCGGCGAGCCGATCCCCACCACGGCCACGATCTGGCGCTGGGTGCTGGCCGGGCTGCTCGCCGCGATCGCGGTGGGGCTCGTCGTGGTCGTCGCCGTGGTCCGCCGCCGGCACCGCCGCCAGGACAGCTCCGTCCATCCCGGGTACGCGGACACCCCGCTGGCCGTGCGCCAGCTCCGTAAGGAGTACGCGGACGGCTTCGTCGCGGTGTCCAACGTCGACTTCGAGGTGCACCCCGGTCAGGTGGTCGGCCTGCTCGGCCCGAACGGCGCCGGCAAGACCACCACCCTGCGGGTGCTGATGGGGCTGACCCAGCCGACGGCCGGCGAGATCTACGTCTTCGGGCACCGGCTGGTGCCCGGCTCCCCGGTGCTGTCCCGGATCGGCGCGCTGGTGGAGGGGCCCGGCTTCCTGCCGCACCTGTCGGGCCTGGCGAACCTGAAGGCGTACTGGCGGGCGACCGGCCGGCCGGCGGCGGACGCGCACTTCGACGAGGCGCTGGAGATCGCCGGGCTGGGCGACTCGGTGCACCGCAAGATCAAGAACTACAGCCACGGCATGAAGCAGCGGTTGGCCATCGCCCAGGCCATGCTCGGCCTGCCGGAGCTGCTGGTGCTCGACGAGCCGACCGACGGGCTCGACCCGCCGCAGATCGCCGAGATGCGCCGGGTGCTCCAGCGCTACGCCACCGACGGCCGGGCGGTGCTGGTCTCCAGCCACCTGCTGGCCGAGGTGGAGCAGACCTGCACCCACGCCGTGGTGGTGAACAAGGGCCGGATCGTGGCCGCCGGCCCGGTCGAGGAGATCGTCGGCGAGTCGCCGAGCGTGCTGTTCGAGGTGACCGACCCGGACGCCGCCCGTACCGTGCTGGACCGGCTGGACGGGGTGCGGGTGCTGCCCGACGGCGAGGGGCAACTGGTCGTGGACACCAACGGCACCGCCCGCAGCGAGGTGGTGGCCGAGCTGGTCCGGGCCGGGATCGGGGTGGACCGGGTGGTGCCGCGGCGTCGCCTGGAGGACGCGTTCCTCGCCCTGGTGGGCGAGAACTCTCGGGGAAGCGGGGACCGGTGATGGCGGGCTCTCAGGTCGAGGCGCGGTCGGACGGCGCGGGCGGGACCGGCTCGATCGGCGCGGCGTCGGGCTACCGGCCCTCGGCCACCCTGCCGTTCGCGGCGGAGTTCCGCCGCCAGGCGGCGCGGCGGCGTACCCAGCTCGCGCTGGGGTTCATGGTGCTGCTGCCGCTGATCATCCTGATCGCGTTCCAGTTCGACTCCGGCGACGACGACGACAACGGGCGCGGCGAGTTCGGCAGCCTGATCGAGCTCGCCACCAGCGGCGGGCTGAACTTCACCCTGTTCACCATCTTCGTCTCCGCGTCGTTCCTGCTGGTCGTGGTGGTGGCGCTGTTCTGCGGTGACACGGTGGCCAGCGAGGCGAGCTGGGGTAGCCTGCGCTACCTGCTGGCGATCCCGGTGCCCCGGGCCCGGCTGCTGGCGGTGAAGCTGCTGGTGGCGCTCGCGTACTCGGCGCTGGCGCTGCTGCTGCTCGCCGGCACCGCCCTGCTGATCGGCACGTTGCGCTACGGCTGGGAGCCGCTGCGCAGCACGGTCGCCGCGCAACTGGAGCCGGGGGAGGGGCTGCTGCGGCTGCTGGCGGTCCTCGGCTACCTGGCGGTCGTCCTGCTGGTGGTGGCCGGACTGGCGTTCCTGCTGTCGGTCACCACCGACGCCGCGCTCGGCGCGGTCGGCGGCGCGGTGCTGCTCTGGATCCTCTCCAGCATCCTGGACCAGATCACCGCGCTCGGCGCGCTGCGCGCCTTCCTGCCCACCCACTACAGCACCGCGTGGCTGGGGCTGCTCTCCACGCCGGTGCAGACCGACGACGTGGTGCGCGGCTCGATCTCGGCGATCAGCTACGCGACGCTCTTCTGGGGGCTGGCGTTCTGGCGGTTCACCCGCAAGGACGTCGTGTCGTAGCGGTCGCCACCGCGTCGACCGGATGATCTCCCGGCCCCTTCGGACAGATCTGCCCGGCCCGGCTTGCCCGCCGACGGATCGATGATCTACGGTCCGCTGGCATTTCGCTCTGCACAACGAGACGGGGGTCTTCTTGCGTACCTTTCGTGGTGCCGTGATCGGCACCATCACCGCGATGGTCGCGGTGACGGCGGTGGCCGCTCCGGTCAGCGCCGCCGCAGCGCCGGCCGCGCCGTACACCGCGTTGACCGTCGACGGCAATCCGCTCTCCTGGTGGCACCAGGGGTCGCGGGTCTACGACCAGGCCGGCGGTGCCGCCTTCACGGTCACTCCGGGCGCCGGTGACGAGCTGACCTTCCGCGCCGAGCAGGCCGGCGATGCCTGGACGTTCCGGATGGCGCCGCCGAGCGGTGAGACCTGGACCGTCGGGACCACCTACGAGCTGACCGCGGTCAACCCCGCCGAGGACTTCGCCTTCATCGACGTCGCGCACAACGGTGCCACCTGCGACGAGGCGCCGGGCTACCTCTCCGTCAGCGAGGCCACCCGGGAGGCGGGAACCGAACGGCTCACCTCGTTCGCCGCCTTCTACGTGATCTCGTGCGGCTCCAGCCGCCACGACCTGTTCGGCGAGATCCGCTGGAATTCGACCGTCGGCTACGCCGCCGCCGGCACCGACACGATGTCGCACAACTTCGGCGACCGCACCGTCGGCGGTGCGGCGGCGAGCCGGACCATCACCGTACGGTCGATGGGCTCGGACCCGGTGGAGTACGGCACGGCCGGGTTCGACACCCCGGGCGCCTATTCGATCACGGCCGACACCTGCTCCGGCACCACCCGGGCGGCCGGCGAGACGTGCACCGTCACGGTGAGCGTGCAGCCGACCAAGCTGGGTGGCGAGTGGACCTTCCTGCGGCTGCCCGACAACACCGTCATCGGCGAGCGGTTGGTGCAGCTGGGCGTCAACGGCGTCGACCCGCGTACGGTCACCGTCGCGCCGGCGTCGCTGGCCTTCGGTGACCAGTACATCGCCGAGACGGGCGGGACCCAGTCGGTGACCGTGACCGGCACCGGCGACACGCCGATCACCTTCGGCGCCGCCACCATCGGCGGCACCGACGCCGCGTCGTTCGGCGTCAAGGCCGACACCTGCAAGGGCGCCACCCTGGCGAAGAACCAGACCTGCCGGGTCGACGTGGTCGCCAAGGCCGCCGGCGGGGGAGCGCGGAGCGCCACCCTCCAGCTGCCGAACGACAGCCTCACCAACCCGCGTACCGTGCCGCTGACCCTCAACGGCGTGGTGGGCGCGCGGGGCACCTACTACCCGCTGACGCCGGTACGGATCATGGACACGCGCACCGGCAACGGCGCCCCGAAGGCCAAGCTGGGCCCCAACGGCACGGTGAACCTGCAGGTGACCGGGCGGGGTGGGGTGCCGCCGGCCGGGGTGGGCGCGGTGGTGCTCAACGTGACCGTCGCCGAGCCGACGGCGTCGAGCTACCTGACCGTGTACCCGGCCGGGCAGGCGAGGCCCACGGCCTCGTCGCTGAACTTCGGCAAGGGCTGGATCCGCTCGAACTCGGTGACGGTGGCCGTCGGCGCCGGCGGCAGGGTCGCCATCACCAACTACGCCGGCTCGACCCACGCGATCGTCGACGTGGTGGGCTACTACGCCAGCGACAACACGCCGATCATCAGCGGCGTCGGCGTCGGTGGGCAGTTGCAGCCGGTCGTGCCGCTGCGGCTGTTCGACAGCCGGAGCGACTGGGGCAGCAAGCTGCCGGCCGGGAACCAGGTCCGCCTCGCCGTGAACTACGGCCCCGACGCCAACTGGCGGATGCGGGCCGTGGTGGTCAACATCACCGCGGTGTCGCCGTCGGCCAGCGGGTTCCTCACCGCGTGGAACGGCGAGTGGCCGGAACCGACGACGTCCACCGTCAACTACGGGGCCGGGTCGGTCACGCCGAACCTGGCGGTCGTGCCGATCCGGCACTGCACCGACTGCCCATGGGGGGTGGATCTGCCGACCTTCGGCGTCTACACGCACAAGGACACCCACGTGATCGTCGACATCGTCGGCTTCATCGACGACGGCAGCCTCGCCAACGGTCTGCGCTTCGACCCGAAGACGCCGACCCGGATCGTGGACAGCCGGATCGGTCAGGGCCTGCCCACCAACCCCGGCCCGGCCGTGATCGGCACGGTCACCGCGCCCGGCTCGGTGGTGGCCGACAACACCCGGGCGCTGGCGCTCAACGTCACCGCGGTCAGCCCCACCGCCAGCACCTACCTGAAGCTGTGGCCGAACGGCATCACCGGCATCGACCAGCCGGACGTGAGCAACCTGAACGCCGCGGCGGGACAGACGGTGGCGAACGCCGCCGTCACCCTGATCGGCCCGACCGACCGGTTCAACGTCTACAACCACTCCGGCACCACCGGTGTGGTGGCCGACGTCGTCGGCACGTACTGGCTCTACCCCGGCACCGCCAGCGGTTCCGCCGGGCAGGGCGTCTCCGGTGACACCTCGCGGTCGCCGTACCGGCTCGGGGACCTGCCCACGCCGGACAAGGTCCGCAAGTGACCGGCTGACCCGGTAGCAGCACCGACCGGCGGTGGCCTTCGCGCAGGCGAAGGCCACCGCCGCCGTCTTGCTCGGGGCGGTCGTCTTGCCTTGGGCTACAGCAGCGGCGCCGACCGGGTGGGCTCCGGTGTTTCCGGGGCCGGCGGGGTCGGCGTGGGCGCCGAGTCGGTGACCTTCTTCCAGGCGCTGACCCCGACCCGGCCGGTGTTGCCCAGGTCGATCGGGCCGTCCAGCTCGACGGCCTGCGGCGGCTGGCCGGTGGCCGGGGCCACCTCCAGGCGCTCGCCGTTGGTCGCGACCACCGTGGAGTCGGTGACCAGGTTGCGCCAGAGCAGGGCGGCACCGGCGCGCTCGCCCGGTTGCAGGATCAGCGGCCGGGGCGGATCGTCGAAGCCCGAGGTGATGCCCTTCGCCCCCTCGACCAGCTGGATCGGGATCGGCGCGCCGTCGCCGTCGAACAGCCGCAGGGACGGGTAGCCGTGCACCGGGTATGCCGCGGTACCGCAGTTGACCAGCTCCACGCCGAGCGCGCGCAGACCCATCGCGGCGTCGGTCCCCAGGGCCCGGATCCGGACGCCCGACTCCGGGCATGCGGCCGGGCCGTCCCCGGCCGCCGGCGGGCTCGCCCCGACCGCGCCGGACGCGGCCGGCCCGTCCCCACCCATCCCGGCGTGGTCGCCGGGCGTGCAGGCGGCCAGCGGCAGCATCGCCGCGAGCGGTACGGCGGCGAGCAGGAGTCGGCGGCGGGATGTCCGGGAAGCCATCGACCCATCCTTCCACCGCCTTCCAGCGGCCCCGGCACCCGCCTCCGCCCGGGGCTCCTTCGCAACCACCGGCGAGGTTGCCAGTAGGTACCCGGTGGCCGCCGCGACCAGCGCTGGCGGCGACCAGGGCGGCGGCCACGGCGAAGGCGGCACCGTCGAACTGCCCCGAACATCGGCACCCGCCGGCCCTGCCGGCGCGGTGTCCGCCTGACGGCGTGCAGCCGAGGGGTGGGGCTGCCTTTGGGTGCAGTTGTGGTTGCCATGACGACAACAGCTGCACCCAAAGAACGGATCGAGGGGGCATCCCGCGGGCGGGGCAGCTCGACAGGGCCGCGAGGCGGGCGCTCAGTCGCGGGGTGGCGGGGTGATGAGGGTCGGGGCGGTGAGGACCGCGTCCAGCAGGCCGGGGTAGAGGCGGTCCAGCTCCTCGCGGCGCAGCCGGACGAAGCGGCTGGTGCCGGCGACCCGGGTGCGGGTGAGTCCGGCCTCGCGGAGCACCTTGAGGTGGTGGCTGCGGGTGGCCTTGGAGACGCCGAACTCGAAGGTGCCGCAGGCGTACTCGCCGCCGCCCTCGGCGAGCGCGCGGACGATCTGGAGCCGGACATCGTCGGCCAACGCGGCCAGCACGGCGGTGACCGGCACGTCGCGCAACTCGGGCTCGTGCAGCTCCATGTGACCAGTGTAACCCTTGTTCGACATTCGTCGAACAACCTCCTAGGGTCGGGGGCGTTGGTTCGAAGATACTCGAACATAGGAGTTGTGGATGCGCTCTCGGGCCGCCGCCTTCCCCCTGCTCGCCGTGCTGAGCTGGGGGGTGATGTTCCCCGTCCTGGCCAGCGCGCTGGTCCGGGTCGACGCGCTCAACCTGACCACCGCCCGGTACGTCCTGGCCACCGCGATCCTGGTCGCCCTGCTGCTGTTCCGGGAGGGCGGCGGCGCACTGCGGCCCGCCGGCCGAGCCACCGAGCTCGTGGCGCTCGGCGTCCTCGGGTTCGCCGGCTTCAACCTGCTGATCAACCTGGCGCTCGGGCAGGCCGCCCCGCAGCAGATCGCGCTCTTTGCCGCCACCATCCCGCTGGTCACCCAGCTGGTCCGCTGGGCGCGCGACGGCGTACGCCCGCGCCCGGCGCTCTTCGCGCTCTCCCTGGTGGCGCTGGTCGGCATCGGTCTGGTGCTCACCCGCGGCCGGCTGGACGGTCTGGGCGAGTTCGGCGTGGGCGCGCTGTTGACGACCGGAGCGGTGCTCGGCTGGGCGGTCTACACGCACGGCGGGAGCCGGTTCGGCGACTGGTCGCCGCTGCGCTACACCACGCTCACCTCGCTCGCCGGCACCCTCGCCATGCTGGCCGCGAGCGTGCTGGCCGACCTGGTCGGCTGGCAGCACGCGCCGGCCGCCGCCGACCTCGTCGCGGTCGCCCCGCAGCTGGCGTACGCCGTCATCGTGGCCGCGGTGGTCGCGGTGCTGGCCTGGAACACCGGCGTGCAGCGGCTCGGCGCGGCCAACGCGGCGCTGTTCATGAACCTGGTGCCGGTGACCACGTTCGCGGTGCAGATCGCCCGCGGCTACCAGCCCGGCGCGGTGGAACTGGTCGGCGTGGCGCTCACCATCGCCGCCCTGGTCGCCGCCAACCTGGTCACCCGTCCGCGCCGCGCCACCCGGCCTCGCCGGACCAGCCACGCCGAGGCGGTGGCCGTCGCCGACCCGGTGGCGGTGGTCGACCCGGTCGCCGTGGTCGGCCGGTAGCGGGCCCGCTCACACCGTGGGAACCCGGCAGAGGTACGCGGGGGAGAGTGCATAGACTCGGCGGCACAACTGCATACCTCATCCAGAGGGGCTGAGGGATACGGCCCGACGACGCCCCGGCAACCACCCCGCGCGCTCACCGCTGAGCGACCGGCGGGGCAGGTGCCAATTCCGTCCCCGCCGCAGAGTGCGATGCGGGGAAAGATGAGAGGACTCCTCGACATGACGTCGACGCTCGCCGCCTCCGGCATCGACACCTCCGCCAGCCCGGCCCGCGCCCTGGTCTGCCGCGCCTGCTCGGCCCGCTACCCGCTCGCCGCCCAGCACGCCTGTTACGACTGCTTCGGCCCGCTGGAGGTCGACTACGACACCGCCGAGCTGGCCAAGGTCACCCGCGAGCAGATCGAGGCCGGCCCGGCCAACCTCTGGCGGTACGCGGCCCTGCTGCCCGCCGGCCAGGACCCGGCGACCCGGGTGACCCTCGACCCGGGGCTCACCCCGCTGGTCGCCGCCCCGCACCTCGCCGCCGAGCTGGGCATCACCGCGCCGCTGTGGGTCAAGGACGACAGCGCCAACCCGACCCACTCGTTCAAGGACCGGGTGGTGTCGGTGGCGCTGACCGCCGCCCGGGCGCTCGGGTTCAGCCGGTTCGCCTGCGCCTCGACCGGCAACCTGGCCAACTCGGTCGCCGCGCACGCGGCCCGGGTCGGCGCGCCGTCGGTGGTCTTCATTCCCAGCGACCTGGAGCAGGGCAAGGTGGTCACCACCGCCGTCTACGGTGGCGACCTGGTCGCCATCGACGGCTCGTACGACGACGTGAACCGGCTCTGCGGGGAGCTGGTGGAGACCGACGAGTTCGAGGACACCGCGTTCGTCAACGTGAACGTGCGCCCCTACTACGCCGAGGGTTCCAAGACGCTCGGCTACGAGGTGGCCGAGCAGCTCGGCTGGCGGATCCCCGCCCAGGTGGTGATCCCGATGGCCAGCGGCGAGCTGCTCACCAAGATCGACAAGGCGTTCGCCGAACTGGTCGAGATCGGCCTGGTCGAGGCCCCGGCCGGCGGCTGGAAGGTGTTCGGCGCCCAGTCGGCCGGCTGCAACCCGATCGCCACCGCGCTGCACGCCGGCACCGACACCATCACTCCGGTCAAGCCGACCGGCATCGCCAAGTCGCTGAACATCGGTGACCCGGCCGCCGGCCTCTACGCGCTGGAGGCGGTGCGGCGTACCGGCGGCTGGATGGAGTACGTCGACGACGACGAGATTCGCGCCGGCATCCGGCTGCTCGCCCGGACCACCGGGGTGTTCGCCGAGACCGCCGGCGGAGTGACGGTGGCGGTGCTGCGCAAGCTGGTCGAGTCGGGCCGGCTCGACCCGGCCGCGGAGACCGTGGTGTTCAACACCGGCGAGGGGCTCAAGACCCTCGACGCGGTGGCCGGCCAGGTCGGCCCGACCCACCGGATCAAGCCGTCGCTGCGCGCCGCCCGCGACGCCGGCCTGCTCGGCTGACTCGCCCGGCGCGGCGGGGCTGACAGCAAGATCACGGGCTGTCCCGCGCCGTCCGGTGACGCGAGCCTGCTCAACTGACTCTCCCGCCTCGACCGGCGGCGGGGCGGGCAGCAAGATCGACACGATGTCCCGGAAGTCGCGGTGGTCCGGCCCGGTCGGATACCGCGATTTCCGGGACACGGCGTGAACCAACCGAGCGGGCTCCCGACCGCTCGCCGGAGGTCCCGGATCACCCGGACGGGGGATGCGGCCGATCCGCCGGGTAACGGGCTTTTCGCTCTGGGTGCGGAAAACCCGCCGTCGAGGACTTGACGGTAGGAACCGGACGGCGCAAGATGCTCCGTGCGGGAGGGCGTATCGCCGAAAGACTTGCGAGTCCTTACGACCCAACGCCGGCGGCGTTGTGCGAGCGTCCCTCCCGACCAACCTCCGATCGGGCCGGCGAAATTCGCTGGCCCGATCGTCGTTCCGGGGCGCACCCTCGCTGCATGAGCATCACGATCGCGCCGATCGAGGCCACCGACCAGGCCGCGATCGACGCGGCCTACCGGGTCGGCGCCGCGGCCAACGACGCCGACCTGCCCGACTTCCCGCCGTTCTGCCGGCGCCGGTTCGAGGCCGCCGTCCGGCACCCGATGCCGGGCACCGCCGCGCTCTGGGCGCTGGCCCGGCTGGACGGCGAACCGGCCGGCTATCTCGCCCTCGACCTGCCTGAACTGGACAACACCGACAACGCCACCGCCGACCTGATCGTGCACCCGGCCCATCGGCGGCGTGGCGTCGGCCGGGCGTTGCACGAGCACGGCGTACGGCTGCTGCGCGGGCGGGGCCGCAAGCGGGTGGTCGGGATGGCGGTCTCCGCGCTGCCCGGCGGCCCGTCCCGCCCGGCGGCCGGTGCGGCGTTCGCCGCCGCGCTGGGCGCGCACCCGGCGCTCCTCGAGGTCCGGCGCCGGCTCGACGTCACCCGGCTGGACCAGGCGGGGCTGGACGCGCTGCTCGCCGAGGCCCGGGGCGGCGCCACGGGCTACCGGACGGTCCAGTGGCGCGGCGGGACGCCGGAGGAGCACCTCGCCGACATCGCCTATCTGGACGGCCGGCTGATGACCGACTCACCCACCGGCGACCTGCACTGGGAGGCGGAGCGGGTGGACGCCGAACGGGTCCGGGGCACCGAACGGGCGCTGGACGCCCGCGGCCGGCGGCGCTACCACACCGCGGTACGCCACGAGGAGTCCGGACGGCTGGTCGCCTGGACGCTGCTCGACGTCGGCGCGTCCGCCGACTGGCACGCGTTCCAGCAGATCACCATCGTCGACCCGGAGCACCGCGGTCACCGGCTCGGCCTGCTCACCAAGATCGAGAATCTGCGCCACCTGCTGGCCCACGAGCCGGCGGTACGCGTGATCGACACCTTCAACGCGGCCGAGAACGCGCACATGGTGCGGATCAACGAGCAGCTCGGCTTCCGCCCGGTCGACGGCTGGACCGACTGGCAGCTGACGATCTGAGTTGTGACACGGGCCTACTGATTTTGGTGTCACCTGTTGCATGATGGCGGGCATGACGGAGACCCCGCACCCCCTGTACGACAGGCACGCCGACACCCTCGACCGGGCGCTGACCGCGATCACGGAGCGCGGGTACTGGTCCGCCTACCCCGAGTCCCCCAGCCCCCGGGTGTACGGCGAGACCGCCGCCGCCGACGGCAAGGCCGCCTTCGAGGCGTACCTGGGCGGCGACTTCCCCCTCGACCAGCCGGGCACCGGCGACCGGGTCGCCACCGAGACCAGCCCGTTCGGCGTGCCGCTGGACGTCCGCTACCCGCACGCGGGCGCCGACGAGCTGGTCGCCGCCGCGACCGCCGCGCTGCCCGCGTGGCGCGACGCCGGCCCGCGGGCCCGGGTGGGCGTCTGCCTGGAGATCCTCGACCGGCTGCACAAGCACATCTTCGAGCTGGCCAACGCTGTGCAGTTCACCAGCGGGCAGGCGTTCGTGATGGCCTTCCAGGCCGGCGGCGCGCACGCCCTGGACCGGGCGCTGGAGGCGCTCGCCTACGCGTACGCGGAGATGACCCGGCACCCGGGGACGGCCGGCTGGGAGAAGGCGGCCGGCAAGGGCGACCCGCTGCGGATGACCAAGACCTTCCACGTGGTGCCCCGCGGAGTGAGCCTGGTCATCGGCTGCAACACCTTCCCGACCTGGAACTCCTACCCGGGGCTGTTCGCCTCCCTGGTCACCGGCAACCCGGTGATCGTCAAGCCGCACCCCCGCGCCGTCCTGCCGCTCGCGATCACCATCAGGTACGCCCGCGAGGTGCTCGCCGAGGCCGGCTTCGACCCCAACCTGGTGCTGCTGGCCGCCGAGGCCCCGGGCGAGAAGCTCGCCTCGACACTGGCCCTGCACCCGGCCGTGAAGATCGTCGACTTCACCGGCTCCACCGAGTACGGCGACTGGCTGGAGGCCAACGCCCGGCAGGCCGCTGTCTACACCGAGAAGGCCGGCCTGAACACGGTGGTCATCGACTCCACCGACGACTTCGCCGGGATGTGCCGCAACCTCGGCTTCACGCTGACCCTCTACAGCGGCCAGATGTGCACCACCTCGCAGAACATCCTGATCCCCGCCGGCGGCATCGAGACCGACCAGGGGCACAAGAGCTTCGACGAGGTGGCCGGCGGGATCGCCGCCGCGGTCGGCAAGCTCACCGCCGACCCGGCCCGCGGGGTGGAGCTGACCGGGGCGGTCGTCAACGACGGCGTGCTGGAACGGCTGGACGAGGTGACCAAGGTCGGTGAGCCGGTGCTGGAGTCGCGTACCGTCGAGCACCCGGCCTTCCCCGGCGCGGTGGTCCGCACCCCGACGGTGGTCAAGGTCGGCGCGGACGACACCGCGACCTACGGCCGGGAGTGGTTCGGGCCGATCTCGTTCGTCATCCCCACCGACTCGACAGCGCACAGCCTGGAGATCATGCGGAAGACCGTCGGCGAGAAGGGCGCGCTCACCGCCGGCGTCTACTCCACCGACGAGGCGGTGCTGGACGCCGCCGAGGCGGCGGCCATCGAGGTCGGGGTGCACCTGTCCTGCAACCTGACCGGCGGGGTGTTCGTGAACCAGTCGGCGGCCTTCTCCGACTTCCACGGCAGCGGCGCCAACCCGGCGGCGAACGCGGCGCTGACGGACGGGGCTTACGTGGCTAACCGGTTCCGGATCGTGCAGTCTCGTCGGCATTCCTGAGGTTGAGGGGTTTCCGGGGCAGCCACCTGGGTTGCGGTTGGGGTTTCCGGGGCAGCCACGTGGGTTGCGGTTGGGGGTTTCCGGGGCAGCCCGCCCCGCTCTGGGCGGTCAGGCTTGATCCCGACGCGGGGCGGACTGCCCCGGAAACCCTTCCGGGTCGGCCTGCGTCGGGACCCTGCGCCCTGGGGGTGTTGATCTTTCGGGGTGCTGCCTTGGGTTGGGTCTACCGTCAGCGGGGTTAGGCGGGGCGGCGCATTTGGAGTTCGGTCAGGGCGGGGATGGTGGGGTGGGGCACCCGGACGCCGGTGTCGACGAAGCCCAGCCGCTGGTAGGCCCGGTAGGCGCGGTCGTTGCCGACCACCACCTCCAGCATCAGCTCGGGCCGGCCGCACGCCCTTGACCACTGCGCCACCGCCTCGACCAGTTCGGCGAGCAGTCCACTGCCGCGCCAGGTCGGGGTCACGTAGACCGCGTAGATCACGGTGAGGCCGGGCTCGGCCGGGATCGTCGTGCCCCCGGCGTGCCCGACGAACCGGCCACCGGGGTCGGCCACGAACTGCGCGGTGTCGGTGCCGGTCGAGGTGTACGCGACCCGTGCGGCGAATTCGGCGTGCGGCCGGGCCGCCGCGTCGGCCAGGGTCTCCAGGAACGCCAGCGGCGCGTCGGCGAGCATCTCCAGGCGCAGCGCCCGCATCCGGGCGGCGTCCCGCGGCCGGACCCGCCGGACCTCCGCCACCCGGCGGCCCGGCCCGCCCGGATCGCTGGTCATGCCCGCATGCCTACCACAACGACGTACGACGATCCCGACGAGCCGGCGATCAAACGGAATACGCCCGATTTGTGGTCGTGCACCGTGGTCACGCCTCGTGTAGCGTGCGATTTCGGTCACCCTTTCAGCGGTCGTCGCCGATCGCCGAACGGTGGCCCCGGGATGCCGGCGTGCCGGCCTCCGGGTTGTGGTACGCCGCGCAGAGTGAGGAAGTGCACCGTGGCACAGGGCACCGTGAAGTGGTTCAACGCCGAAAAGGGCTACGGCTTCATCGCCGTCGACGGCGGGCAGGACGTCTTCGTCCACTTCTCCGCGATCGAGATGGACGGCTACAAGGCGCTGGACGACGGCCAGCGGGTCGAGTTCGAGATCGCCCAGGGCCAGAAGGGGCCGCAGGCCGAGCGGGTGCGCGTCATCGCCTGATCCGGCGCCCCCACTTTCCGACGCGCCGGGTCGGCGGGGCTGCGGTGCGACCACCGCACCAGGAAAGATCGTGAGCCGTTCCAGCTGTCGCTGAGGAGGGTTCATGTCCGACCAGCCGCCCCCGGACGCGTCGTCCCCTACCCCGGGAGTCTCCGGAGCGGGCGACCCTGCTCCGGGCGCCAACCAGCCGGCGGAGCCGTCCGGTGCCGGTCAGTCCGGGGGCCCGACCGCCCCGCTGCCTCCGGCCGACCAGCCGGGGGACCCCACGGCGTCGCAACCGCCCGGAGCGATCGGCCCGGCCGCCCAGCCGGCCCAACCGTGGGACCCGGCCGCGCCGCAACCACCCGGAGCGCAGCAACCCCAGGCGTGGGATCCCGCCGCGCCGCAGGCGTGGCCGGGTGGCGTCACCCCGTACGGTCCGCGGGGCTGGCCGCCGGCCGCCGGCGGGCCGGGCTGGCCGACGCCGCCCACCGGCGGGTTTCCGCCCGGCGGGTATGGCGTGCCCTGGTATCCGCAGCCGGCGCTCGGCCAGCCGGGCTGGTATCCACCCGGCTACGGCTTCGACCCGACCGACCAACTGGTCACCCCGCCCGGGGCGGGGGTGTCCGGCTGGTTCGACCGGTGCGTCGGCGCGGTACGCCGGGGCTGGCGGCTGCTGCTGCCGATCCTGCTGCTCACCCAGGTGCTGCCGGCGGCGGCGCTGTCGGTGATCAGCCTGCTGGTCGATCCGTCGGCCGAGTGGGACGCCACGGCCAGCCAGGACCCGAACGCGCTGCCGGACACCTTCCTGACCGACCTGGCCACCCTGCTCGGCGTGCTGATCGGCGGCAGCCTGCTCTTCGGCCTGGTGCAGAGCGTGGGCTGGGCCGCCGGCAGCTGGGTGGTCGCCCGGCAGGCGGCCGGCGAGCCGGTCGGGCTGGGCGCGGCGCTGCGGTACGGCCTGCGCCGGGCGTTCGGGCTCTGGGGCTGGACCCTGCTGACCGGCCTGATCGTGGCGCTCGGTGTCTGCCTCTGCGTGATTCCCGGCATCTACTTCGCGTTCGCGCTGAGCATGGCCGGCCCGGTCTGGCTCTTCGAGCGCCAGGCACCGATCGGCCGGGCCTGGCGGATGTTCCACGACCGGCTGGGCCTGCTGCTCGGCCGGGTGGCGATGGTGGTCGCCGCGGTGATCGTCGGGTCGATGGTGGCCGGCGTGGTCGAGGCGGCCGGGACGGTGCCGTTCGGCACCACCCCGTTCGACTCCGCGGGCTCGGCGGTCGGCGTGACCATGGTCATCCTGGCGGCCGCGGTGCTGGCCCTGCCGGCGCACGTCGTGCAGCTCGTCGGCCTGGTGGTCACCTACGCCGAGCAGCGGGCCCACGAGGGCCCGGTGAACGCGGCCCGGCTGGCCGGCGAACTCGGCTGACCGGGGCGGTCGTGCTTGCACTCGCCCAGGGAGAGTGCTAAACAAGTCATTGGCACTCGCAACCTGTGAGTGCCAATGGTCGGGGCGGTGGGGCCGCGGCCACGCCAGCGGGACAACCGCGGGCGAGGCGCGTGGCCGGTCGTCGCGGGCTATCCGGCCCGGCCGAGGAGGCGTCGCCGTCATCCGGTGGCGACGTCCCAAGGTGCGTACACCAGGCGGCCCATCCGGGACACACACTCGGGTGGCCCGTGAGTGTCCAGGAGGACAACGCCGTATGGCCAAGATGATCGCGTTCGACGAAGAGGCGCGCCGCGGCCTCGAGCGGGGCATGAACCAGCTCGCCGACGCCGTGAAGGTGACGCTCGGCCCCAAGGGCCGCAACGTCGTGCTCGAGAAGAAGTGGGGTGCCCCCACCATCACCAACGATGGTGTGAGCATCGCCAAGGAGATCGAGCTCGAGGACCCGTACGAGAAGATCGGCGCCGAGCTGGTCAAGGAGGTCGCCAAGAAGACCGACGACGTGGCCGGTGACGGCACGACGACGGCGACCGTCCTGGCCCAGGCCCTGGTTCGTGAGGGCCTGCGCAACGTGGCCGCCGGCGCCAACCCGATGGCCCTGAAGCGGGGCATCGAGGCCGCCGTGGCCAGCGTCTCGGAGGAGCTGCTCAAGCTCGCCAAGGACGTGGAGACCAAGGAGCAGATTGCTTCCACCGCCTCCATCTCGGCTGGTGACACCAGTGTCGGCGAGATCATCGCCGAGGCGATGGACAAGGTCGGCAAGGAAGGCGTCATCACCGTCGAGGAGAGCAACACCTTCGGCCTGGAGCTGGAGCTCACCGAGGGTATGCGCTTCGACAAGGGCTACATCTCCGCGTACTTCATGACCGACCCGGAGCGTATGGAGGCCGTCTTCGACGACCCGTACATCCTGATCGTCAACAGCAAGATCTCGTCGGTGAAGGACCTGCTCCCGATCCTCGAGAAGGTCATGCAGGGCGGCAAGCCGCTGCTGATCATCGCCGAGGACCTGGAGGGCGAGGCCCTGGCCACCCTGGTGGTCAACAAGGTCCGCGGCACCTTCAAGTCGGTCGCCGTCAAGGCGCCGGGCTTCGGTGACCGCCGCAAGGCCATGCTCACCGACATCGCCATCCTCACCGGTGGCCAGGTCATCAGCGAGGAGGTCGGCCTCAAGCTCGACGCCGTCGGCCTCGACATGCTGGGCCGCGCCCGCAAGGTCGTGGTGACCAAGGACGAGACCACCATCGTCGACGGCGCCGGTGACGCCGAGCAGATCCAGGGCCGGGTGAACCAGATCCGGGCCGAGATCGACAAGAGCGACTCCGACTACGACCGGGAGAAGCTGCAGGAGCGCCTGGCCAAGCTGGCCGGCGGTGTTGCGGTGATCAAGGTCGGCGCGGCCACCGAGGTCGAGCTGAAGGAGCGCAAGCACCGCATCGAGGACGCCGTCCGCAACGCGAAGGCCGCCGTCGAGGAGGGCATCGTCCCGGGTGGTGGCGTCGCGCTGGTGCAGGCCGGCAAGACCGCCTTCGACAAGCTGGACCTGACCGGCGACGAGGCGACCGGCGCGCAGATCGTCAAGATCGCGCTGGACGCCCCGCTGCGGCAGATCGCCGTCAACGCCGGCCTCGAGGGCGGCGTGGTCGTCGAGCACGTCCGCAACCTGGAGGCGGGCCACGGCCTCAACGCCGCCAACGGCGAGTACGTCGACCTGCTGGCCGCGGGCATCATCGACCCGGCCAAGGTGACCCGCTCGGCGCTGCAGAACGCGTCGTCGATCGCGGCGCTGTTCCTCACCACCGAGGCCGTCGTGGCGGACAAGCCGGAGAAGACCCCGGCCGCCCCGGCTGGCCCGGGTGGCGGGGACATGGACTTCTGAGTCCAGTTCCGACCGGAAACGGGGCGGGCCGCTGACGCGGTCCGCCCCGTTTTCGTCGTCAGGTGGGCAGCGGGCGCTGGTTACGCCGCTTCTGTGCCCGGTCGTACGGCGGCCGGAGCTGGATCGGCGCGTCGACCATCTCCAGCGGCTCCTCGGCCTCGGCCTCCTCGGCGCCGGCCATCTCCGCCAGTTGTTCGGCGTCGCCGTAGTCGAGCCGGTCGAACGGCAGTTGCCCGGGGAGTTCGCCGACCGGGGTCCAGGTGACGGGCTGGACGTCGTCGGTATGTTCGTCGTCCGTGGTCATGGCTGCCTCCTCTACCGAAACCGTAGGAGGCGGCGGTCGGCGCGGTGGCTGAACGGCGTTATCGGGATCTATGTCCTGTTCGCCCCTGTCACCTGTCGAGCGTCCTGCGGTACAGGAAGAAGACCCGCTCGATCCGGGCACCCGCGCTGCCCGAGTAGAACCGCACCGGCCCGACCCAGCCGATCTGCGCCGCGGCCAGCCCGGCCGTGTGCTGGTCGCGCAGGCAGCGGCGCAGCAGCACCCCGCCGATGCCGGAGCCCTCGGCCGCCGGGGCGGTGCCCATCGGCCCGAACCAGCTCGGCCGGCTCGACCCGTACGCGGCGAAGCCGAGCACCTCGCCGTCCCGCTCCGCCAGGTGGCAGCCCGCCCCGTCCCGGCCGACCGAGCCGAGCAGCTCGGCATCCCAGGAGCCGCCGAAGGTGGACCGGGCGAACGCGGTCAGCGCCGGCAGGTCGGCGGGCTCGGCCCGGCGGACGGTGATGCCCTGCCCGGCCAGCCGCCGCTCGGCGTCCTCGGTGGACCGCAGCGCCGGCGATCCCTCGTACGACAGGTCGGCGGTCATGTTCCAGGCCGTCCGGTCCTGCCGGTAGCCGAGCGCCAGCGCGGCGCAGACCGCCGGGGTGTACCGCACGTCGACGCCGGGCCAGGCGTAGTGGGGCGGGTTCCCGGCCAGCAGCACCTCGGCCACGCCCAGCCCGGCGAGCCGCCGCTCGGCGTGCCCGAGCAGCGCCCGCCCGACACCCCGGCGCCGCACGCCCGGGTCGACCGCCACCAGGTCCACGTGCCCGAGCCGGGGGTCGGTGGCGACCGAGCAGATCAGCGCCCCGACCAGGTCTCCGTCCCGGTACGCGCCCAGCGCGACCACCGGCCGGTCCGCGCCAGCCCGGGTCCACAGGGTGGCCACGATCTCGGCGGCCTCGGCCGCGTCCTCCGGCAGGTCCAGTGCCCGCCGGCACAGCTGCACCACGGCCGGCGCCCGGTCGGCGCTCAGCTCGACGATCTCCGCGTCCATGGTGGCCGACCCTAGATCACCGGGTACCGGGGTGCGCAAGGGCCGCGCAGCGACCACCGGGGCTCCCTGGCCGGTCAGGAGCGGGCGGCCCGGACGGCGGCGTACGCGTCGACCAGACCGGCGCCGGTGATGTTCCGGTCGCCCCCGCAGGCGTCGGCCGGGTCGCGGGAGCGGTAGCTGGCGATCGCCGGAGTGGCCGTCTCCCGCAGCAGCTGCCGGGTCCGGGCCAGGTCGCCGACCAGCGCCGGGTTCGCCGACCACATCAACGCCACCACGCCGGCCACCTGCGGGGTGGCCATCGAGGTGCCGTCGAGCCGGGCGTACCCGCCGCCGGGCATCGCGGAGACCACCTCGGCGCCCGGCGCCACCAGGTCCGGTTTGGCCGCGCCACCCGGCGCCGGCCCGCGCGAGGAGAAGCTGGTGACCCGGCGCTGCCGGTCCACCGCCCCCACGGTCAGCACGTCCGGGTACGGCGCGGGCGGGTCGTCGATCGACCCGCAGTACGGCCCGGTGTTGCCGGCGGCGGCCACCACCAGGATGCCGGCGGCGTCCAGCGCGGCGGTGGCCGGGCGGAGCACCCGGGGGTCGCAGCCCTCGATCGACGGGCAGCCCCACGAGTTGGTGAGGATGTCCGGCGCCCGGGACGGCCGGCCGTCGGTGAACGGGTCCCCGCCGGGCGGGAAGGGCGCCAGCATGAACTGGAGGCAGTCCAGGTAGTATGCCGGGTTGCCGAGGTTGCGGTCCAGGTTGACGCAGCCCACCCACTGCGCGCCGGGGGCCACCCCGAGGCCGCCCCGACCCACGGCGCTGCCCACCGTGTGGGTGCCGTGCCCGCCCCGGTCGGCCGGCGCGCGGGTGCCGTTCCACGGGTCGTACCAGGAGTCGTCGCCGCCCCGGAAGCCGCCGGCGAGTGCCGGGTGCCCGCCGTCCACCCCGGAGTCGGAACTTCCCACCACGACGCCGGAGCCGTCCACGCCGAGCTGCGACCAGACCCGGTCCGCGCCGATCAGCCGGATGTTCCACTCCGGACCGGTCGGGGCGGGGGCGGTGCCCCGGCTGACCCCGGCGGGCGCCGGCAGTGGCCGCAGCCGCTGGCTGACCAGCACCCGGTCCACCTCCGGCCGGCCGGCGAGCCAGGCGCGCATCCCCGGGCCGCCGGCCACCTCCACCGCGTTGACGAGGTAGTACGGGGTGTACGGCAGCCGGAGCCGGCGCAGGTCGCGGCGCAGCCCGGCCTGGCTGCGGTCGGCGGTGGCCACCAGTCGGCGGTAGACCTCGGCCGCGCGGGCGTCCCGGCCGGCCCGCCCCGGCGCGCCGGCCGGCAGCCCGGTCAGGTCGGCCTGCTCGCGCAGCACCACCAGCAGCCGCTCGCCGTGCAGGCCGGGCTGGCCGGGGCCGGCCGCGATCACCCCGGTCGCCACCAGCAGGGTCGCGGCGGTCACCGCGGCCACCCGCCGGCTCGGCGTGCGGCCGCGCGGCCGGGCCAGCAGCACCCCGTACGCGACGGCCAGCAGCGCCGCGACGGCGAACCCCGCGCCGGCGGCGGCCGCCACCCAGAACGGCACGTCGCGGGTGTTGGTGAGGACCAGGCTGATCTCTTCCGGGTCGGTGAAGGCCAGCGGGCCGAGCACGGCGAGCCCCACCAGCCAGCCGGCCGGGGCACGGTCGGCGGCCCGGCCGGCGCCGGGGCGGCGGGCCGCCGCCTGGAGAGCGGCCAGCGCGAAGCCGGCCGGCGGCAGGGTCAGCAGTAGCGGCAGCTGTGCCCCGGACTGGCCGATCCCGGCGGCCAGCAGCAGCAGTGCCACCCCGGCGACCAGCCCGCCGACCAGCACCAGCCGGGCCGGCCGGGGCGGCTCGCCGACCGCGAACGGGGCCCAGAAGCCGGCGTCCAGCAGCGCCCCGGCCAGCGCGCCGAGGGCGGCCGCCGCCAGCGCGGCGAGCCCGGTCTCCAGCGGCCCGCCGAGCGCGCCCAACCAGACCCAGGGCAGCAGCAGCACCAGCCCGGCGGCCACGCCGAGCAGGGTGAGACCGCCCGGCCGGCGGCCCCCGGCGGCCCCCGCCGGTTGACCCGCCGGGGGCGGGGCGCCTACCGCGCGACGGCGGGCCAGCCGGGCCAGGACGGTGGCGGCCAGCGCGGCGGTGCCGGCCAGTGCCGCGAGGTACGCCTCGTGGTGCACCGGCGGGATGGCGCGGAGCAGCCCGAGCGTGGCGAGCACCAGCACCCCGGCCAGCCAGGCGCGGCCGGTGGCCCGGACCGCCGCCGAGCGGGGCAGCAGCGCCAGCAGCAGCGCGGGCATGCCGGCCAGCAGGACGGCCGGCAGGCCGAGCGCCGGCCAGAGCCATGGCAGCCGGTCCAGCCCGCTGGCCAGCAGCACCTGGTCGGTCAGCCATCCACCGGCCTGGGTGAGCACGGTGCACCCGACGATCCAGCCGCCGGCCAGCGCGGCCGCCACCACCGCCCACGGGCTGGGCCGGGCCGGGCCGGGCGGGGGCTGCGGCACGTACGGACCGGTGGGTGACGGGGGACCGACCTGCATCCCCAGACAGTACGGCCCGAGCGCCGCCTGCCGCCGGAGTGCCCGCGACGGTTACGGTGGACGGGTGCGCGACCCGAACGTGTCCCGATCAGTCGCCGGTCAGCTCTCCCCGGAGCGCCGCGCCGACGACCTGCGCCGGCTCCGGGCCGAGCGGTTCGACGTGCTGGTCATCGGCGGTGGCGTGACCGGCGCCGGCGCCGCCCTGGACGCCGCCTCGCGCGGGCTGAAGGTGGCCCTGGTGGAGGCGCGCGACCACGCCGCCGGCACCTCCAGCCGCTCCAGCAAGCTGATCCACGGCGGGCTGCGTTACCTGGAGCAGTTGGAGTTCCACCTGGTTCACGAGGCGCTCACCGAGCGCGGCCTGCTCGCCACCCGGCTGGCGCCGCACCTGGTCCGGCCGGTGCCGTTCCTCGTCCCGCTGCCCGCCGGTCGGGGCGTACGCGACGTGCCGGGTCGGCTCTTCCGCCGCTCCTACTACGGCGCCGGGGTGGCCACCTACGACGCCTTCGCGGGCGTCTTCGGCGGCGGCCGGGGCATGCCGCTGCACCGGCACCTGACCCGCGAGGGCGCGCGGCGGGTCTTCCCCAGCCTGAAGGCCGAGGGGCTGGCCGGCGCGATCCGCTACTACGACGGCCAGGTCGACGACGCCCGGCTGGTGGTCACCCTGGCCCGCACCGCGGCCAGCCTGGGCGCGACCGTGGTGAGCAGCGCCCGGGCGGTCGGGTTGATCCGGCAGGCCCGCGAGGTGACCGGGGTCCGGGTGCGCGACCTGGAGGCGCCCGCCGGTTCGCCGGACGCCGAGTTCGAGGTGCAGGCCCGCACCGTCATCGCCGCCACCGGGGTGTGGAGCGACGACATGTCCCGGATGCTCAACGACGTCGGGCTGCGCCCCGGCATCCGGGTCCGCGCCTCCAAGGGGGTGCACCTGGTGGTGCCCCGCTCGGCGATCACCGGCGAGACCGGGCTGATCCTGCGCACCGCGACCAGCGTGCTCTTCGTCATCCCCTGGGGCGGGCACTGGATCATCGGCACCACGGACACCGACTGGCGGCTCGACCGGTCCCACCCGGCCGCTTCCGCCCGCGACATCGACTACCTGCTCCAGCAGGTCAACACGGTGCTGGACCGGCCGCTCACCCGGGACGACATCGAGGGCGTCTACGCCGGGCTCCGGCCGCTGCTGGCCGGCGAGGCCGACTCCACCTCCAAGCTGTCCCGCGAGCACGCGGTCTTCGAGCCGATGCTCGGGCTGCTGCTGGTCGCCGGGGGCAAGTACACGACGTACCGGGTGATGGCCTCGGACGTGGTCGACCGCGCCGCCCGCCGGCTCGGCGGCGTACGCCCGTCGCGCACCGCCGACCTGCCGCTGCTCGGGGCGGACGGCTACGCCGCGATGTGGCGGGACCGGGCCGACCTGGCCCGCCGGCACGGGGTGCCGGTCGGGGTGGCCGAGCACCTGCTGGAGCGCTACGGGACCCTCACCCTCGACCTGCTCGCGCTGATCGACGCCGATCCGCTGCTCGCCTCCCCGCTGGCCGGCGCGCCCGAGTACCTGGCCGCCGAGGTGACCTACGCGGCCCGGGCCGAGGGGGCGCTGCACCTGGAGGACGTGCTCACCCGCCGTACCCGGATCTCCTTCGAGACCAGTCACCGGGGACTGGAGTCGGCCGAGCACGCCGCCGAACTGATGGGCGCGGTGCTCGGCTGGGACGCGGCGACCCGCGCCCGCGAGGTGGAGAACTACCGGGCCCGGGTGGCGGCCGAGCGGCAGTCGCAGCAGATGCCGGACGACGTGGCGGCCGACGCGGCCCGGCTGGGCGCGCCCGACGTACGGGGCGGCTTCGTCCGGGACCGGGGCTCCGACGGCGACGCGGCCGAACTTCCCTCCTCGTCACGGTAACCTAACCGGCCGGTAACGTTACGCAACGATCTCGGTACGCGCGACGGGTTCCGGCGCTACCTACGGTGGGGTAGGTTGCGGCGCGTGGTCCCCGCTTTCCGGTTCCGTCTGGTTTCGTTCTCCGTCGCTGCCCTGCTGGCCGTCAGCCTCGCCGGCTGCACAAGCCCCGGCAACGCCGACGACGAACCGACACCGCGACCGGCCGAGTCGATGGCGGTGCAGCCGGGGCTGGGCGGCGCGGCGACCGTCGGGAAGGGCAAGGTCAGCCTGCTGCAGAAGCTCGGCTCGAACGGCCCGCTGCGCACGCTGAACGTGGAGCCGGACGGCCGGTGGGAGTGCATCGACTGCGCCGGCGACGGGGTGACCTCGTCCGGCGCGCTCGGCGCCGAGCAGGTGCAGCGGCTCCAGGTGCTGCTCGACGACCCGCGGCTGCCGCAGGAGACCGATCAGGCCCGGCAGTACCGGGTGACCTGCATCGACGCGCTCACTTCCAGCCTGCTCACCTCGGTCGGCATGATCACCACCCAGGACTGCCCGGGCGAGGAGCAGCCGCTGGTGGCGTACGAGATCCTGCTGCTGCTCACCCAGGCCACCCCCGCCGAGCCCACCGCCTGACGCGAGCGGGGCCGGACGTCGGCGCGGCTCGCCAGAACCGGGGGCGCCGATGGCGGCGGGTCAGAGCACCTTGCCGGGGTTCAGCAGGCCCGTCGGGTCCAGCGCGGCCTTGACCGCCTGGTGCACCCGGACCCCGACCGGGCCGATCTCGCGGGCCAGCCAGTCCCGCTTGAGCAGGCCCACCCCGTGCTCGCCGGTGCAGGTGCCGCCCAGCGCCAGGCCGAGCCGCATGATCTCGTCGAAGGCGCGCCGGCCCCGGTCCAGGCTCGCCGGGTCGGCCCGGTCGACCACGATGTTCGGGTGCATGTTGCCGTCCCCGGCGTGCCCGACCACGCCGATCGGCACGTCGCACTCGGCAGCGATCCGGGCCACCCCGTCGAGCAGCGCGGCCAGCGACCCGCGGGGCACCGCCACGTCGTCGATGACCAGCCCGCCGTTGCCGCCCGGGAAGGCGTCCGCGGCGAACTTCTCCATCGCCGGGTGGGCCAGCCGGCGGGCCTGCAGCAGCGCCGCCGCCTCGACCGCGTCGGTGGCCGCGTACACCTCGTCGGCACCGGCCGCGGTGCAGACCTCGGCCAGCACGGCCAGGTCGTCGGCGGCCCGGGAGCCGGTGTCGGCGGCGGCCAGCAGCAGCGCCTGGGCGTCCGTGCGCAGCCCCATCGGCCGGTACGCCTCGATCGCCCGCAGGTGCGTCTGGTCGAGCAGTTCCAGCAGGCTGGGGGAGAGGCCCCGGGCGGCGATCCCGGCCACCGCGTCGCCGGCCGCCGCGGTGGACGGGAAGACCGCGACCAGGGTCAGCGACTCCGCCGGGGCGGGGCGCAGCGCCACGGTCACCTCGGTGATGATTCCGAGCGTGCCCTCCGAGCCGACGAAGAGCCGGGTGAGGTCGTAGCCGGCGACCCCCTTGGGGGTCCGCCGGCCGGTGCGCAGCACCTCGCCGGAGGCGAGCACCACCTCCAGGCCGAGCACGTACTCGGTGGTGACGCCGTACTTGACGCAGCACATGCCGCCCGCGTTGGTGGCGACGTTGCCGCCGATGGTGGAGGACTCCCAGGAGCCCGGGTCGGGCGGGTACCACAGCCCCTGCTCGGCCACCGCGGCGGCGAGCGCCGCGTTGACCACCCCGGGCTGGACCACGGCGAGCCGGCTCACCGGGTCGATCTCCCGGATGGCGTTCATCGCGACCGTGCTCAGCACCACCGCGCCGTCCACCGCGTTCGCCGCGCCGGCCAGGCCGGTCCGTGCGCCCTGCGGCACCACCGGTACGCCGTGCCGGGCGGCCGCCCGGACCACCGCGGCCACCTCCTCGGTGCCGCGCGGCCGGGTGACCACCAGCGGGGTGCCGGCGGCGCAGAGGTCCGCCTCGTCCCGCTCGTGCATCCGGAGCAGGTCCGGGTCGGTCAGCACCGCGTCGTCGCCGAGCGCGGCCCGCAGGTCGTCGAGCAGGGGGGATCCGGCCATGCGGGGAAGGCTACGGTCGCCGTCAGGCGATCATCAACCGCACCGGGGCGGGCTAGATTTGCCGCCATGCTGTATCT
Organism: Micromonospora echinaurantiaca; assembly: GCF_900090235.1. Classification (NCBI taxonomy): domain Bacteria; kingdom Bacillati; phylum Actinomycetota; class Actinomycetes; order Micromonosporales; family Micromonosporaceae; genus Micromonospora; species Micromonospora echinaurantiaca. The sequence goes on along the minus strand of NZ_LT607750.1, from coordinate 5,820,282 downwards.
GGACCGGCCCGGCTGGCCGTGGCGGGGGCGGCTCTGGTCGCATCTGATCAGCGACGTCTCCCTCGCCGAGCTGCACGCCTTCGCCGAGATGCTGGGCGTGCCGCGCCGGGGCTTCGACCGGGACCACTACGACATCCCGGCCGAGCGGTTCGCGGCGGCGGTCTGGCTGGGCGCCCGGGTGGTGCCGAGCCGGGAACTGGTCCGGCTGCTCCGCGCGGCCGGCCTGCGCCGGCCGAAGCACCTGGTCAGGTCGGCTCCCGAGCGGGCGCCGGCCCGGTCAGCGCGTTCAGCTCCCGGGTGAGGTTCGCCCGGGCGGCGGCCTCCCAGCGCCGGGCCAGCGGGGGCAGCCGGAACAGCGCCGGCAGAGCCAGCAGGCCGGTCAGCACCCGGGCCCGTCCGGCCCGGAAGGCCGGTTCGGGCACGTGCCCGTACTCCCGGCGGACGGCGGCGACGTACCGGTCGTACGCCGGCCGGGGCGCGGCCAGCACGGCCAGGTCGGCGTCGCAGAGCAGGGCCCCGTCGGGGTCGGCCGGGTCCACCGCGTGCCCGGCGGTGAGCAGCACCAGCCGGCGGACCTCGGCCACCGCGTCGGCCGGCAGCCCCAACCCGGTGAGCAGCTCCCCGGCCAGCGCGGCGCTGTCCCGTTCGTTGGCGTCACCCGGGGCGCGGGGGTCGTAGACCGCGTCGTGGCACCAGGCCGCCAGCCGGACCAGGTCCGGCCGTCCGGCCGACGTCGCGTACGCGTCCACCACGCCCAGCACCGCGGTCAGGTGCCGGGGCGTGTGGTAGTGCCGGTGCGGCTCCCGCCACCGGGCCAGCAACTCCTGGCCGGCCGCCGTCAGGGCCGCCCCGTCGGGCGCCCCGGCGCCCCGCGCCGCCCGCCGCCACCGGTCGATCAGCTCCGCCATCTGGACGAGTCTGCCGCAGATCGCCGAAGGTGAGGATTCACCCGCGGTGATGCGGGTAGTCCCGGCCATGCCGTTGTCCCGGTACCGGACCCGTTCGCTGCTGCGCCGGGTCGTGCTGCACCGGAAGCGGGAGGAACCCGACTTCCCGCAGGTCGAGGAGGCCACCCGGGAGCTGCGGCAGCGCGGCAAGGCCACCCTGCACGACCGGCTGCACCGGGTGCGGCTGGCGATGGGGCTGGCGCTGCAGGCCGGGGTGGCCGCCGGGTTGTCCTGGCTGGCGGCGCACGAGCTGCTCGGCAACCCGCAGCCGGTCTTCGCGCCGATCTCCGCGGTGGGCACGCTCGCCGTCTCGGTAGGGCAGCGGTTCCGCCGGACCGTGGAGCTGATCATCGGGGTGGCGATCGGCGTCGCTCTCGGCGACTTCCTGATCTACCTGCTCGGCACCGGACCGTGGCAGCTCGGACTGGTGGTCACGCTGGCCGTCATCCTGACCGTCTTCGCCGGCGCGAGCGTGGGCATCGTCATCCAGGCCGCCGCCACCGCGGTGCTGATCGTCACGCTCACCCCGTCCACCGCGAACCTGGAGATCCCCCGGTTCGTCGACGCCTTCGTCGGCGGCGGCATCGCCCTGCTGGTGACCGCGATCCTGCTCCCGCTCAACCCGCTACAGGTGATCAACCGGGCCGCCCGGCCCGCGCTGGACCTGCTCGCCGCCCAGTTGGACGCCACGGCCGAGGGGCTGCGCAGCCGGGACCGGGACGCGGTCCAGCGGGCGTTGGAACGGCTCCGCGACAACAAGGAGGAGCTGGCCACCTTCAGCGAAGCGATCGAGGGGGCCAAGGAGACCGTCACCCTGTCGCCGGCCCGCTGGCACCGGCGCGACGAACTCACCCACTACGCCGAGGCGGCCGACCCGATCGACCGGGCGATGCGCAACAGCGGCACGCTGATCCGCCGCGCGGTCACCCTGATCGAGGACGAGGAGTCGGTGCCCGAGCCGATGCCGGACGCGGTCGCGCACCTCGCCGAGTCGGTCCGCCTGCTCAAGCACGAGTTCGCCAGCGGCGAGGAGCCGGAGAAGGCTCGGGAGTGCGCGCTGCGCGCAGTCACCGAGGCCGGCCGGGCGTACGCCCAGGGGGTCGGCTTCTCGGGCAGCGTGGTGATCGCCCAGGTGCGCACCGCCGCCAGCGACCTGATGGTGGCTTCCGGAGTCGGTCAGGAGGACGCGAACCGGCTGATCCGGCAGTCCTTCGGCGACCTGGAGCGGCCCACCGGCGAAAGTGCGCCGGAGACCGCCCCGAAGCCGCCGACCGCCCCGCCGGTGGGCTGACCGCCGGGTGCCAGCCCCGGGCGCGGCCGGTCAGCCGAGGGTGGCCAGCGCGGCGAGCAGCGTGTCCACGTGCTCGGCGGTGCTGCCCAGGCCGATGCTGGCGCGCAGCGCGGTCGGTGGCAGGTCGCGTCGGCCGCTGCGGTTCGCCGCCTCGGTGAGCAGCCGGCGGGCCAGCGGGTGGGCGCAGAACAGGCCGTCCCGGACGCCGATGCCGTGTTCGCGGGCCAGTTCCGCCGCCACCGTCGACGAGTCCCGGCCGGCCACCACGAACGACACGATGCCCACCCGTGGCGCGTCCGGGCCGAAGGTGTGCAGCTCCACCACGTGCGGCAGGGCCGCGATCCCGTCCCGGAGCCGGGCCAGCAGTTCCTGCTCGCGGTCGTGCAGCGCGGCCCGGTCGGCGCCGTCGAGCGCCGCGCAGACCGCCGCCAGCGCCACCGCGCCGAGCAGGTTCGGGGTGCCCGCCTCGTGCCGCGCCGGGCCGGTCGCCCACCGTACGTCGTGGGTGGCCGCCCCGACGTGGCTGGTCGCGCCCCCGCCCGCCAGGTACGGCGGTGCGGCGTCCAGCCAGTCGCCCCGGCCGATCAGCACCCCGGCGCCGAACGGCGCGTACAGCTTGTGCCCGGAGACGGCCAGGTAGTCCACGTCGAGGGCGAGCAGGTCGACCGGGGCGTGCGGGGCGAGCTGCGCGGCGTCCACTGCGATCCGGGCGTGGTGCCGCCGGGCCACCCGGGTCAGCTCGGCCACCGGCCAGCGCTCCCCGGTCACGTTGCTCGCCCCGGTCACCGCGACCAGCACCGGTACGCCGGGGCTGGCGTCGCGGCGCAGCTCGCCGAGGGCGGCGTCCAGCGCGCGTACCGCCTCGCCGGGCGAGCCGGGCACCGGCAGCCGGACCGAGCCGCGCGGCCAGGGCAGCAGGTTGGCGTGGTGCTCGCCGGCGAAGGTGACCACCGTGGTGCCCGCCGGCAGCGCCCGGGCCAGCAGGTTCAGCGCGTCCGTGGTGTTGCGGGTGAAGACCACGTGGTCGTCGGCGCGGGCGCCGAAGAAGTCGCCGACGGTCTGCCGGGCCCGCTCGTAGGCGAGCGTGCAGCGCCGCGACAGCGCCCCGGCGCCGCGGTGCACGCTGGCGTACCAGGGAAGCAGCTCGGCCACCGCGTCGGCCGCGGCCCGCGCGCACGGCGCGGTGGCCGCGTAGTCCAGGTTGATCTCGCCGGGCACGCCGAGCACGTCGAGCCCGGCCGGGGGCGCGGTGCGGGTGCGGTGCGACGGGGGTACGAGGGTGACGGTCATGGCACGACCTCCGGGTCCAGGGACCCCGGGGCGCAGGGCGGGGTCCGCGCTTGCCCGGCGCGCGGATCGGGCCGGGCCCGGTCATCACCCGGGGCACCCCACCGCGAACCTCGACGAGGGTTGCCGGCCAGCAAGCCGGGGCTTGACGCTGGCGCTCGTGACCTGACCGCAGCATAGCGGCCACCGATGCGCCCGGAACAGCGGGCCGGGGGTGACTACGCTGACCGCATGGCCGACACCCCGCCCGGCGGTTCCCGACCGCCGTCGCCCACCGCGCCCGCCGTCGCCGTCGTGCCCGCCGGCACCCCCGCGATGCCGGGCCGCCGACTGGGCTGGCGGCGGATCCTCGTGCTGGTCGGGGTGTTCCTGCTGATCACCGCCTGCGCGATCTACATGGTGTCCGTGTTGAACGACGAACTCGGCATCGAGGCGCTGCTGATCGGCGTGGCCGCGGCGATCCTGCCGGTTCCGGTGCTGGTGGCCTGCTTCCTCTGGCTCGACCGGTACGAACCGGAACCGCTCAAGTACCTGGTCTTCTGCTTCGCCTGGGGCGCGTTCGTCTCCACCGCCGCCTCGCTGGAGGTCAACGGGTTCGCGGCCGGCCTGTTCGCCGAGATGGGTCTGCCGACCGCGCTCACCGCGGTGCTGGTGGCGCCGTTCATCGAGGAGTTGACCAAGGCGCTCGGGCCGATCCTGCTGCTGGTGTTCCGGCGCCGGGAGTGGTCCGGGATCACCGACGGCCTGGTCTACTGCGGGCTCTCCGCGGTCGGCTTCGCCATGGTGGAGAACATCCTCTACCTGGGCGGCTACGGCTACGCGTCGGGCGTGGACCGGTACGGCCCGGCGACCGGCGCGCAGCAGGTGATCGCGATCTTCATCGTCCGAATCCTGCTCTTCGGCTTCGCCCACCCGCTGTTCACCTCGATGACCGGGGTCGGCCTGGGCATCGCCGCGCGGACGGCGGACCGGCGGGTCCGGTTCCTCGCTCCGGTCGCCGGCCTGCTGCTGGCGATGATGCTGCACGGCACCTGGAACCTGCTGCCGACCCTCACGCAGGCCACCGGCCAGGCGCTGATCATGCTGTACGGCTTCATCGGCGTGATGGTGCCGATCTTCTTCGGCATGGTCGGGCTGGCGGTGTGGCTGCGCGCCTGGGAGGGGCGGCTCACCGAGCGGACCCTGCCCGACTACGTCAAGGCCGGCTGGCTCACCCCGCCCGAGGTGGCCGCGCTGAGCAGCCTCGGGCGCCGGCACGCGGCCCGGGTGTGGGCCCGCCGGGTGGGCGGTGACGCCGGGGTCAAGGCGATGCGCGGCTACCAGTTCGCGGCGACCCGGTTGGCGCTGCTGCGCGACGGGGCGCTGCGTGGGCTGGACCGCCGGCCGGTGGACAGGGAGCGGACGGCACGGGAGGAACGGGAGCTGCTGGACGCGATCACCGCGTACCGGGCGTACTTCGTGGGGAGGGATCCGCAGGCGCCGGCCGGGATCTGGGACGGGCACCGCTACCACCTGCGCTTCCCGGACGGCTCGCAGCGACCGGTGGAGGCGCCCGACGAGCCGGTGGTGCCGATCCCGGTGGTGCTGGCCCCGCCACCGCCGCCGGTCTTCCCGGCCGGCTACGGCTGGCCCGGCCCGCGCCCGGCCGCGCCCTGGCCGCCCGGGCACCCCTGACGCCGGGGCGCCCCGTCGGGCGCCCGCGCCTCGGGCCGGCCCGGGTGCCCTGCCCGGTCAGGTCATCAGGCTGGTGAGGAAGTCACCGAAGCCCTGGAACATCGCCATCAGCCCCGCCCCGATCGCCTTGAACATCTCCGCCGCACCCTCCGGCCGGAACGCCATGAAGTAGATCAGGAACGCGACGAAGCCCCAGAGCAACACCTTCTTCACCAGTTCCGGCATCGTCCCTCCCCAGGGCCGGTGGTGCGGCTGGCTTCCCGACGGGGAGCGGTGCAAACGAGGCCGGCCGCGCCCGCAGCCGGCCCCGGCCGGCGTCAGGCGGCGCGGGCCGTGCGCGGATCAGCGGCGACAGCCGGGGTGGGGGACCGGGTGACGGGCGGACGCGGGCCGGATCAGAGGTAGAGACCGGTGGAGTCGTTCTCCACCCGCTCGGCGGCGACGGCGTGCACGTCGCGCTCGCGCAGCAGCACGTACCCGCGGCCGTGCAGTTCGACCTCGGAGCGGTCGTCGGGGTCGAAGAGCACCCGGTCGCCGGAGACGATGGAGCGGACGCTCGGCCCCACCCCGACCGCGGTCGCCCAGGCCAGGCGCTTGCCCACGGCGGCCGTCGCCGGGATCACGATGCCGGCGGTGGAGCGGCGCTCGCCCTCGCTCCCCTCCATCCGCACCAGGACCCGGTCGTGCAGCAGCCGGATCGGCAGGCCGGAGTCGAGATTCTTGTCGGCGGTCACGCCGCAGACGGTACCGTGTCCGGGTTGACCGGCGGCCGGTGGTTACGCCGCCGGGCGCCGGGGCACTGGGTGGCGGAACTGCCCTACGGTGACGTGGTCAGGCGTATCCTGTGCGACCTGACACCGTGGACGGGCCGGTTCTCATGCCAGGAGGTGCGCTTGAGCCGCTTCGAGCGGGTACGCGGACGGCTGCGTCGCGCGTACGAGTCGGGACGCGAATCGGTGCGCTCCGGCCGGACCAGGTCCGCGGCGGTTCCCGAGCCGGCCGAGGTGGCCACCCCGGCCGCTCCCGGGCCGGCGGCCCCGGCGACGGCGACGGTGGTCGGGGCGGAGCGGCCGTCCGCCATGCACAACTCCACCTCCAGCCGCGACGACGCGGACGTGCCGCACGCGCTGCGGATCGCCGCCGCCTGGTCCTGGCGGCTGATCGTGATCGGCGTCGTGGCCTGGGCGCTGCTGAAGATCGTCGGAACCATCCGGATCGTGATCATCCCGCTTGCGGTCGCCCTGCTTCTCTCCGCGCTCCTCGCGCCCGCGGTCGGCTGGCTGCTGCGGGCCCGCCTGCCCCGGTCGCTGGCGACCGCGGTGGTGCTGGTCGGCGGCCTGGCCGCGGTGATCGGCACGCTGACCCTGGTGGTGAACGAGTTCATCCAGGGCGTGCCGGAGCTCAGCGAGAAGTCCTCGGAGGGCGTCCGGCAGATCCAGAACTGGTTGAAGACCGGCCCGCTGCACCTCTCCGACGGTCAACTCGACCGCTACATCGAGGAGGGGCAGCAGTGGATCAACAACAACACCGAGAAGTTCACCAGCGGCGCGCTCGCCACCGCGGCCACCCTGGCTGAGGTGCTCACCGGCACCCTGCTGGTGCTCTTCGCCACCTTCTTCTTCCTCCGCGACGGCAACCGGATCTGGCGTTTCCTGGTCCGGCTGCTGCCGGTGGCGGCGCGCTGGAAGGTCGACGACGCCGGTCGCGCGGCCTGGTCGACGCTGGTCGCCTACGTACGGGCGACGGTGCTGGTCGCCTTCATCGACGCGGTCGGCATCGGCATCTTCCTCGTCATCTTCGACATCCCGTTCGCCTTCCCGCTCGCCGCGCTGGTCTTCCTCGGCGCGTTCATCCCGATCGTCGGTGCCACCCTCTCCGGCGGCGTCGCGGTGCTGGTCGCGCTGGTCGACAGCGGCCCGGTGACCGCACTGATCATCCTGGGCGCGGTGATCGGCGTGCAGCAGCTGGAGGGGCACGTGCTCCAGCCGCTGATCATGGGCCGGGCGGTGGCCATCCACCCGCTCGCGGTGATCATCGGCATCGCCGCCGGGGTGGTCCTCGCCGGGATCACCGGCGCGCTCGTCTCGGTGCCGTTGATCGCCGTGCTGAACACCGCGGTCCGCCGCCTCGCCGCCCGCACCGTCCCGGACACCCCACCCGACGCCGTCGTGGTCGCCTCCCAGGCCCCCTGACCGCCTCTCGCCTCCCACCCCACACCTGCAAGATCCGCGCACGTACAGCGAAAGAGTGGCCTCCGTCGCCCGGAAGGCCACTCTTTCTCTGTACGTGCGGGTCCTGAGGTGGGCGAGGGGGTCAGGACTTGGCGAGGCGTTCGAGGGCGCCGCGGGCGACGTCGGAGCGGGTGGTGTACCAGAACGGCGGCAGCGATCGGCGCAGGAACGGGCCGTAGCCGCGGGCCGTCTCCAGCCGCGAGTCGAGCACCGCCACCACGCCCCGGTCGCCGGTCGCCCGGATCAGCCGGCCCACGCCCTGCGCCAGCCGGACCGCGGCGATCGGCACGCTGACCGCGGCGAAGCCGGATCCGCCGTTGGCGTCCACGGCGGCGGCGCGGGCGGCGGCCAACGGTTCGTCGGGGCGGGGGAAGGGCAGCCGGTCGATGACCACCAGCTGGCACGAGTCGCCCGGCACGTCCACCCCCTGCCAGAGCGACATCACCCCGAACAGGCAGCTGGACCGCTCCTCGCGGAACCGGCGGACCAGCAGCGGCAGCGACTCCTCGCCCTGCAACAGCACCGGCAGGTCGGTCCGCGCCCGGACCAGCTCCGCCGCCTGCTGCGCGGCCCGCCGGGAGGAGAAGAGCCCGAGCGTACGCCCACCGAGCGCGCCGACCAGCGCGAGCAGTTCCTCGCCGGCCGCCTCGGGCAGGCCGGAGACGCTGGGCCGGGGCAGGTGCGCGGCGACGTAGAGGATGCCCTGCCGGGCGTAGTCGAACGGTGAGCCGACGTCCAACGCCCGCCAGCCCGGCCCGCCGGCCACCGCGCCGCCCGCCGCCCCCGGTCCGCCGGCGGCCGAGTCGACGTCGCCGGTGGAACCGAGGGCGTCCCCGCGACCGTCGGCCGCCCCCGATCGGACCGGCCCGCCGGCCGCACCCGTCCCGCCGGCCGCACCCGTCCCGCCGGCCGCACCCGTCCTGCCGGCCGCGCCCGATCGGGCGGTGGCCCGGTCCGGGCGTCCGGTCGAGGCGGCGAGGGCCGCGGCGGCCGGTGACGGGGGTGACGCCGGTGGGGCGTCCAGGCCGAGCGCCCGGGCCACCGTGTCGAACCGGCCGCCCAGCGCCAGGGTGGCCGAGGTGGCGACCACCGTGCGGTCGGAGTAGAGGTGGGTGGCGAGGGTGCCGGCGACCGAGAGCGGCGCGACCACCAGCGCCCGGCGCCCGCTGTTGTCGTTCTTCTCCACCCAGGCGACGTCGTGGTCGGCCTCCTCCAGCAGCCGCTGCGCGGTGTCGGCGAGCTCGTCGAGCACGGCCTTGGCCTGCTGCTTGCGGACCGGGTCCGGGTCGTCGGCCTTGATGTCGCCGATCGCGTCGAGCGCCGCCCGGGTGGCCGCGTCGAGCAGGGTGCACGCCTCGCGCAGCGGGCCGGACAGGCCGGTGGTGATCCGTCCGGCGGGCGCCTCGGCGAGCCCGACCGCGAGCGCGTCACCGGCCGCGGTGAGCGCCTCGGCGGTCTCCGGCCGCAGCAGCGGACGGGCCCGTCGCGCGGACCGGTCGATCAGCTCCGGCACCAGCTCGGCCTGGGCCGCCGAGGAGACCCGGTCGGCCAGCTCGTGCGCCTCGTCGACGACGAGCAGCTTGTGCGGCGGCACGATCTGCCGCCCGGCGAGCATGTCCACCGCGAGCAGGCTGTGGTTGGTGACCACGATGTCCGCCTCCCGGGCCCGGGCCCGGGACGCCTCGGCGAAGCACTCGGCGCCGAACGGGCAGCGGGACGCCCCGACGCACTCCCGCGCCGGCATCGAGACCAGCCGCCAGGCCTGGTCGTCGACGCCCGGGTCCAGCTCGTCCCGGTCGCCGGTGTCGGTCTCCGCCGCCCAGTCGCGCAGCCGCTGGACCTGCTTGCCCAGCCGGCCGGCCTCGCCCAGCCACCTGGTGCCGCCACCGGGCCGGGACGCCGGGGCGTCGAAGAGGGTGTCCTCCGGCTCCTCCTCTGTGGAGTTGTCGAGCCGGGCCAGGCAGAGGTAGTGGTGCCGCCCCTTGAGCACCGCGAAGGTGGGCCGCCGGCCGAGCAGCGGGGTGACCGCGTCGGCCAGCCGAGGCAGGTCGTGGTCGACCAGTTGGGACTGCAACGCCAGGGTGGCGGTGGAAACCACCACCGGCCCGTCCACCGTGAGCGCCGGCGCCAGGTACGCCAGCGACTTGCCGGTGCCGGTGCCGGCCTGCACCAGCAGGTGCTCGCGGGCCGCGACGCCCTCCTCGATCGCCGCCACCATCTGCTGCTGGCCCGGGCGGGCGGCGCCGCCGGGCACCGCGCCCACCGCAGCCGCGAGCAGCTCCGCGGCGCTCGGCCGCTCGCCCCGGCGCCGACCGCCGGCGCGGGTCGACGGGACGGCGGAACCGGCGGCGGTACGGGGCGGGGTCACCGTGCGACGGTACCGGTCCGCGCCGACAGCGGCCGGAGGGCTCCGGTCGTGGCGAGGTAACGGTACGGACTCTCCGGGGGCGCCCGGTTACTTCCCGTGCGGCGGTCCCTGCGCGGTATCGGTTAGGGTGCGACTCATGCCGAGCGACGTGGTCCGCGTGATCTACCGCAAGTACGACGGCAGCGCCCACCGCGACTACCCGGCCCGCCGGCTGACCGAGGACGACCTCGGCGTCTGGCTCGGGGTGACCGCCGGCACGAAGTCCGTCTACCACGGCCGGCCGTCGGTGGAACAGATCCCGTTCGTCCTGCTGGTGCCGCACCACGCCTGGTGGACCGGCATGTTCAACCCGCCCCCGCGCACCAGCGAGGTCTACTGCGACATCGCCAGCCCGGCCCGATGGGAGAACGACGACACCGTCCACCTGGTCGACCTCGACCTCGACGTGGTGCGCCGGCGCGCCACCGGTGCGGTCGAGCTGCGCGACGAGGACGAGTTCGCCGAGCACCGGGTCCGGTTCGGCTACCCGGACGAGGTGGTCGCCGAGGCGGAGGCCGCGGCCCGCTGGCTGTTCGGCGCGCTCGGCGACGGCACCGAGCCGTTCGCCACCTCGTACCGCAAGTGGCTCGCCCTGGTGGTCTGAGCCGCCGCCGGTGTGACCAGCGGGGCCCGGCGGCCCTGCGTCGTCGGCGAGCCCGGCGGCCGTGTGCCGCCAGCGAACCCGGTGGCCCGCGGGGCCGGCGAGGAGGCGGTCGGGGTCACCAGCGGGGCGGCCAGGTGTCCTCGGGGCCGAGCGGCGGCAGGTGCGTCACCTTCTCCGGGTTGAGCTGGTTGAAGATCCCGGTCACCAGGCCGTCGTGCACCGTGACCGCGCTGACCAGCCGGATCGGCCGGCCGTCGGAGTGCACCGTCTCCAGGTGCAGCCCGAGCACCCCGTCGACCAGCACCGGGCGGGACCGCACCGTGCCGGCGTAGCGGCCGGCACGGCCGAAGAGGCCGAGGGTGAACCGGGCGACCTTGTCCACGCCGACCACCGGGTGGCGGGCCGCCGGGAAGTGCCCGCCGCTGTCGCCGAGCAGCACCACGTCGGGGGCGAGCAGCTTGACCAGCTCGGCCAGCTCACCCGACTCGGCGGCGGCCACGAACGCGGCGAGCACCCGCCGCTGCTCGGCGGAGTCCGCCGTGTGCCGGGGCACGTCCGGCGCGTTCACCGCGCGCCGGGCCCGCGAGGCCAGCTGGCGGGCGGCCGCCTCGCTGGTGCCGAGCACGTCGGCGATCCGGGAGAACGGGACGGCGAAGACGTCGTGCAGCACGAAGGCCACCCGCTGCTCCGGCCCGAGCCGCTCCAGCACCACCTGGAGGGCCATGCCGACCAGGTCGGTGCGGACGGCCCGCTCGGCCGGGTCCGGCGCGTAACCGTCGGCGCTCGGCCCCTGGTCGAGCGGGGCCACCACCGGCTCCGGCAGCCACTGGCCGTGGTACGCCTCGCGGCGGACCCGGGCGGAGCGGAGCACGTCGAGGCAGATCCGGGCGCAGGTGGTGGTCAGCCAGGCGCCGAGGTGGTCGACCTCGGCGCGGGCCGCCGGATCGGCGAGCGCTCCCGCGTACCGCAGCCAGGTCTCCTGCACGGCGTCCTCAGCCTCGCTGCGGCTGCCCAGCATCCGGTACGCGACCGCCAGCAGCCGCCCCCGCTCGGCCTCGAACTCCGTCGCCAGGTCCCGCACCACCGCCCCCTCCCCAGGCCGACCAACGACCGGCCGACGCACATTCTCCCGCCCGCAGGGACGCGTCGCCCACCCGGAATGTGACGCGCCCGTCAAACGTGCCGGACGATCGGCCTTCGGCGGCCCTGGCAAAAGGGTAGGAAGGCCCACTTATCCCCGCCACGGCCGCCGTTCTCGCGCCGACGGGCCAACGGCTCGGCGGGCGGGATCGGCGGGGGTGGGTGATGATCCGGGAATGAGGGCGGGTGTGGAGGCCGCGGTCGTGGCGCCGGTGGGCGGGCGGCTGCGCGAGTTGCTGCGGGTGCCGCCGGGCGGGCCGGTCGAGCTGGGGTCGATCGATCCGCGGTCCACCCCCGGGCTGCCCGGGCCGGAGGTGACCGGCGAGCACCGCAAGGGCTGGGCCCGCGACCAGGTCGAACTGGTCGGCGCGGAGCTGGGCCGGCAGCAGGAGATGCTCTTCGCCACCGCCAAGGCCCGCGCGGCGCGCGCCGACCCGACCGAACTCGGCGGCGACCCGGTGGGCCTCCGTGTTGACCCGCCGGGCCTCGGTGGTGACCCCGCGCGGCGGGACCCGGCGGGCCTCGGGGGTGCGGGCGTGGTGGGAGGGCGGCCGGCTGGGGGCGACGGGCGGCGGGTGCTGCTGGTGCTCCAGGCGATGGACTGCGGTGGCAAGGACGGCGCGATCAAGCGGGTCGCCGGCGCCATGAACCCGCTGGGCCTGCACATCCGCTCCTTCGGCGCGCCCACTGCCGAGGAACTCGGGCACCACTTCCTGTGGCGGATCCGCCGGGCGCTGCCGCCGCCCGGGTACGTCGGGATCTTCAACCGCTCGCACTACGAGGACGTGCTGGTCGCCCGGGTCGAGTCGCTGGTGCCCGAGCCGGTCTGGCAGGCCCGGTACGACGAGATCAACGCCTTCGAGCGGGAACTGGCCGGTGCCGGGGTGACCCTGGTCAAGGTGCTGCTGCACATCTCGTACGCCGAGCAGGGCGAGCGGCTGCTGGACCGGCTGGCCGATCCACGTAAGCACTGGAAGTACGATCCCGCCGACGTCGACGCCCGGGCCCGCTGGGACGACTACCAGGCCGCGTACGCCGAGGCGCTGAGCCGTTGCGGCACACCGGCCGCGCCTTGGTACGTGCTGCCGGCCGACCGCAAGTGGTACCGGGACTGGGCGTTGGCGCACCTGCTCCGGGAGACGTTCGACACACTCCAACTCGGGTATCCGCCAGCCGGTTTCGACGTGCGGCACGAACGGGAGCGGCTGCTGAGACCTGAGAGATCGTCGCAGGTGAACAGTAGGTGAACGGGCGATGAATGCGGCCTGGCCAGGGGTGGGCCGGCGCATTCGCGGTTCTGCCGTTTCCTAGCATTCCCAGGCGGGCACCCCTTGGGGCGGCCGCCACCCTTCCACCGACACGACGAGGTCCGTGCTGTGAAGTTTTCCTTCCGCCCGAACGAGGGCGCCTTCTACGAGCTCTTCACCAGGGCCGCGCAGAACCTGGTGCGGGGTACCGAGCTGCTGAACGAGCTGGCTCTGCCCGGGGTCGAGGTGCAGTCGGTCAGCGAGCGGCTCACCGAGGTGGAGCACGACAGCGACCAGATCACCCACGAGCTGTACAAGAAGATCAACTCCACCTTCATCACGCCGTTCGACCGGGAGGACATCTACCGGCTCGGCTCGCTGCTGGACGACGTGATGGACCACCTGGAGGCGGTCGGCAACCTGCTCTACCTCTACGGGCTGACCAAGCTGCCGTCGCTCCCGCGTGAGATGCACGAGCTGGTCAACGTCCTCGACCAGCAGGCGAAGCTGACCGCCGAGGCGATGCCCCGGCTGAAGTCGATGAAGGACCTCGAGGACTACTGGATCGAGTGCAACCGGCTGGAGAACGACGGCGACCAGGCGTACCGGATGCTGCTGGTCCGGCTCTTCTCCGGCGAGTACGACGCGCTGACCGTGCTGAAGATGAAGGAGGTCGCCGACGAGCTGGAGGCCGCCTGCGACGCCTTCGAGCACGTGGCCAACACCGTCGAGACCATCGCGGTCAAGGAGTCCTGATCCTGTGAGTCCCGAACTCATCGCCGTGCTGGCGGTGATCGCGGTTGCCTTGGCGTTCGACTACACCAACGGCTTCCACGACGCCGCCAACGCGATCGCGACCAGCATCTCCACCCGGGCGCTGACACCCCGGGTGGCCCTGGCCATGGCGGCCATCGGCAACTTCATCGGCGCGCACTTCGGCGCCGAGGTGGCCAAGACCGTCGGCAGCGGGTTGGTGAAGCTGCCCACCGGCACGGCGAGCCTCGGCATCGTCTTCGCCGGCGTGATCGGCGCCATCGTCTGGAACCTGATCACCTGGTACTTCGGTCTGCCGTCGTCCTCGTCGCACGCGCTGATCGGCGGCCTGGTCGGCTCGACCATCGCCGCCTCCGGCACGGTGCTCTGGACCGGCATCGGGGAGAGCGTCATCATCCCGATGGTGCTCTCGCCGATGGTCGGCTTCCTGCTCGGCTACATCGTCATGATCGCTGTGCAGTGGATCTTCCGGAAGGGGCATCCGGGCAAGCTCAACCGGGGCTTCCGCTGGGCGCAGACCGCCTCCGCGGCGGCCATGTCGGTCGGCCACGGCATGCAGGACGCCGCCAAGACCATCGGTATCGTGGTCCTCGCCCTCTACGTCGGCGGCTACCAGGACAGCCCGAGCCACATCCCGGAGTGGGCGTTCTGGACCTCGGCGGCGGTGCTCGCCGCCGGCACGTACGCCGGTGGCTGGCGGATCATCCGGACCCTGGGCCGGAAGATCATCGACCTGCGGCCGCCGGAGGGCTTCGCGGCCGAGACCGTGGCCAGCTCCGTGCTGTACTTCAACGCGCTGGTGCTGGGCGCCCCGATCTCGACCACGCACACGATCACCTCGGCGATCATGGGCGTCGGCGCGACCAAGCGGCTCTCCGCCGTGCGCTGGGGCGTGGCCGGCAACATCATCGGCGCGTGGATCCTGACCTTCCCGGCCGCCGGCACCATCGGCGCGCTCATGTACCTGCTGGCCCGTCCGCTGTTCAGCTGACCGGCCGACGTCGAGGGGCCCCGCCGCACGGCGGGGCCCCTCCGCGTTTCCCGGCCTCCAGCCCGCGGCTGCCCGGCCTCCGGTCGCGGGCCCGCCGGCCCGGCCTCCGGTCGCGCGCCCGCCGGCCCGGCCTCCGGTCGCGGTTCCGCCGGCGTGGCGGCTCAGGCGTAGTCGACGCCGATCTGGGCGCGGATGGCGTCGAGCAGGGCCATCACCTCCAGCGTGGCCGAGTGTGGCACCAGCGGGCTCTCCAGCAGGCCCTCGGCCAGGCAGCGCTGCACCTCGATCGTTTCGTGCTGGTAGCCGCCGCCGACCAGTTCCGCGTCGATCGTCTCCGGTTCGGCGCCGGCCCGGTGCAGGGTCACCCACCCGGGCCGGTAGAACGGCTCGGGCAGGTCGATCCGCCCGGTGGTGCCGGTGATCGCCGCGGTCAGCGGGGTGACCCCGAGGATGCCGCAGCTCAGCGTGGCGACCGCGCCCGAGTCGTAGCCGAGCACGATGCCGGTGTTCTCGTCCACCCCCTCCGGGCTGATCTTGGCCCAGGCCCGTACGTGCTGCGGCACGCCGAGCAGCAGGTGGGCCAGGCTCACCGGATAGACACCGAGATCCAGCAGCGCGCCGCCGCCCAGGGTGCGGGCCCGCATCCGGTGTTCGGGCGGGAACGGCCCGGCCGCCCCGAAGTCGGCCTGCACGCTGGTCACCGTGCCGATCGCGCCGTCGGCGACCAGCTCGCACACCCGGCGGAGGATCGGGTTGGTCCGCATCCACATGGCCTCCATCAGGAAGACCTCGGCGGCCCGCGCGGTGTCGACCAGCTCGGTGCTGGTGGCCAGGTCGAGGGTGAACGGCTTCTCCAGCAGCACCGCCCGGCCGGCGGCGAGGCAGGTCAGCGCCGCCTGGTGGTGCGCGGCGTGCGGGGTGGCCACGTAGACCACGTCCAGGTCGGCGTCCGCGGCCAGGTCCTGCCAGGAGCCGTACGCCCGCGGCACGCCGTGCCGGCGGGCGAACCGCTGCGCGCTCTCGGCGGTACGCGAGCCGACCGCGACCAGTTCCGCGCCCGGCACCAGCCGGAGGTCTTCGGCGAAGCGGCCGGCGATGTGGCCGGTGGCCAGGATGCCCCAACGAGTCATGCCGGCAACCGTAGCGACGATCAACCGGACGGGGCGCGGGCGATCCGGCAGGTGGGAACTAGGCTCGCCGCATGACGATCGACAGCGACGGCTTCGCCGCCCCGCCGGCGCTGGTGGAGCACGCCCGCCGGTTCCTCGCCGAGGGCGGCACCCCCGCGGTGCCCCGGGTGGCGGCCACCGTGCTGCTGCTCCGCCCGGCCGACGCCGGGTTCGAGGTCTACCTGATCCGCCGGGTCGCCGCGATGGCCTTCGGCGGGATGTACGCCTTCCCGGGCGGCGGCGTCGACCCGTCCGACTCGCAGGCGCACCCGGGTTGGGCCGGTCCTGCTCCGGCCCGGTGGGGGGAGCGGCTCGGGCTGGCCCCGGCCGCCGCCCAGGCGGTGGTCTGCGCCGCAGCCCGGGAGGTCTTCGAGGAGGCCGGGGTGCTGCTCGCCGGCCCCGACCCGGCGACCGTGGTGGGGGACGTCAGCGGCGACGACTGGGAGGCCGCCCGGGTCGCCCTGGAGCAGCGCCGGGTCGGGTTCGCCGACCTGCTCGCCGAGCGTCGGCTGACGCTCCGCTCGGACCTGCTGCTGCCGTGGAGCCGGTGGATCACTCCGGAGTTCGAGCCGCGCCGCTTCGACACGTACTTCTTCGTGGCGCTGCTGCCCGAGGGGCAGCGGACCCGGGACGTCTCCGGCGAGGCCGACCGGACGCTCTGGGCCCGCCCGGCGGACGCCCACGCCCGGGCCGAGGCGGGCGAGCTGACCATGCTCCCGCCCACCCTGGTCACCCTCGCCCAGGTGGCCGCGGCGGGCGACCTCGACGGGGTGGTTCGCGCGGCCGCCACCCGGGACGCCGCCACCCCGATCACCCCTCGCCTCGACCTCCCCGAAACCGGCCACCCCCGCTTCCTCCTCGGCTGATCCCCGCGCTCAAACAGGGAAAGAGTGGCCATTCCGCGAGGAATGGCCACTCTTTCCGTGTAGGTGCGACAGCCCGGCCGCGGTGGTGCCGGCGGCGGCCGAGGGCTCAGCCGAAGCGGCCGGTGATGTAGTCCTCGGTCTTCTTGACGCTCGGGTTGCTGAAGATCTTCTGGGTGTTGTCGTACTCGATGAGGCGGCCGGGGTCGCCGGTCTTCTCGATCGAGAAGAAGGCGGTCCGGTCCGAGACCCGGGCGGCCTGCTGCATGTTGTGCGTGACGATGATGATGGTGAACTTGTCCTTGAGCTGGAACATCAGGTCCTCGATCGCCAGCGTGGAGATCGGGTCGAGCGCCGAGCAGGGCTCGTCCATCAGCACCACCTGCGGCTCGACCGCGATGGTCCGGGCGATGCAGAGCCGCTGCTGCTGACCGCCGGAGAGGCCGGCGCCGGGCTTGCCGAGCCGGTCCTTCACCTCGTCCCAGAGGTTCGCCGAGCGGAGCGCCCGCTCGGCCGCCTCCTCCAGGATCGACTTCTTCCGGACTCCGTTGAGCCGCAGCCCGGCCACCACGTTGTCGAAGATGCTCATGGTGGGGAACGGGTTCGGGCGCTGGAAGACCATGCCGATCATGCGGCGGACCGCGGTGACGTCCACGTCCCGCTGGTAGATGTCCTGGTCGTCGATGGTCAGGCTGCCCTCGACCCGGGCGCCGGGGAGCACCTCGTGCATCCGGTTGATCGACCGCAGGAAGGTGGACTTGCCGCAGCCGGACGGGCCAATCAGGGCGGTGACCGTCTTCGGCTCGACGGTCAGCGAGATGTTCTCGATCGCCTTGAAGCCGCCGTAGTAGGCGGTGACGTTCGAGGCTTCGATGCGCTTGGCCATGGTGGTGGTACCTCCGGGGTTCATCGGCCGAGCCGGTTGCGACGGGCCAGCAGCTTCGCCGCGATCGTCAGGATCAGCACGAGGGCGACCAGGGTGAGTGCCGCGGTCCACGCCCGGGCCGGCGCGTACCGGGACGCGTCACCCGCCTGCTGGTAGACGAAGAGGGCCAGCGACGACTGGTTGTTCTCGAACGGGTTGAAGTTGATCGCCGCGCCGCCGCCGGCGACCAGCAGCACCGGCGCGGTCTCGCCGGCCGCGCGGGCGATGGCGAGCATCACGCCGGTGACGATGCCGGGCAGCGCGGTCGGCAGCACGACCCGCAGGATGGTCTTCCACTTCGGCACGCCGAGGGCGTACGCCCCCTCGCGCAGCGGCGCCGGGACGAGGCGCAGCATCTCCTCGGTGGAGCGGACCACGGTGGGCAGCATCAGCACGCTCAGCGCGAGCGCGGCGGCGAAGCCGGAGAAGCCGGGCCGCCCGTCGTTGAACACCGGCGAGACGATCAGCACCCAGAACGCCAGCACGAACAGGCCGGCGACGATGGACGGGATACCGGTCATCACGTCGACGAAGAAGCGGATCGCGAAGGCGAGCTTGCCCCGGCCGTACTCGACCACGTAGATGGCGCAGAGGATGCCGAGCGGGACGGTGATCAGGGTGGCGATGCCGACCTGCTGCAACGTGCCGACGATCGCGTGGTACGCGCCGCCTTCCGGGTCCCGCGCCCCGATGTTGTTCATCGAGGTGAGGAAGAAGTTGCCGTCCAGCCGCTCGGCGCCCTTGCTGAGCAGCGTCCAGACCACCGAGGCCAGCGGCAGGACGGCCAGCACGAACGCGGAGTGGATCAGTGCGCTCCAGGTGCGGTCGCGGGCCGACCGGCGGCCCTCCACCGCGTTCGCGGCGGCGAAGAGCCCGCCGAGGTAGAGCAGCGCCCCGATCACCACGACCAGGACCGGGCCGCCGATGCCGGCGCCGTACACGATCGCGGCGGCGACCAGCAACGCGGCCAGGGCCAGGGCCGGCGGTACGTACCGCGGCAGGCGCTTCGCCCGCAGGGTGACCGGCTGGGCCGGGGGCTGCTGACGGTGGGTGGTGACGGTGGCGCTCATGCCGGCACTCCGCTTCGCTCCGTGCCGGTCTGAGGCACCTTCGGGCCGAGCCCGATGATTCGCTCGCTTCTCATGCGGCCGACTCCGTGAACTCGCGGCGGCGGTGGATGATCGCCCGCGCGGTGATGTTGACGATCAGCGTGATGGCGAAGAGGACCAGCCCGGAGGCGATCAGGGCGCCCCGACCGGTGTCGTTGGCCTCGCCGAACGCGTTGGCGATGTTGGCGGCGATGGTGTTGCCGCCGTTCTCGATCAGGTTGATCGAGATGCCGAAGGTGATGCCGAGGGTCAGCGCCAGGGCGATGGTCTCGCCGAGCGCCCGGCCCAGCCCGAGCATCACCGCGGCGATGATGCCCGGCCGCCCGTACGGCAGCACTGCCGTGCGGATCATCTCCCAGCGGGTCGCGCCCAGGGCGAGCGCGGCCTCCTCGTTGGCGGTCGGGGTCTGCAGGAACACCTCGCGGGAGAGCGAGGTGATGATCGGCAGCACCATGATCGCCAGGACCAGGGCGCCGAGCAGGATCGAGGCGCCGAACGGGCCGTCGCCGCCGAAGAGCGGGATCCAGCCGAAGTACCGGTTGAGCCAGCCGGAGAGGTCGGCGACCGGGCCGGAGAAGTAGTCGCGGCCCCAGAGCCCGAAGACCACGCTGGGCACCGCGGCGAGCAGGTCGATCAGGAAGCCGAGCGTGGTACCCAGCCGGCGGGGCGCGTAGTGGGAGAGGTAGAGCGCGATGCCCAGCGCCACCGGGACGGCGAGCAGCAGCGCGATCACCGAGCTGAGCACGGTGCCGAAGGCGAGCGCGCCGATGCCGAACTTCGGCTCGGGGTCGTTCGGGAACCAGCCCTCGAAGGTCCAGAAGTTCTCGGTGTTGGCACGCAGCGCCGGCAGCGCCTTGGCGACCAGGAAGACGGCGATCGCCGCGATGACGACCAGGACGGCCGTGCCGGCGGCCAGGGTGAGGCCGCGGAAGGCCCGCTCGGCGCCGAAGGCCCGGGCCCGGGGCAACGCGCCGCCGCCGCCCAGCCCGGATCCGTCCGGGATACGGGTGCTGACTGGTGCCTCGGCCACACGCGCCGAGGCACCGGCGGGCCACTCGCGACTCTCGGTCACGTTGGTCCCGCCGGTGCCGGCGTTGGCCGAGCGGTGAGGGGATTCACCCATCTGCTCGCTCGCTTCGGTTGCGGTGGTGTCGGTCGGTCAGCTCAGGAGATGTTCTTGACCGCGGTCTCGACCTTGGTGCGGACGGTCTCCGGCAGCGGGGCGTAGCCCAGCTCGGTCAGCTCGGCCTGGCCCTCGGTGCTGGCCGCGTAGCCCAGGAAGCCCTTGACCAGCGGAAGCTTGTCGGCGGCCAGGCCCTTGGAGCAGACGATCTCGTAGGTCACCAGGACGATCGGGTAGGCCCCGGCCTCCTTGGTGTTGTAGTCGATCTTCATCTTCAGGTCGTCGCCCTGGCCGACCACCTCGGCGCCGGCGATGGTCTTGCCGGCCGACTCGGCGGTCAGTTCGGCGAACTCACCCGCGCCGTTGCCGATCTTGGCGATGCCCAGCCCGGCGTTCTCGGCGAACGACCACTCCATGTAGCCGATGGTGCCGTCGGCACCCTTGACCCGGCTGGCCACACCGTCCGAGCCCTTGGCGCCGGTGCCGCCCGGCGCCTTCCACTCCTTGGCCTTGCCGAACGTCCAGTCGGCCTCGGCGGTCTTGGCGAGGAAGTCGGTGAAGTTGTCGGTGGTGCCCGACGAGTCCGACCGGTGCACGGTCTGGATGGTGGTGGCCGGCAGACTCGCCCCCGGGTTGTCGGCCTTGATCGCGGCGTCGTCCCACTTGGTGATCTTGCCGGCGAAGATCTTGGCCAGCGTGGCGGGCTTGAGCTGCAGGTTCTGCACCCCGTTGAGGTTGTAGGCGACCGCGACCGGGCCGATCACCATCGGGAGGTTGATCGCCTGGCCACCGACGCACTTGGCGTTCGCCTGCGGCTGCTCCTCCTCCTTCAGAGCGGAGTCCGAGCCGGCGAAGTCGGCGGTGCCGGCGATGAACGCCTGGATGCCGGCGCCCGAGCCGGAGGGCTCGTAGTTGATCGTGGTGCCGTGGCACTTCTGCTGGTACGCCTTGATCCACTCGGCCATGGCGTTCTTCTGCGCCGACGAGCCCTGGGCGTTCAGCGTGCCGGTGGCGCAGTCGGCCGCGGCGGCCGACCCGGAGGCGGTGGCGCCGCTCGCGGGCTCGTTGTTGTCCGAGCCGCATGCACTGAGGGCGAGCGTCGCGGTAAGAGCGAGGCAGGCGAGAGTGCCGTGCCGCTGGAGCTTCACCTGAGGGGTTTCCCTTCACGTCTGACTTGGCGCCCGGATTGGGGGCCCGGGAACCGGCGCTGGCCGGCTGTCACTCAAGCTAGGAGCGCCAGGTAGCCGGTTTGCCGGTCGGAAATGAACGCCAGGTGAACTCGTCCGGCCCGCCAGGTGACCGCGCGCTGAGGGCGAGTTGTCCGTTACGTGAACCCAGGTGCCTCTGTCGGAAGAATGAGTATTTTCCGGACGCCGGCCGGTGTCGGGCGCCGGACGCCGCCGGACGCCGGACGTCGCCGAACGCCGGACGACGGACGCCGCCGGAGGCAGGCGACCCCGGGGCGCCGGGCGCCGGGCGCCGGGCGTCGAGTGCGGGCGCGGGGGGCCGCGCCCGCGGGCGGTGGTCGGCGGGTGCGGGTGCCGAACGGCGGGGCCGGGTCCGGCCCGATGCTCAGCCCAGGTGGTAGTTGACGTGCGCCGACCAGTGCGCGAAGCCGAGCCGCCGGTAGAGCGCGACAGCGGCGGTGTTGGAATCGTCCACGTAGAGCATCACCCGGTCCAGCCCGCGCCGGTCGCGCAGGTACGCCAGCCCGGCCCAGGTCAGCGCCCGGCCGAGCCCGCCGCGGTGCGCGGCGGGGTCCACCCCGAGCACGTAGACCTCGCCGATCCGGGCCGAGCCGGGGCGCTCGTGCACCTTGGTCCAGTGGAAGCCGACCAGCCGGCCGGTCGCCGACTCCTCGGCGAGCAGGAAGCCGGCCGGGTCGAACCACGGCTCGGCGAGCCGTACCCGCAGGTCGTCAGGGGTCCAGCGGCCCTGCTCGGGGTGCTCGGCGAAGGCCCGGGCGTTCAGGTCGAGCCAGGCCGCGTCGTCCACGCCCGGCCGGAACGCGCGCAGCGTCACCCCGTCCGGCAGCCGTGGCTCGTCGAGCGTGGTGGTCAGTGGCCGGCGCAACTGC
Source organism: Micromonospora echinaurantiaca (assembly GCF_900090235.1). Taxonomy (NCBI): domain Bacteria; kingdom Bacillati; phylum Actinomycetota; class Actinomycetes; order Micromonosporales; family Micromonosporaceae; genus Micromonospora; species Micromonospora echinaurantiaca. The sequence goes on along the minus strand of NZ_LT607750.1, from coordinate 5,798,423 downwards.
CAGAGCACCCGGGCCCGGTGGAAGCCGAGGTCGACGGCGAGCGCGGCGGCCGACGGGTGGTCGCCGTGGGCCCAGGCGCGCAGCGGGCCGGTGGCCGCCGCCAGCACGCCCCGGGCCAGCGCCCGCCCGGAGCCCCGCCGCCGGTGCGCCGGGTGCACCACCAGTTCCACCCCGATGCCGGTCGCGGCGTCGGTGGTGTCCAGGTGGGCGTAGCCGATGAGCCGCCCGTCGCCGCCGCGCGCGGTCAGGTGCACGGCCGGGGCCTGCGGGTCGCGGAGCCGGAGCAGCACGTGCTCGTCGAGCGGGTTCGCGCCGTCGGTGTCCCCGGCCAGGCGGGCCAGCGCGAGCACGTCGGCGATCTCCTCGGGGGAGAGTCGGTCGGTCCGGGTCACCTGGTCGGTCGTCGGTTCGGCGCTGCTCATCACGTCACCGTAGCCCCCGTCGCCGGCGGTCCGGTCGCGCCGTCCACAGCGGAGGGCCCGGTCACGTCGGTTCGGCGGGCAGCGCCTCCAGCTGGAACCGGCCGGTCAGCTCCGGCAGGATCCGGTACAGCGCGTCCACCGTCCCCTGCCGGTCGCCGCCGGCGTCGTGCAGCAGCACCACCGAGCCCGGCCCGACCTGGCCGACCACGGTCGCGGCGATCGGCCCGGCGCCCGGCGCCTGCCAGTCCGACGGATCCACGGTCCAGTGCAGCGGCGTCATGCCGAGCTTGCGGGCGGTCGACACCACCGGCCAGGTCCAGGCGCCGCCCGGTTGCCGGTAGTAGGCGATCGGCGCGTCCGGCGCCGCCGCCCGGATGGCGTCGCTGGTGCGCAGCAGGTCGGCCCGGATGCGCTCGGGGGACCGGGAGCCGAGGGCGACGTCGTGGTCCCAGCTGTGGTTGCAGAGCGTGTGGCCCTCGGCCAGGATCGCCCGGATCAGCTCCGGATGGGCCTGCGCGTTCTCGCCGACGACGCAGAACGTGGCCCGCACGCCGTACTCGCGCAGCGCGTCGAGCACCTGCGGGGTGTATCGCGGATCCGGGCCGTCGTCGAAGGTCAGGGTGACCCGGGAGGTTCCGGTGGTGGTGCGGGTGCCGAACGGGCCGTCGCTCTCGGTCGGCTCCGGGGAGCGGCTGGTCCGGTCCTGGTCGGTAATGTCCGGTCCGTCGGGCTGATCGGTGCCGGGCGACGGCTGCTCGCCGTAGTCCGGGCCGGTGCCGCTGGTGACCACGCCGGAGGCGCGCGGGTCGGGCCGGTCCGGCACCAGGCTGCGGCCCAGGGCGTACGCGGTGCCGAGCAGGGCGGTCACCACCAGCGTGACGATGCCGGCGGCGCGCAGGGCGGACGGCTCCGGCATCAGTGCCCCCGCCCCGGTCGACCTGTCCCCGTGGTCCCTGCGCGCACCGTCGCCCCCTCATCACCGGTAAACCCGGCAGTCAGGATAAGTGCGACGGGATGCTCAAAAAGGGCGTAACGGAAACACTGTCCCCGGGAGAGGCTCAGACCGGCAGCGGCGCGGGCTCCGCGTCCGGCAGCGACCGCGTGGGCGGTACGACGAACTTGTAGCCGACCTGGCGGACCGTGCCGATCATCGACTCGTACTCGGAGCCGAGCTTGGCTCGCAGCCGCCGGACGTGCACGTCGACGGTGCGGGTGCCGCCGAAGTAGTCGTAGCCCCAGACCTCGCGCAGCAACTGGTCCCGGGTGAACACCCGGCCCGGGTGCTGGGCCAGGAACTTCAGCAGCTCGAACTCCTTGTAGGTGAGGTCGAGCGGGCGCCCCTTGAGCTTCGCGGCGTAGGTGTCCGGGTCGATGGTCAGCTCGCCGGCCCGGATCGAGCCGCCGGCCCCGGAGATCGCGTTGCTCAGCCGGCCGACCGCCAGCCGCAGCCGGGCCTCCACCTCGGCGGGCCCGGCCGAGGCGAGGATGACGTCGTCCACTCCCCAGTCGGCGTTGAGCGCGATCAGCCCGGCCTCGGTGACCACGGCGACCAGCGGCACCCCGAGCCCGGTGGCGTGCAGCATCCGGCAGGTGGCCCGGGCCTCGCTCAGCTCGGACCGGGCGTCCACCAGCACCGCGTCGGGGCTGGGGCCGGCGACCAGGGTGCGGACGTCGCGCGGCGCGGTGCGGACCGAGTGGGGCAGCAGGTCGAGCGCCGGCAGGACGGCGGACGGTTCGCTCGCTCGCGCGGTCACCAGCAGCAGGATCTCCACGATCACCTCCGTCCCGGCGGCTTTCGCCGCGCGTGACCAGCGGCACTCCGCGTGGACGTGGCGCTGAGAACTAGGCGTGGGTCCCGGCGTCGCTGACGGGCGGGTATCGGCTTGAGCGTAACCGATCGCCTCGGCTGCGCCTCCGCGCGCTTTCCCGTTTGCCCGGCTTGCCCCTGATCGCGCCTCAGGTTTTAACGTCGCGGAAACCGTGATCCCCGCGGGTGCCGGCGGGTCTGGCACGATCGGGGCGTGTTTCCCTCCAGCTCGCCCGAGACCGGCCGCGACCCGTGGCCCGACGGCACCCGCCCGCAGCCGGCCGGCCCGTCCCGGGGCCAGCCGCCGGCTCCCCGCGGTGGGCCGGCAGTCGACCAGGACGACCGCCGCGAGCGCAGCGGGCCGCGTCGGGCCCGCCGCGGCGGTGAGCCGGCCCGCCGCCCCGACGACGAGGCCGCCGACCCGGACGAGGAGGCCGTGCCGCCGGTCGAGGTACGCCGGTCGCTCGCGGTCGCCGTCGCCGGGTTCGCCGCGCTGCTCGGCGTCGGTCTGGTGCTCGGCGCGCAGACCTCCGGCCCGGGGCACCGGCTGCCGTTCGCGTTCATCATCCTGGGCGTCCAGATGCTCTTCGTGCTGTCCTGGACGATGGCCATGCGGCCGCCCGCGGTGCTGCTGGTCGCCGGGGTCAGCGTGGCGACCGCGATCGCCGCGGACGCGGCGGCCGTGCAGACGGACGTCGCCGGGCTGGCGCCGCTGGGCTTCGTCGCGGTGGGCGGCTTCGTGCTCGGCGTGCTCGGTCAACTGGTCCGGCGGGTCGACCGGGTACGGGTGACCGACTCGCTCGGCGGCACGCTGCTGATCGTGGTCGGCGTGGTCGCCTTCGGCACCCTGATAGTGCTCAGCCGGATCCCCGCCGGCACCCAGGCGATCACCGTCTGCCTGACCGCCAGCGGGGTGGCGCTCACCGTCGCCCGGCTGACCGACGCCGTGGCGCCGTGGCCGCGGCTGGCGCCCCAGGTGCCCCGCGGCGCCGCCGGCGTGGTCGCCGGCGCGATGGTCGGCACGCTGGTCAGCGCTCTCCTCGGCAGTTACCTGGTCACCCCGTTCACGCCGACCCGGGCCGCGATCATCGGGCTGGTCGCGGCGGTCGCCGCGGTGCTGGCCGACCTCGCGGTGGGTTACGCGGAGGCGGGGCGGTTGATGGCCGGCGAGCCGCCGACGATGTGGATCGCCCGGCACATGCAGGGCCCGCTCGGCGGCTTCGCGCTCGCCGCGCCCGCCGCGTACGCGATGTGCAAGCTGGTGTTGTGACCGGAGATTGAGTTTTTCCCCTTTCGGGTACGAACGGACCGCCACGGCGCGGGCCGGGGCACGGAGACAGGAGGCGGCGTGGCGCAGGACTACCCGTACGAGGAGCGGCCCCGGCGTCGGGGCCGCAAGGTGCTGATCACCCTCGTGGTCCTGCTGCTGGTCCTGGCCGGGCTGCTGGTCGTCGCCGACCGGGTGGCGGCCGGGGTGGCCGAGCGCGCCATCGCCGACCAGGTGCGGCAGGAGGTCGCCAAGCAGGACGCGCAGTCCGCCCCGCCCGAGGTCGAGGTGGGCGGCTTCCCCTTCCTCACCCAGGTGCTCGACGGCCGCTACGAGCGCATCTCCATCGTGCTGCGCAACGTGCAGGGCTCGGTGCAGGGGGACGCGGTCAGCGTGCCGCGGCTCGACGTGGACGCCCGTGACGTGCGCGCCTCGCTGGACACCATCCGTTCCGGGCAGGGCGAGGTGGTGGCCGAGACGGTCAACGGCACCGGCACCATCAGCTACGACAGCCTGGCCAAGCTGCTCGACCGGCCGGGGCTGCGGCTGGCCGAGCAGAACGGCCGGCTCGCCGTCACCGCACCGGTGGACATCCTCGGCCAGCGGCTGACCGTCACCGGCACCGCCGACATCACCGTCGGCAAGGAGGGCCAGGTGTCGCTGCGCTTCAACGACCTGGACGCCGAAGGGCTGCCGAACGTGCCGCTGGCCCGCACCCTGCTGAGCAACTACGCCAAGGGCATCTCGGTCGACGTGCCCCTGCCCGACCTGCCGTTCCAGCTCACGGTGCGCGAGGTCCGGCCGCTGCCCGAGGGGCTGGCGGTGACCGCGGACGCGCGCGACGTGCCGATCAACTCGGCCGGCTGAGCAGCCGATCAGTTATCGGGACGGTCGGCCGGTCCGGCGGCGCCGGTGGTCGCGGCGCGTCCCGGATGCTGGTCGGCCCGGTGGCGCCGACCGGTCCGGCTGGTAGGCTCCCTGGCCATGGGGACGCTCCTCACCAAACGGCGCGCGGTCGACCTGTGCCGCGTGGCCACCTGCCTGTGTCGCCCCGTCATCTGACGGCGGGGCTGTCCTCGGCCGCCTAGCGGCCATCGGCACGCAGGGTCCGCGTACCCTCCGGTGATCCCACCATCGCCCGGCAGCGGCGCCGTCGCACGAACCCGTGATCCGTTCTGTCCATGGGTCCCGCGCGTGGTGCGACACTGACAATTATCGATCTCCGCGCGCTGGCTCACCATCCATCCTCACCAGGGAGTGATCTGATGAGTCGCGACACCGCACTCGTCTCGGCCGAGTGGGCCGAGAAGAACCTCGACGCCCCGGGCGTCGTCTTCGTCGAGGTCGACGAGGACACCTCGGCCTACGACACCGGCCACCTCGCCGGCGCCGTCAAGCTCGACTGGAAGACCGACCTGCAGGACCCGGTGCGCCGGGACTTCGTCAACAAGAGCCAGTTCGAGGCGCTGCTCTCCGAGCGCGGCATCAGCAACGACGACACCGTCATCCTCTACGGCGGCAACAACAACTGGTTCGCCGCGTACGCGTACTGGTACTTCAAGCTCTACGGTCACCGCGACGTCAAGCTGCTCGACGGCGGCCGCAAGAAGTGGGAGCTGGACGCCCGTCCGCTGGTCAAGGACCCGGTCACCCGCCCGGCGACGCAGTACGTCGCGCAGGAGCCGGACACCTCGATCCGGGCCTTCCGCGACGAGGTGGTGGCCGCGATCGGCACCAGGAACCTGGTCGACGTGCGCAGCCCCGACGAGTACGCCGGCCGGCTGCTCGCCCCCGCCCACCTGCCGCAGGAGCAGGCGCAGCGGGCCGGGCACGTGCCGACCGCGATCAGCGTGCCGTGGTCCAAGGCGGCCAACGAGGACGGCACCTTCAAGTCCGACGACGAGCTGCGCAGGATCTACGCCGACGCCGGGCTGGACGACGGCAAGGAGACCATCGCCTACTGCCGGATCGGCGAGCGCTCCTCGCACACCTGGTTCGTTCTCCAGGAGCTGCTCGGCCACCGGAACGTGAAGAACTACGACGGGTCCTGGACCGAATACGGCTCGCTGGTCGGCGTGCCGGTGGCGCTGGGCGACGAGCCGGGGGAGGCCTGAGATGACCGCACCGACCGCTGCCGGCTGCGCCGCCCCGGACCAGGCCGCCCCGCTGCCCGCCAGCCTCGACCTGGAGAAGGAGACCGTCATCACCGGCCTGGTCACGGCCGAGTCCGGTGAGGTCGTGCCGGGCGCGTACGTCCGGCTGCTCGACTCGACCGGCGAGTTCACCGCCGAGGTGGTGACCTCCGCCGCCGGACAGTTCCGGTTCTTCGCCGCCCCGGGCGACTGGACCCTGCGGGCGCTGTCCCGGTTCGGTAACGGCGACACCACGGTGACCGCCGACCGGGGGATCAACGAGGTCGCCGTGACGGTGGCCCTGGCCTGACCCACGCTCTGATCGGCCCTGTGGCCCGTCGTCCTCACCCGAGGAGGCGGGCCACGAGCCGTCTCCGGGCGGGCACGTCGGGAAGCGGCGACGCGGCGGCCGGCCCGCCCCCCGCGCGTGACACCATGAACGAGTGAGCGGTGTCGTCCAGCCGGGGTACGCCCCACCGACCGGTCCGGACCAGCCGGCCGCCCCCCGGCGGCGACGCTGGTTGCTCGTCGTGGTGGTGGCCTGGGCGGTGCTGCTGGCGGCGCTCACCTGGGTGTCGGTACGCGACGACCCGCCGACCGTCCGCGAGCAGCGCTCCCTGGACCAGGCCGGCCCGGTGGTCGACCGCGCCGTGGGCGAACTGGTCGCGGCCGCCGGCCCGACCGCTGTGATGTTCCCTCCGCAGGTCGATCGGGGCTGCCGGGTCACCCCCTTCACCGACGGCGCCCGGCTGCTCCGGCACGTGGACGTCTTCGTGGCCGAGGGCGCGGAACGGGAGCTGTTGGAGCGCGTCGCCGACCGGCTCCCCGGCGGCTGGCGGGCCGGTGTCCGGGCCAGTGCGGACGGCCCGCTGCTGCGCGCCGACGCGGGCGAGTTCGTGGCCGTCGAGGGCACCGCCGAGGAGAACGGCCGGGTACGGCTGACGGCCGACACCGGCTGCCGACCGTACGGCGCCGGCTACCGCGAGCTGCAGCCCGGTGCCCCCGGGACCGAGGGCGAGGACCTGGCCGGTGCAATGCAGGCCCTCGGTGGCCCGGCTGCTCCGGCGGTCGAGCGGGTCACCGCGCCGTGCCCCGGCGGCGCCGCCACCGCCCACAGCGTCCGTGCCGTCGCCGGACCGGCCGCGCAGTCCCCGGCGGCCGCGCTGCGCCCGCTCGCCGGTGGGGCCCCGCTGCTGGACACCCCGCAGGCGTACGCCTACCGCGCGGGCGCCGCCACCGTGGTCGCCGACCTGACCGGTGACCCGCCCGTGCTCACCGCCAGCACCGGCTGCCCGGCCTGACGACGGCTGCCCGGCCGGTGCGGCGGCGGCCTGGCCTGAGCGGCTGCCCGGCCGGTGCGGCGGCTGACCGGCGGCTGACCGGCCTGGCGGTCGCCTGGCCGCGACCCGACGTCCGCGGGGTCGGCCCGGTCAGCGGTCGTGCGCGCCGTCGTGTGGGATGCGGCTGCGGCCGAGCGCGTCCACCCGCCCCCAGCGGCCGGGGATGTCGAGCAGCTCGACCCGACCCATCCCCTCCGGCAGGGCCGGGTCGATGATCAGGTGCTCACCCTGCGGCTCCAGGCCCAGCATGACCCGGAGCAGCAGCAGCGGGGTGCCGGTCGACCAGGCCTGCGGGCTGCACGCGGTCGGGTACTCCACCGGGTACTGGGTGAGTTCGCGCTCGTAGCCGGCGAAGGCTTCCGGCAGCCGCCCGCCGAAGTACCGGGAGGCGGCCAGCATGGACTCGCAGATCCGCCCGGCCTCGTCCCGGAACCCGTACCGCCACAGCCCCCAGGCGATGAGCGAGTTGTCGAACGGCCACACGGTGCCGACGTGGTAGCCGATCGGGTTGTAGAGGCCCTGGTCGTCGGCGAGGGTACGGACGCCCCAGCCGGAGAAGAGCCGCGGCCCGAGCAGGTGTTGGGCGATCCGGCCGGCCCGCGACTCGTCGACGATGCCGCTCCACAGCAGGTGCCCGATGTTGGAGCTGAGCGCGTCGACGTGCCGGCCGTCGGCGTCCAGGGCGAGCGCGTAGTACTCCTTCTCCGGGATCCAGAAGTCCCGGTTGAACCGCTGCTTCAGCGCGGCCGCCTCGCGTTCCAGCCGGTCGGCGTACACCGGGTCGCCCCAGACGGCGCGGGCCAGCCGGGCGCCGCGCATCTTCGCGTCGTACGCGTACCCCTGTAGTTCGCAGGTGGCCCGGGGGAAGCCCGGCAGCCGGCCGTCGGCGTAGGAGATGGCGTCCCAGGAGTCCTTCCAGCACTGGTTCTGCAGCCCGGTCTCCGGGTTGCGGGTCTGGTACCAGATGTAGCCGGTACCGAGCAGGTCCCCGTACGTGTCGATCCACTCCAGCGCGGCGCGGGCCGCCGGCTCCAGTTGCTTCACCAGCCGCACGTCGCCGGTCCACCGCTCGTACTCGTCGAGCAGGATCACGAAGAGCGGCGTCGAGTCGGCGCTGCCGTAGTACGGCGAGTGCGGCTGCTCCTCGAAGCCGGCCATCTCGCCGTAGCGCAGCTCGTGCAGGATCTTGCCCGGTTCCTCGTCGCGGAAGTCGTCCAACCGGTAGCCCTGCAGGCCGGCCAGGATCAGGGCGGTCGGCGGGATCAGCTCCGGCAGGTACGGCAGCAACTGGAGCGAGGTGATGATGCTGTCCCGACCGAACAGCGTCATGAACCAGGGCAGCCCGGCCGCCAGCAGCCGGACGCCGAGTGCGATCGACTCGTAGCGCAGCGCCGCGACGTCGTTCAGGCTGCGGCGGTACGCGCCGGCCAGCGGCTCGCAGTCGCAGCCGAGCTTGGGGGCCTGGTTGATCAGTTCGTTCTGCTCGGTCTCGATCGCGGCCACGCCGCGGCTGCCACGGTACAGCGGCAGGTTGGACCGGATGTCCTCGCCGCGTGCCCCGTACACGATCGTGTTCACGTACAGCCGGGTGGTCCATTCGGCGTGCGGCCCGACCCGGATCCGGAAGGTCATGCCCGACACGTCGAGCTGTCCGGGCGCGCTGGTGGTGATCACCGTCTCCCGGTGGAAGGCTTCCCGGCGGTAGCTCAACCGCAGCTCGTTCTCGCTGACCGAGGCGGTGATGCGCCCGTGCTTCTGCCGCACGTTCTTGATCTCGAACAGGTCCGCGAAGTCCGCCCCCATGTCCAACCGGACGGCGAACTCCATCTCCCGTCCGGCGTGGTTGATCACGGTCAGCTCCTCCTCGAGGCTGGTGCCGATCGCCCGGCTGCGGATCAGCGAGACCTTGGCGTCGAGGTAGTGCGTCGGTTCGCCGGGCACCAGGAAGAAGCGGGTGCGGTAGGACTCGGCGTCGTCGACGGAGAGCGCGTGCAGCCGTTCGCCGTTCAGGGTGAGCCGCCAGGTGGAGAGGAACCGGGTGTCGAAGGAGAAGAGGCCGGTGGGGTAGTCGAGGGAGGGCTCGATGTCGCCCCGGTGGTCGCTGACCAGGAACGTGTTGCCGTCCAGGATGCTGACCAGCGACCTCACTTGCGCCGTCCGGCCTGCTCACGGGCGACGTCCCGAGGATCGCGGGTGCCGGGCGGGGTGGGGAAGAACCGCCGGAAGACCAGGAAGAGCACCACGTTGCCGCTGAACGTGCTCTCGTTGCGCAGCACCGCGGCGACCCCCTGGGCGCGGCCGGTGACCAGCCGCTCGAAGAGGTCCTCGCTGCTGTACCAGATGGCGTCGGCCGGGCCCCGCTGCCGGCTCACCTCGATCGCGCCCGGCCGCATCCGCACCAGCCAGTGCTTGGTCCGGTCGCCGTCGACGAGTTCGATCTGGAGAGTGCCGCTGACCAGGCCACGGAGGATCTCCGGGGCGCGTGCCGGCAGTGCCTCGAAGAATCGCTCGATCGCCTCGCCCACAACCGAATCGTAGGCATTGGTCCGACTTGTCGGGCCGGTATCGCGTCGGGCCTGCGGGTCAGTAGACCAGCGCCTGCGCCCTCTCGGCCATCGCCTCCTCGACGAAGACCGCCGCGCCCGCGATCCGGACGCCCGGCAGCACGTCGCCGGGGCCGATGTCCCGGCGGGCGGCGCACTGGGTGCACGCGGTGACCGTGCCGGTGGTGAGGATCACGTGCAGCAGCTCGGCCAGCGGCGCCGAGTGCGGCAGCTCGAACTCCTGCGCCCGCCCGGGCAGCGCGAACCAGGTCGACTCGCCGGTGAGCCAGAGCGACACGTCCACCCCGGCGGCGGCCGCGGTGGCGGCGACCGTGAAGGCCTGGGCGCACCGTTCCGGCGCGTCCGCGCCGGCGGTGGCCTTGACGACGAGAGTGCGGGCCATGGCGCCAGCATAGGATGGCCGGGATGGTCACCGAGATCGGGTTCGTGAGCCTGCTGGTCGCCGGCCTGGGCGCGCTCGCCGGTGGCCTGGTCTACGTTGCGGTACGCATATCGAGAGGACGTTGGTGAGCGCGAGGAGCGAGCCGGGTTTGCGAGCCCCGCAGTCGCGAACGAGGGTGGCACGGTGAGCGCGAGGAGCGAGCCGGGTTTGCGAGCCCCGCAGTCGCGAACGAGGGTGGCACGGTGAGCGCGAGGAGCGAGCCGGGTTTGCGAGCCCCGCAGTCGCGAACGAAGGCGACAGGGGAGCGCGTGCCAGCCGGCGCGGTCACCGACGGAGAGGGGCGAGTGAACCGGTGAGCGACGAGAACCCGCTGCAGCCGCCGCCGTGGCTGAACGCGCCGCCGGTCGACCCGTACCCGTACGAGGAGAGCCACGACCTGCGGGTCGGTCCGAAGCTGCATCCCACGCTGGACGGTCTGCTGCCGTACATCGGCGTGTGGCGCGGCCGGGGTCGGGGCGGCTTCCCCACCATCGAGGACTTCGACTTCGCGCAGGAGATCCGGATCAGCCACGACGGCCGGCCGTTCCTGTTCTACGAGTCCCGGGCGTGGATCCTCGACGAGCAGAGCAGGCCGGTCCGCCCGGCCGGTCGTGAAGTCGGCTGGTGGCGCCCGGTCCTCAAGGACGACCGGGCCACCGACGAGCTGGAGGCGTTGATGACCACGCCGACCGGCGTGATGGAGCTCCACCTGGGCCGGCGCACCGGCACCCAGGTCGAGTTCGTCACCGACGCGGTGGTGCGTACGGCCACCGCCAAGGAGGTCACCGCCGGCCACCGGCTCTTCGGCATCGTCGAGGGCGCCCTGCTCTACGCCCAGGAGATGGCCGCCGTCGGCCACGGCCTCTCGCCCCACCTCTCCGCCCGCCTCACCCGCGTAGCCGGCTGACCCCCGGGGCACCCCCCGGTGATCATGAAGTTGTTGTCGCCCGCCTCGGCGTGTCGCGGTAACAACTTCATGATCGACGGGCCTTCCTTCCCCCGTTCCGTCAGGGGAGGGGGAAGGAGAGGAGGGTGTGGAGGTGGGGGGTCAGGGGGGAGTCGGGGAGGTCGGTGTCGTCGAGGGTGCGCAGGCGGGTGAGGCCGCGCACCGACGAGGTGAACCAGACGCCGTCGGCGGCGGCCAGCTCGGCCGGGGTGGCCAGGCGCTCGGCAGCCGCCAGACCCAGCTGGTGGGCGTGCGCGAGCAGCCAGGCGGCGGTGGTGCCGGGCAGGATGCCGGTGTCGGCGGCGGGCACCGTGCAGAGCGTGTCGCCGGCCAGCCAGACCACGTTGGCGGTGGGCCCCTCCAAGGCGTACCCGTCGCTGGAGACCCAGAGCACGTCGTCCACGCCGGCCCGCCGCGCCCAGCGGCGGGCCGCGGTGCTCACCGCGTACGACGTCGACTTGATCCCGGCGGGCAGCCAGTCCAGGCCGGTCCGGGCCACCGCCGGCACGCCGAGCGGCAGCGTCGCCACGCTGATCCCGTCCCGGCGGGCGGCCTTGGCCGCGGCCGGCACCTCGGCCAGCGTGGCGTAGACGGTCGGCGGCCCGCCGTCCTCCGGGCCCCGGGTGCAGACCAGCCGCAGCGCGCCCTCCACCTCGGCGGGCCAGTCGGCGCAGATGGTGTCCAGCAGCTCGACCAGCGCCTCGGCGGGCGGCAGCGTCAGCTCCACGGCCGCCGCGGCGCGGGCCATCCGGGCCAGGTGCTCGTCGCGCAGCCAGGGCCGGCCGCCCCGCAGGTGCATCGTCTCGAAGAGCCCGTCGCCGCGCAGCACACCCAGGTCGTCACCGCGCAGCACCGGCTCCCCGGCCGGCACGAGTCCCCGCCCGAGCACCGCGATCCTCGACGCCATGACCGCCGAGCGTAACCGCCTGCCCGCCGGGCCGGGGGTCGGCGCGATTACCGAACTATGATCGAACGGTGTCCGAATCCTCCCTCGCGGAACTGCTCCGGGCCCGTGGCCTGCGGCTGACGGCGCAGCGGCAGCTGGTCCTCCAGGCGGTGCTCGACCTGGGGCACGCCACCCCGGAGCAGGTGCACAACGCGGTCCGGGAGGTGGCGGCCGGGGTCAACATCACCACCATCTACCGCACGCTGGAGCTGTTGGAACGGCTCGGCCTGGTGACCCACACCCACCTCTCGCACGGCTCGCCGACCTACCACGCGGCCGGCGAGGACCAGCACGTCCACCTGGTCTGCCGGGAGTGTGGCGCGATCGACGAGATCGACCCCGAGCTGCTCCGCCCGCTGGCCGACCAGTTGGCGAGCCAGCGTGGGTTCGGCGTGGACATCGGGCACGTGTCACTCTTCGGCGTCTGCGGCCGCTGTCAGAACGGGGACCAGGAATGATCGACATCGCGGGAGCGGTAGCCGTCGAGAGCATCGACGAGGCCAGCCGGGACCAGCCCGAGCCGGCGCACGCCGCGGCGGGCGTCCGGGGGGTGGCCGCGCACTACGGCGACCCGATGCGGGAGCAGCGGACGCTGGACACCGCGGTCGGCCTGGTCGACCGCTCGCACCGGGGGATCGTCGCGGTGCCGGGCGAGGAACGGATCGGCTGGCTGCACACGCTCACCAGCCAGCACCTGGCGCAGTTGACCCCCTACCAGGGCACCGAGTTGCTGGTCCTCTCCCCGCACGGGCACGTCGAGCAGCACGCCATGGTCACCGAGGACGGCGAGACCACCTGGCTGGACACCGAGCCAGGGGCCACCGAGGGGCTGCTGTCGTACCTGGAGAAGATGCGGTTCTTCAGCCGGGTCGAGCCGCGCGACGCGACCGTCGACCACGCGCTGCTCTCGCTGGTCGGGCCGGAGGCGCCCGCCGCCCTGGCCACGCTCGGCGTGACCGGGCTGACCGAGCCCGACGTGGTAGCGGTGCCGGGTCCGAAGTTCCGCTCCGGCACCCTGCCGCCCCGCCCCACCGCGCTGTACGACGTCCGGCCGCTGCCGGCCGGCGGGTGGGCCCGGCGCGGCCCGCTCGGGGTGGACCTGCTGGTCCCCCGGGCCGGCATGGAACAGGTGGTCGCGGAACTGCGCGGCGCCGGGGTGCCGCCGGTCGGCCTCTGGGCGTACGAGGCGATCCGGGTGGCCGCCCGGCGGGCCCGGGTCGGGGTGGACACCGACCACCGGACCATCCCGGCCGAGGTGGACCTGATCGGCCCGGCCGTACACCTGGAGAAGGGCTGCTACCGGGGCCAGGAGACGGTGGCCCGGGTGCACAACCTGGGCCGACCGCCGCGCCGGCTCGTCCTGCTGCACCTGGACGGGGTGACCACCGACCAGCCACCGGCCGCCGGTACGCCGGTGAGCCTGGACGGCCGGACGGTGGGCTTCGTCGGCACCGCCGTGCACCATCACGAGCTGGGCCAGGTCGCCCTGGCGGTGCTCAAGCGGAACGTCCCGGACGACGCCCGGCTGCTGATCGGGGAGACGGCCGCCGCGATCGATCCGGCCCAGAGCGGCTGACGGCGAAAAGATCTCTCGTTGGCGACGTCAGTGCCGGAAAGGTTCCGGTCGACCGGGCTCGGAGCCGGGGTCTAGGATCCCGGCATGACGACAGGGACGTTGATCACGGTTGCCCCCACCGGTGCGGAGTCGGCGAAGGCGGAGGTGCCGGCGCTGCCGGTGACCCTCGACGAGTTGCTGCTGACCGCCAAGGAGTGCGAGGCGCTCGGCGCCGCCGTGATCCACGTCCACATCCGCGACGACGAGGCGAAGCCCACCCTGGACCAGGGCCGGCTGCGGGAGACGGTGGCGGCGCTGCGGGAGAGCACCGACCTGGTGGTGCAGCTCTCCTCGGGCGGCGCGGTGACCGACCCGGAGGCCGACCGGCTCGCCGTCCTCGACGCCGGCCCCGACATGGCCTCCTGCACCATGGGCACCGTCAACTTCGGCGACGACGTCTTCCTCAACCGCTGGGAGTTCATCGTCGACCTGCACACCCGGATGCAGGAGCGGGGCGTCGTGCCCGAGTACGAGATCTTCGACCTCGGCCACCTGACCGCCCTGCAACGCCTGCTCGGCAAGTACGGCCTGCCGGCCGGCGGGCACGTGCACGTCGACTTCGTGATGGGGGTGCCGGGCGGCATGCCGGGCACCACCGAGGCGCTGGTCGCCTGCCGCCAGGCGCTGCGCGACCTGCCCGAGGGCACCACCTTCTCGGCCACCGGCATCGGCCGCAGCACCATCCCGGTGATGCTGGCCTCGCTGTCCACCGGTGGGCATCTGCGGGTCGGCATGGAGGACACCGTCACGTACGCCAAGGGCAGCCCGGTGGAGTCCAACATGCAGCTCGTCGCCCGGGCCGTCGGCTTCGCCCAGCTCGCCCAGCGCCCGCCGCTGACCACCGCGCAGGCCCGCGAACTGCTCGGCGTGCCGGCCGCCGGGCGGTAAGCGGCGGGCTCGCCGGCGCTCCTGTACACAGAACGGCGGACGACCTGGTCACCCCGCCGTCCGCGGTCGCCGGAACGTCGGTACCGTCCATCCTGTGGGAAAGACGTACGAGGGCGGGGCGCCGCTCGCCGAGGTGGTCCGGTCCGATTTTGTGGAGGGCGTGCACCGCGGTTCGGTGGTGGTGCTCGACGCGACCGGGGCAACGGTGGCCGGTGCCGGGGATGTGACCTCGCCGGTCTTCCCCCGCTCGGCGAACAAGCCGATGCAGGCGGTGGGGATGCTCCGCGCCGGCCTGCCGCTGACCGACCCGGCCGACCTGGCGCTGGTCTCGGCGAGCCACGCCGGTGAGGAGTTCCACCTGGCCCGGGTCGGCGCGCTGCTGGCCCGGGCGGGCCTGGACGAGTCGGCGCTGCACTGCCCGCCGGACCTGCCGGTCGGCGAGGCGGCCCGGGCCGCCGTGCTGCGCGCCGGCGGTGGGCCCCGCCGGATCCAGATGAACTGCTCCGGCAAGCACAGCGGGATGCTGCTGACCTGTGGCGCCGCCGGCTGGGCGCGGGACGGGTACTGGCGCCCGGAACACCCGTTGCAGCAGCGGCTGCGGGACGCCATCGAGGAGTTCACCGGCGAGCGGGCGGCGGCGGTCGGGGTGGACGGCTGCGGTGCCCCGGTGCTCGCCGTGTCGCTGACCGGGCTGGCCGGGGCGTACCTGCGGCTGGTCTCGGCGGAGCCCGGCTCGGTGCCCCGGGCGGTGGCCGACGCGATGCGCGCCCACCCGGAACTGGTCGGCGGCACCGAGGCTGACGACACCCGGCTGATGCGCGGGATCCCCGGCCTGCTGGCGAAGGTGGGCGCCGAGGGGGTGATCGCGGCGGCGCTGCCCGGCGTCGGGGCGGTCGCCGTGAAGATCGACGACGGCGCGGGCCGGGCCCGGATGCCGGTGCTGGTCTCCGCGCTGCGCCGGCTCGGCGTGGCCGCGCCGGTGCTGACCGAGTACGCCGAGCTGCCGCTCTTCGGCGGCGGCGTCCCGGTCGGGGCGGTCCGCCCGGTCTGGTGACCGGCGGTCGGCGGGCGGGGTGACCCGCCGGGGCCATCGGTGCTGTCCGCCCAGCCCGCTGGTCACCGGAGCGGTCGGCGCGCGTGTCCGCCTGTCCGGTGACCGGGCGGGCGGGTCAGGGGAGGAAGTCGAGCAGGGCGGCGTTGACCGGCTCCGGGCGTTCCAGCGGGAGCAGGTGGGCGGCGTCCGGCACGTCGGGCAGGCGCACCGCGTCGGGCGCCTCGGCGGCGATCCGGTCGGCGAGCCGGCTGATGTCCGGCACGTCGGCCGCGCCGGCGGTGACCAGGACGGGCATCCGCAGCTCACCGAGGCGGCCGATGGCCGGCGGGTCCAGCTCGGCCACGTCCACCGCGCTGAGCGCCTGCTCGGCGGCGAGGGCCCGCTGGTCCATCTCCCCGGCGAAGGCGAGCAGCTCCGGGTCGACCTCCTCCGGGCGACGGCCGGGGCCGACCACCCAGAACCGCACCTCGGCGGCGGCGCTGGCCGCGAAGTCCTCCTGGTCGACCTCGCCCACCAGCTGGTCCCAGAGGTCGTTGGCCTGCTCGGACCATTCGTGGCCGGAGATCGCGCTGCCGAACAGGGCGAGCGCCGTGACCCGCTCCGGGTGGGCCAGCGCGGTGTCGACCGCCACCGCCCCGCCGAACGAGCAGCCGACCAGGGCGGCCTGCGGCACGCCGAGCGCGTCCAGCAGCCCGACCACGTCGTCGTGGTGGGCGAACGAGGCGGGCGGCAGCTCGGATTCGCCGTAGCCGCGCAGGTCGAGCGCGATCACCCGGTGCCGTACGGCCAGCACGCCGACCTGCTCGCGCCACATCCGCCGGTCGGCGATCCCGGCGTGCAGCAGCACCACCGGCGTACCACTGCCCACCTCGTCGTACGCGAGCTGGGCGCCGTTCACCTCGATCTTGGTCACCGGAGGACCGTACGCACGGGGCGTCCCGGACGCAACCGCCTACTGAGACCTTGCTAACTCTGGTTAGCACTTTGCTTGCAGGAGTTAGCAGGGCGGACTAGCGTCGGGGTATGGCCACACCCAAGGACCTTCCCGACGTCGGCGGGTTCATTCGCGACCTGCGCCGCAACGCGAAGATCTCGCTGCGGCAGCTCGCCGAGCAGGCGGGGGTCAGCAACCCGTATCTGAGCCAGATCGAGCGCGGCCTGCGCAAGCCCAGCGCCGAGGTGCTCCAGCAGTTGGCCAGCGCGCTGCGGGTCTCCACCCCGGCGATGTACCTGCGGGCCGGGCTGCTCGACGACAAGGAGGGTCAGGGGGTGCTCGCGGCCATCGCCGTCGACCCCGACCTGACCATGGCGCAGAAGCAGTCGCTCAGCCAGATCTACGAGACGTTCCGCCGGGAGAACGCGCGGCTCGCCGAGGCGACGGCCGCGGCGGAGACCGCGCAGCAGCCCCCGGCGGCGGAGCCCACCGAGGCGCCGCGACCGTCCGCACCCGGGTCCGCCGAGGAGGCGCCCGCCCTGGTCAACCCGACCGTCACCGGTCCCACCACCGAAGCGGGCACGCCGACCGAGGCCGTGCTCGAGTCGGTCGCCGTCACCGAGGCCGGCGCCACCCCCGCACCGACCCCCGCGAAGAAGGCCGCCGAGGCGGCCGAGGAGGAGAAGTCATGACCCAGCCGAAGACCAACCGCATCCCGGCCCCGATCTACGCCGCCGCCGGCGCCGGCGAGCTGGCCCTCCAGCAGCTGCGCAAGCTCCCCGCCGTGGTCAGCGACCTCGGCACCAAGGTCGTCGCCGACCTCGGCGGCAAGGCCGTCGTCACCGGCGTCGAGCTGCGCCAGAAGGCCAACGAGACGCTGCGCACCGCGAACCAGACCGCCGGCAACCTGCGCGAGAAGGCCCCGGCCGACCTGAACAAGCTGCGCGAGGCGGCCGACCTGAACAAGCTGCGCGAGGTCGCCGACCTGAACAAGCTGCGCGAGGTCGCCGACCTCGACCGGCTGCGCGAGGTGGCCACCCGCAACGCCGCCGTCGTGGTGGCCGGCGCCCAGACCGCCCAGGAGCGGGCGCTCGCCGCGTACGGCGCGCTGGTCGCCCGCGGTGAGCGGGTGGTCGGCGCCGGCGTGCTGGGGGCCGCCGACACGGTGAACGCCGACATCGAGGCGACCGAGGCCACCGCGCCGGCCGCCGCCGTGAAGCCGGCCGAGCCGGTCGAGCCGGTCGCCGAGGTGCCCACCCCGGCCGAGGTCGCCGAGGTCGTCGAGGCCAAGCCGGCCGCCGCGAAGAAGGCCACCACCCGGGCCCGCAAGACCACCGCCAAGGCGGTGAAGCCGGCCGCCACCCCGTCGGCGAAGCTGCCCCGGACCACCAAGCGGACCCGCCCGGCCGCCGAGTGATCCGCTGAGCCGGCGACCCCGGAGGCGTCCTTGTCGGACGTTTCCGGGGTCGCCGGCATAAGCTTGCCGTCATGGCCAACGCCGCGCCGCTCTTCGCCTTCGAAGTCCGCTACGTGATCGAGCTGATCCTGCTCGTCTTCGCGCTGATCATCCAGGGCGTCGCGCTGGTGCACGCCATCACCCAGCGGTCCGACGCCTTCCCCGCCATCGGCACGCTGCCCAAGGGCGGCTGGATCGCCATCCTGGCGGTCTGCCTGGTGCTGACCCTGCTCGGGTTCGGCCCGATCAGCCTCTTCGGACTGATCGGCATCGCGGCCGCGCTGATCTACCTGCTCGACGTCCGGGTCGGGCTGCGCGACCTGAGCGACGGCAAAGGGTTCTGGTGAGAGGTTTCCGCTGGCCACCACCGCCGGACGGCGGGCCGCGCACCTGGGGTCCGGGGCCGGGTGGCCCGCGTACCGGGCGGCCGGCCCTGCCCGAACCGGAGACCGAGCTGGTCGCCACGCCGCACGGCGTACGGCTGGAACGGCTGGTCACCGGGGCCGGCGACCCGGTCACCGTGTTCGCCCACGGATTGGGCAACGGCATCGCCACCACCCGGCCGTTCGGCAGCGGGGTCACCGGCCGCAAGCTCTTCTTCCAGTTCCGCGGGCACGGTCGCTCCGACGCG